>JANMLD010000482.1:0-2736 GCA_031372345.1 Pirellula sp.
CATGCCTGCGTCCTTTCAAGTGAGTCGTTAGAAACCCAATTAGGAAGGCGCAGGCTCTTTCATGTCTAGATCAATTTGCTATCTTGCCCATTTAGTGGTGGCGTTCGCCGAGAAGTGTCCAAAAAAGCCTTCCATTCGGGCCCGTCCCGATGGAGGCAACAATTGGCAGCTACCGTCATAACCAATGCGTCAGCATGAGCTCTCCGTCGGTTTTCAACCGGCGGAAGCAGCGTCTCGCCACGCCAAACGTTGCTTCCACCGAAATGAACTCGAGATGAACTCGAGATGAACTCGGTGGAGAGCGAACAGTCCGATGGTGAATGATGGTAACCGCCGATTATCGCCCCGCTGTACTTTCTAAAGAACGTTCGAATCAAAAAGAAATTCGAGGACTTGCACAGACTTGGTTCGAGTTCGATCAAATCGTTCAGCAGCAAGCTGTCTATGAGTTGCCTTACTGCCTCACGAGGACAATCATCGATTCCCATGGTTCGAGTCTACCCCTGTAATGGCCTGATTGAGCGTCGTTAGAAAAGCGAAAACGCTCAAAAAATCTATGGAGAAAGCGCAGGGAATACGCTATTCCCATGCAAGCCAGCCGATTGAAGCCACCGGTGCAGCTCTCTGTCCCTATTCAGCGACCGTTTATGCCCAGTTCTGTTCTTTCAAAGATAAAGAGAACGACTATGCATTTCGCTCACGCAATCGAGATTGCAGCTTCGTTATTTCGGACGCAAGCTGATTGCTCGTCATTCGAGACAATTCCTCGTCTGTGGAGATGCGGTCACCTAACAGCTCTTGGTATGTCTTTACTCGGCCAATCGACTCACCCTCTTGGCGGCCCTCTTGACGGCCCTCTTGTCGCGCGTCAATCAAATTGGACTGGATGTCCAAACTGGCTTTCTCTCTTGCATCGTACATTTGCTTTTCCTCAGTTATCTCTCGAATCGCATTTAATTCACCAGTCGCCCGAAGAAACTCCAAACCTGGAAGCAACTCGCGAAGTTCTTCGACCGTATGTTCACTCGAATTCTTAATCCAATAGGCCCACTGTTCCAAGACACTCGCACTGCGAACGTCGCTCGGACCTCCATTGTACTTGGCAAGCTCGACCGTGTGAATCTCGATCGAATCTTCCAATACCCTTCCGCTTTCCCGGTCAACCAACCTAAATTGGTGATGAAGCTGATCGTCGTCCCACAAATTCCGCATCAGCAAACAGATCGAATACGTCGCTTTGAGATCGCTGTAGCCTTGACCCACACGAAGTTGATCCGTGTAGGCTTCACAAGCGTAAAAGACAGCCCGCTTGGCGAAACTCGATTGAACCACAATTTGGACTTCGACGACAAAAACCCTGCCACGCTGGTCGGTTGCCTTTACGTCCACGCAAACCAGCTTGTCGGTCTCGAAATCCTTCATTCCGAACGGATTGAGATACTCGACTGAAACAACAGGATAGCGAAACTGTAGTACGGCATTGAGAATGCTAATGAGACAGATTTCATTTCCAGGTTTGCCGAAGATCTTGCGAAACGCAAAATCAATCCAAGCTCGAATCCCAATCTTCATTGACATCGTTGATCCATCCTGCCATCCTCAATTCAAAGCCCCAACCCTAGATACAGTATTCTAGCAAAATGAATCGAATCGCGTTTGTCTAACCGCCAATAATGCGAATCGACGCTAATCAAGTCGCGTCGGAATGCTCAACAAGGAGTATTTTGGTAGCTGTCCATTGTATGGAGGTTTAAGGTCGAATACCGAACGTGCGTGTAGGAACTCGGGATGGTTTGAAGTTCGGGACGGCGTTCGTGGGGTGCGACAGGAAAATTTCACGACAGGAACATACGGAGATGGGTTAACTGATCTTCCTGTCGTTTAATCTTCCTCTCATACCGAGCAGATGTCTATCCGTTTCGCGAAAGACGTTCCGGGAGGTTGATTGTTCCGGGGTTCGATGTTGACTACCGCAGGCGCGCAAGAGAGCCCATATCGAGTTCAATCTCGGTTTTGATTCGCCGCGGTTGCGTGACGTCAGAGCATCTTAAGTCACACGACAACGATATCGAAAAACTTGAATGCGAAATCGTTCGACTGCGCTCTCAAGCGGCCAAACTCCGCGCCCTTGTACGCTTGCTGCTCGTCGTCCTGAAGCTTTCGGGTTTCACGTGGGAGCGTTTTCGTGTTCCAAATGGAGCTTGCAAGCTACAACTTCTAAGCTCAATTGGCTCTGCCGCAACTGTAAGTCCACTGCGGGAAATCCTGGCTTTTCTTCGGCTTTCCCATTCTCGCTACCATGCTTGGAATCAGGCGGAGACGTGTGGCCTGAACGATCGAAATTCCTGCCCACGAAAGACTCCAAGTCGATTAACAAGTGGTGAAATCGATACCATCCGAGAGCTGGTCATGGCCAAGGAGTATCGACATATCAATACGGGTGCTTTGGCCAGACTTGCTCAGCGGTTAGGGAAAGTCTTCGCTTCGCCAACGTCTTGGTATCGAATGGTTCGCCTCCATGGTTGGAAGCGTCCGCGAAATCGAGTCTATCCGCCCAAGCCCAAAGTTGGCATTCGCGCGGCGAAGCCAAACGAAATTTGGCATATTGATACCTCCATTGTGCGATTGCTCGATGGTCGTCGAGCGTATCTACATGCGATCATCGACAACTTCTCGCGGCGGATTCTCGCGTGGTGCGTCGGAGGAACATTCGATCCTGCCGTCACCGCCACGCTC
>JANMLD010000144.1:0-24986 GCA_031372345.1 Pirellula sp.
CGATTGGAGGAAGCCCAGGCAAGACAACAAGCAACGACTACGTCGGAAACTCTGGCGCAGCTTCCTCCCGAGTAGAAATCGACCAAAATCTGGTCGGGAAATTTAGTTGTCGCTAATGCGGATATCTAGTTGTCGCCGAACGCGAGGCCAATTCGGTCAACTCAGCTATTTGTGGTTTCGAGAGAAGGTCAACCATCATCTTGGCCCTAACGAACGGCAATCTATCCCAACAGTAGCGAAGCGGATCGGAATGGGAGCCAGCGCCAATCCAACACAATTCCCCGCCTAACCTCCTCAGTCTATCCGATCCTGCAGGCGTTGAGCAATCGACCAGATCCCGCGTCCACAGTGGGGATGGTCCAACTTGTGGAAGTGTTTGACGCTAATCCCTCATACTGTGCCTACTTGCTCGCATCCTTTCGGATAGCCCAAAGGCCACTTCTCGACTGCAAAAACAAAGTGCCATTTGAATAGACGGGAGAAGCTTCAAAACAGTCTTGATGGTTTTGTTCAAAGATTTTCTCATAGACTCGCGACGCCCGAAGTATTTCGACATCTCCGTCTTCGTCCGCTATGTAGACTTTGTCGCCGACGATCAAGGGCGTCGTCAGCAACGATGCTTTCATATCATGCTTCCAACATATTTCCCCCGTCCTTTTATCGAAGCAAAATACTTCCCCTTGCAGCGTTCCAGCGAACACGAATTGATCATCGACTGCTACACCACCCACGCAGACTTCGAACGGAATCTCAAGGGTCCCGTTTAGTTCCCAACTACATCCGTTGTTTGGATTGGGAACAGCAATGCCGCTCTCGTCGATTCGCATGGTGCTGATGTTACCGTTACGACGGGGATCCAAGGCAACGATCCGACCCAGGATCATGGATGCTTCATACTGTTCACCAGCGACCACGTACAATCGCTCGCCATCGAATGCTGGGCTTTCAACGACACGCAACGACTCGTGTTTCTTGAGTGGACGTTGCGAAGATCGGTCATTCATATTGAATTGCCAGACCGGTTTGCCGGTGTCGCAATCGAATGCGCGCAACCAACCGTCCCCTTGTCCAATCGCAACGAGTGCACGATCCTTTAATTCGACAATCGTCGGATTCGCATGGGGTTCCTGAAAAAGTCCTTCGCCAGGCGAGCTATCCTTCCAGTGCATTTGCCCAGTTGTTTTGTTAAGGCAAACCAAACTAGGGAGCGTTGAATCGAACGCGCCCTCCGAATTTCGCGAGTGTGTCGTGGTTGTGTAAAGCCAGTCCTTGTATCCCACGAGCGAACAACGGCTGGCGGGGCTTCCTAAATGGACGTCTCGCGGCATGACACCGAACAGCTTCGAAAGATCGACACTCCACAATTCGCGAGGCATCCCTGTTTGAGAAACCAAGGCCTCGATGTCCAAACAGACGATTTCAAGTCGATTGGTGCAATACCAAAGTCGATTGCCCTCGATCAAGGGCGAGGATGTGATGCCAGTACCAGGCCAATCTCGATGTGCCACTTGATAGCCCGAACCGGGCTGTCCTAGCTTCGCAGAGACGCGTTCATAGACCTTTTGGCCATCGTTTGCCCGAAAGCAGGTCAAGACTCCAGCGTCCATGTCTCGAACGCCTTGAGTGTTGCTGGTGCCGATCCAAACTAAACCCTGCGAGACAACCGGAGATCCTTTGCCCTCATAAAAACCATCGGCATGCCAAAGAACGTTTTTGGAATCTCTTGAGTTTGCATCTTTCCATTTTGGGCCAATGGTCCAATGTGCGGGCCCGTTCGATTCGCGACTCCATGAACATCGTCCAGGGGTTCCGCCTCGCATCGGCCAATCGTCCGCAATTGAATTACCCGTATGCACGTAGCTCAAAGTAAGCATCATCATTGCAATCGACCCAAAACTTTTGATTGCATCGATCATGATTATTCTGAGCTCTGAAATACAGTGCGACGATATATATCAAGGCGTACGATTGGCTTGATTTCGTCTGTTCGGCGAAAACCGAGTAGAGCTTCAGTCTATCCGATCCTGTAGGCGTAGTCTAATCGGAAGGAGTCTACGTCCACATTGATTTTAACCAACTTGTGGAAGACGCTTGACGCTAACTCGAATGTGTCCACTTGTGGATGGGAAGCTTGCGGCCTAGGGAAGGGGCTAGGTTGCTGCTGGGCCGATCCTGCAGGAGTACGACGCTTCCACAGTTGATGAGCTTGCCGGAATCCAGCCTCAGATCTCGCGTGTGGAAGGCGTCCAGTGAAATCCGGACAATATGCCGATCGGATTGTTATACGTTTGCTATCTAGACGCGGGCTTGATCGCGATTGTCGCCTCAATGGCTTCGCGGAGTTCGCCTAACACTTTTGGGACTTCAACAAAAGGATCATAATCCTTCCGCTTCATCGACAGCGTTTCGATGGGAATGTTGCCGCGATATCCAGACTTTCGAATAATTGTTAGCAACCTCTTCATATCCACGCGAGGAGAGTCCATGGTGCTTCCAAGCGTCTCCTTAATCTGCCAATTTGCCGCATACGGCGCTGCCAAAGCGATATCTGAACAAGGGTCGGCAGTGAGGTATTTTCCGGTGTCAACGAGTGCGGCACACCATTTGTGATTTACGCGTTTGAGCAAACTGACATGTTGCTCGCCGGTATTGATGAAGTCGCCGTGATTCTGTACAGCGACGATGACGCCAAATTTCTGCCCGTATTCGGAGCACTCTCGCAGTGAGTCAGCAACCCATTCCTCGACTGCATCTCGATCCGCATTGCCGGACGCGTGACGCCAATCTCTAAATGGGGGCTGCGAGTCTGCAAAAGCACGAATGACAGGTGCTCCAAGAGTTGCAGCAACTTCAATCCATGTTTTAATCCGCTGAACGCCTTCTTTACGCACAGCCTCATCAGCCGCAGTGAAATCGTTGCGAACTCCGGTGCCACTGATTTCGAGACCGAGATCAAACGCATGGCGTTTCAGTTTAATTAGATAACGATCTTTTGGGGAGTTCGGATAGCCGGGGAAGAAATATCCGGTCAGATCCACCGCGTCGAAATTATGCTTGGCACAAAAATCACAAACGCCAAATAGGTCAAGCCCCGTACTTGGGTCTTTGGCATTGGCATTGAGTAATTCGAGAAAAGAAAATGCATTGAGCGAAACTCGCAGATGCGATCCGCCAATTCGTTCGATGGGAGCGATGTCGGCCGCTCGTTCATAAAAGTTAGCGACTGCTGGTTGGATGGTTTTTGAATCGAAACCAGGACTCGCAAGCCCGTCGAAGGTTGAAAGCAACCCTTTTCCTGTTTTGCAACGAGTGACGATCCATTGCTTATCGGATGCCCACTTGTCGAAGAAATCGACACCAATACCTCGGGTGGAGCCTATCGGACCGGATAACCAGGGGTTTTGCGCCAGATCGACATTTCGGCCAGTGGCTTGCACCCATTTTTGAGTAGACCAGTCGACTAAGTTGCCCTTCTGGTCCCCAAGCCACATCAATGTTCGTCCTCCGCTTTGACTAGTCTACAAACAAAAACCTATCACAGTAGTTTCGAACGAATCCAAGGGATCAATACACCGATCCAATACGGTTCCTTACCGCTAGCGTACTTTAGTATAACCGATCCTGCAGGCCGCAGCGCAACCATTTACGACGATCACTCCGCAACAATTGCATTCTTGACGGACCAGTTTTGAATGGGTATGAAATATCCCTTGGTTCCCTCGTCCGGCAAGTCCAATTCTATTACTAGCTCTAGCTCGATGGAATCGGAAGTAACGCGTATTCTATTCCGGAAACTAATTCGGATGGATGAAGCGTTGTCGATTGCGTTGTTCGATGAATGGCCAATGCCATTCTACTAAGAGAGCAAAGAACACAAAACATTGCGATCGCCGGGAAAACAATACCGAGGTGAACCAAAAAACGCCTGGAGGTCGTCTTGCCTGTAGTCGACAAAACACTCGTGGTGAGATAGGGATTATCAGTTGTTGGCACGACTCGATCGGCTGTCATTCGCAGCTCACCCTCCCCTCGCTTCGCTCGACCCTCCCTGAGAGGGAGGGTGACTAACTAGGACGGTCTCTTTGTTAGTCTTAGGGTGACTTGCTGGTGTCTTTCGACCTGGCGGGGGATGCTGCTATTTCGTCTTTGGTCCAGGTCCCGTCCCCGTTTTGATCCAACTCCTTGAACCGTCGCGTGAGTGTCGGCACCGTATCGCCTGTGCGTCCCGCGAGGAACTCTTCTAAGGTCACGCGATTGTCCTTGTCCTTGTCCCGTTTGTCGAACAGCGTGAGAGAATTCGCACGCTGGTCATCGCTATTCACCGCCGTTGCTTCAATTTTATCCGTAGCCTCAGCTTTGCCGCTGCCTTTCGTTCGATCTTTGCGATTGTCGGCTTCCGTCGGCGAAGTCGTCGGGCTCTTCTTTCCATCCAGATAATAGTCAAAGTAGTTGGATGCGGCAGCGCTGATTTTTGGTTCACCGAATCCCGCCGGGATCAACGTCTGGCTCCACTGCTCCAATTGAGATCGAAGCGATTGAGCTTTCTCCGGTTGTTGAGCGAGAAGGTTTTGATGCTCTGAAGGATCGTTACCAAGGTTATAGAGAAATTGCCGATTGCCGCTCATAAGATACTTCCAATCCCCATTGCGAATGGCGAACTGGCCGCTCCATCGCCAAAAGAGAACTTCGTGCGGCGCGCCTGAATCTTGGCCAGTCAAATAGGGCATCAAATTCGTGCCATCGAGCACCGGGTCCTTCGGCAATCCCGCCAACGCGTTGGCTGTGGCGGCGACATCGAGCGAGATAACAGGCTCCGAATACACCTGCCCGCCTGGAATCTTCCCTTTCCAATGCACGATGAAAGGTATCCGAATGCCCCCTTCTGACAGCATGCCTTTTTCGCCATTCATCGGATCGTTGAGCGAACCATCCCAGTTGCTCCAACCGCTTGGCGTATCGGGCTTCAGTGTTTTCAGTCCGTTGCTGTCGGTCACAAACGCGTGCGGCATCATCTTCAAGGGCGCGCCATTATCGGCGATGAGGAAAATGAGAGTGTTCTCCTCGACTCCGTTCTTGCGCAGCGTCGCCATGATCTTGCCGACGCCATCATCAATGCATGAGATCGCACCCAACGCCTTGCGTCGCTCAATCGGCATTGGAGCTGGGAAGCGATCCAGGTATTTTTGAGTCGCATCCAATGGCACGTGTGGACCACGGAGCGCTAGGTAGAAGAAGAACGGCTGCTCTTTGAAACGGTTGATGAACGTGCAGGCGAAGTCGGCAAGCATCTCCAAGTGATAGTCGCCCCCCTTTTGCACTTGCGGATCTATATCTGTGCCGGTGAGATCCATGTTCCAGTGGCCTGGAGCATTGCTGTGTTTGAAGAATGCTTTGTCGAAACCCAGCGTTACCAGCTCGGGACTGTCATTCGAGCCCAGATGCGATTTGCCAGCCATGCCGGTGACGTAGCCCGCTTGCTTCAACCGTTTCGGTAAATTGTTCAACGCGCGAAAGCGTTCGAGCAAAGCTGGGTCGGACTCCAACATGCCGTTGTGATCCATTCCGAATTTTCCCTGATACTGTCCGCTAATGACTCCACAACGTGACGGGGAGCATTGTGGCGCGGTCACATACCCCGACGTCATGCGGACTCCGCCTGAAGCCAGCGCATCAATGTTGGGCGTTTTCACGTCCTTCATAATGCCCATGCAGCCGAGGTCGGAGTAACCATGATCATCCGTGTAGATCAAGATGATGTTTGGCTTGGACGGTTTGGGAACGTCAGCGGCCTGCAATGCGGCGAGCGGAGCGAGCAGCAGCAGCATCACGAAGATGATATTGGGTTGGTTTGAACCGGCAGCATTCGCCGAGGAAGAAGCAGACGTTGTAAGCAGCATGCTTAACAAAGCAAGAAAATTTGATGTCTTTGCTGATCTACGGTCCACAGTGAAACCCTCAACGAAAATAGAAATTGAAGCTTACCTGTCCTGATAACCAGGCAGTTTTCTCATGGCAGTACCAAGTGTAGCATGTACTGCGGTAGCCTAGGTTCCTACGGCAGAAGAATGGAAAGCGAAAAATAGAGCACTCGTATTTTTTGCCTCAAATCTTTTTTCTGCCAGAATCGAGATCGGCAGCGGTCACAAACGGATCCCCCTTTTTTTCGTGGGGGTAAAGGTGTTCGATATTGGCGTAGTTGCTGTTCTGCATTTGTGTGCCAGGGTGGTTCGCAGAATGCCGCCGAGTTTAACTCGGGGGATATTTACCATATCTCTAGACCGGTGGTCAGAACCCTCGGCATAAAGCCGACGGCATGAGGAATGCTGCCGAGTCGTGAACATGACTTTCGCCTCAAGCATATGTGTAGTTGGCTGTTACAATGGGGATGGTCCCGAATCTCAGTGTGAGCACCATCTATGTCCGACGTCACTCGCATCCTATCGCAAATTGAATCCGGCGACCCGTCGGCTGCGGAGCAGTGGGAGTCCACAATCGCGGCACTAGTCACATCAGCATTCGCGACAGCGGTTCAGGCAGACAAATCAACCGCATTGAATTTCCAGGATACTTGGTCGATATCGAACTCACAGCGGACGGGAGCCGTATCGCTGCGGCCTTTTACGAGCCGGAAGAACCAAAAGACGCGTGCAGTTGTGGGACAACGGCACCGGAACGAACCTGGCGATCTTTGACCCGGAAGATACAGCTGGAGTGCGCTTTCAGTCTAACATCAACTTCAGTTCTGACGGCAAACGGCTCGCCATCGTGGGCAGCACCAATGAGATTTATGTTTGGGAAGTGCCCGAGCTGCCGCTCGCAGCCGGAGCAAGTCCCCTCCGCATCGCCGCGCCGCATCTGACGTTGCAGACTTCCGGCAGCTCCGCCATTAAATCGTTGGCGTTCAGTGCCGACGGCCGCGAGCTACGTAGCGTGGATGCTGGAACATCGATCGTCACATGGAATACAACCGCTCGTGATGCAACCGCTCGTGATGAAAACGGATTAGGCCCCGATGGACTGCCATTCCGTACCACAAAAATCAGCCCCGACGCGACCAAGATCGTACTTGAACAAGAAAACTCGTTCAGTGTCTGGGATCTCGTCAAGAACCAGGAAGTGTGCCGGCTGAAAACGAACACTGGAGTGGACGTTTCCTTGAGGGCTGGCGGTTTCAGTCTCGATGGACGACGCGTGGCGCTAGTCTCCAAAGCTACGACACCCGAAGAAGAATCGCAGATTGTGATTCACGACGCCCATACGGGTGAGGTATTGAAAATAATCCGAGTGGATAAACACGATTCGACATTTCAAGCGACGATCGTTAATTTGGAATTCCGGCCGGATGGCAAGCAGATTGCCGCTTTGATCGGCAATCCCTGGCCGGTGCAGAACCAGGGGCCGGAGCAGATCGTGGCCTGCGACACGGCTAATGGGACAAAAGTGTTTTCCATTGCTACCGTTGTGAGCACTTCCCGAGCGCTTTCGTATAGCTTCGACGGCGCGAGCTTGATGGTCGGTGAAACGATCGGTCGGTCCGAAGAGGCCGTCGTATTCTACAACGCCACCACTGGAGAGCGCCAAAGATCCATTTCCCTGCCCAGTTCATCGGGAAGCCCTTTCTTCAATCTCCGCCACCACTTCAATCTCCGCCACCAAATGTACGGCGCAACTGTTGGCTCGGATTTCGTTGGCACGGATTTCGTCTTAGGGGATTTGGCGACCGGCCAGGAGCGGCTGCGACTGCCGGGGTACGACGGCGTTCTTGATATGGCCATCAGTCCCGACGGCAGTCGCCTCGTTTTGGCAAGAGTCTTACTTGGCGCGCGCATCGAGTTGACGTTCTGGAGTCTGAAGTCCGGCAGGCAACTCTTGGCGTTCAGCCATCGTGTCACCGGCTTTGGGCGCAATGAAGAAGTTTCCTTTTCGCCCGATGGCAATCGACTAGTAGCCGCATTTAGCGCATCTTCTTCCAAACCGATCCAAGTCTGGGACGCTACGCCGCTGCCGGAGGAGCCGGAAACCAAGTGAGGTGCCAGGGGGTGCGAGCACTATGAGACTCGCGCCGTTGCATTGACGCGAAACACATGTCACGCTCAAATTGCGGTGACGAAAGCGGGTTGCATACGTTGCTGTTCCGCACGACTGATGGCGTATTGGGTTGCTATTGAACGCCAGTGACTTACGGCTTCGGTGACTTGTTCAATGATAGCGTCAACTGTTGACTTTGATAATCGAAAGTACGGCGCGACTTGGCGAGCAAGATCAAGATCAAGCGAATTGTCAAGTTCACTGATGTTCAACGCGAGGCCAGTTCCACTAGGCTCTGGATTAAGATCAAATGCCGGCGACAGTCGCCAGCCCCTATCCGTCATTAGAAATCCGTGATTCCGCAAATGATCATCGGTGTTATGGATCATGATCGAAAAGACAATACGTCGCCATAATTGTTCTAAGTCGTCCTCGATACTCAACTGGTTTTGAGTTATCCACTGCGCAAGGTCCAGATAGGATGCTCCAGTACTAGCGCCATCGCCATCGCTACACCCAAGCATCGTCATCGCAGAAGCAAAGTGAATGCGTCTTCGTTTCCCATCGGAAACATGTCGATCGAATCGTTGCGTCAGGAAAGTTCGATGCGAACGTTCGCCAAACGACTCGATGCGAGTACTCGGTACGCGCACACCTGCACGACGAGCTAGTTCCATCGCAACTTGCTCCCACGCGCCCACATCGTGATCGTCGTTGCGGCCAGGAAACTTAGCTATCCAAAGATTTTCGACTTCATCAACAATGCCTGCCTTTGGACGAGCACCACCAATCGATGAGCCTGGCGCGACTAGCAATCGAAGTAGCTCACTTGTCTTCTTGTCGCTAAGTTGCTTTTCGGACTGTATGGCCCAAGATGCCTGTTCCAACTCTCTGAGCGATGCCCAAGGGGGCGTAGCCATGGATACATCATGACTCAGATAATCACCTCCGTCCGGAAGCCGCAGACGTATCCCACCAAGGCGTTGCTCATCGTGAACTCCGAGTACAAAATCTGATTCGAGCAGTCTCCTCGGTTGACGGTTGGTGATACGAGCGAAATGAGCCTCACGCCGTTGCATCAGGACGCGTCCCCAACGGTCCGGTGCTGAGTCGAGAAAGATTCCGAAGCCCTGCTGCTTCTTGGCGGATGGATACTGACGTCCAACAAACAATTGCAAATCCGGATCTAGTTTCCTAGCATGGTCGGTGATGAGCCAACTCGGATCGTAGGAAAATGCGTACGTCTCTTTGCCTCGCACAAAATCGATCAGGAGCGAGCCAATCGCGATTGGAATTCCGGAGGGGAGCCAGTCGGCATCGACTTGAATCTCACGAGTCATGACTCCTCATCCTTGCTGGCTGTTTTCTTGCGACGTTCGGGAGTGGGTCTTTTTCGCGACGACCCAAGCAGTTGGGCATCCATGAGACGCTGTCCCAATACATCATCCTTTCCCAACAATGTCAGATCGTCCTCGAGCCGTAGCGAGACCAGTACCTGAAGCAAAGTTCCTAGCGAGGAATTGGCTTCTCCCTTTTCGAGGTGATACAACGTCGAGCGACTAATTCCCGCACGCTCCGCAACCTGCCCTGTCGTGAGTTTGCGACGCTTGCGGGCCAAGCGAAGGCGCTCCCCGAGCTGCACCAGGAGCCGTTGATGTTTTGGGAAAGGGGTTGGTTTGTTGCGCGACAATCGATCTATACCTTTGACAAAAACGCGTATTTTGATTCAAATATAAATCAAAAAATGAACTTGTCAATATTGTGGTGCACGCTCCTGGAGCCCAGACGGCAAACTACTGGTGATCTGTGAAGCCGCTGGAACCGGCATCGGCGTAAAGCCTAACGTGCAGTTGTGGGACAGCGGCACCGGAACGCCCCTGGCGATCCTTGACCTGGAAGCTACATCTTCCGTGCACGGTGAGTCTAACGTCAACTTCAGTTCTGACGGCAAACAGCTCGCTGTCGTTGTCGGCTTCAACGAGATTAATGTTTGGGAAGTGCCCGAGCTGCCGCTCGCAGCCGGAGCACGTCCCCTCCGCATCGCCGCGCCGCGCCTGACGTTGCAGAATCCCGGCTCGGCCATTCAGGCCTTGGGATTTAGTCCCGACGGCCGCGAGCTGCGTAGCGTGGATGCTGGAACATCGATCGTCACATGGGATGCAACCGCTCGTGATGAAACCGGATCAGGCCCCGATGGACTGTCATTCCGTACCATAATAATCAGCCCCGACGCGACCAAAATCGCGTTTCAAGAGGACTCCTCGAGACAAATGTGCTGTGTCTGGGATCTCATCAAGAACCAGGAAGTATGCCAGCTGAAATCAAACGCTGGGGTAGACGTTTCCCTGAGGGTTGGCGGTTTCAGTCCCGATGGGCGTAGCGTGGCGCTAGTCTCGAACTCTACGCTACCCGAAGGAGAGTCGCAGATTGTGATTCACGACGCCCAGACGGGTGAGGTATTGAAAGTAATTCGAGTGGATAAACACGATTCGACATTTCCAGCATCGATCGTTAATTTCGAATTCCGGCCTGACGGCAGGCAGATTGCCGCTTTGATCGGTACTCGCTCGCTGATGCAGAACCAGATAGGGCCTGAACGGCTCGTGGCGTGGGACGCGGCAACTGGGATACGGCTGTTTTTCGTTGCTACCGATGTAAGCACATCCCGAGCGCTTTGGTATAGCCTCGACTGCACGAGCTTGATGGTCGCAGGGCCGACCGGTCGGTCCGAGGAGGCCGCCGTGTTCTACGACGCCACTACGGGAGAGAGGCAAAGATCTATATGGAGCCGACAAGACGGCCGTGTACAAATGCGATTTGGCCGAACATTTATTCCAGCTTGATCGTGGCGCAGAAGCTACAGCGATCGTTGAAGACGTGCTTCGGGGCGCGGATAGTTCGAATTTGAATCGCACCTTGTTTCCGACCTTGATGAGCCACTACGCGAATTCAAAAGACGCCGATGGTTTCCGACAGACCGTCGCTAAATGGGAATCGCAGATGCGTGTGGACGACTACAGAGACTTGTATAACACCGCGTGTTATCGCGCCTTGTTTGCTGCGATGCTCAAGTCGAGCGAGGCGCCCGATTCGGTTCGAGTCGCCGATGAAGAAGCGAACCGGGCTATGGATTGGCTAAGCAAAGCGGTCCGTGCTGGATATTACAGAATCGAGCACATGGATCAGGATCACGATCTGGATGTACTGCGTGAGCGGCCCGATTTCCAGACGCTGATGACAGAAATTAGAAGACGACTTACCGAAAACAAGCTCCCCTAGAGCCAATGTTCATGTCCAATGTCACCCGCTTCTTGTTGCAAATTGAATCCGGTGATCCGTCGGCGGCGGAGCAGTCGCTGCGACCAAAGCCTGCGAGCTCTCCTATTGGAACGGCTTCCGCGAGCTCGATGTCCTTGCCGCCGCGTATGCCGAGCTCGGCGACTTTGAGCAGGCTGTCAAATGGCAAGAAAAAGTCGTCGCGATGCTGCTGCCATCCCAGCGCGCCGATTACGAATCACGTTTAAACCTCTATAAAGAAGGCAAACCCTACCGCGAACCGCCTGCAGGCGCGACACGCTAAAAATCTGAAACGCAGAGACTGCTGCGATGCATGACGTTACTCAAATCCTATTGCAAATTGAATTCGACGACCCGTTGGCTGCGAAGCAGTTGCGCCGACGCCGCATGCTGATGATCATTTGCGTCTGAAGACGCAGGCATGACGAAACATGCTAAGGCACAGAGAGCCGCCAAAACTTTGGTGAACATTGTTTTTTCCCTATGCATAATTAAGAATGGCGCTAAGTGCTAAATCCCATCTGATGCTCAAAATTTACGATTGAGCAAGATATTTGTCTATTGTCATGAATTCACAGGCTGGCAGCCTGTGCTACGGGGCGGTGTCGCAAGCCGCGTGGCACAATGAATCGCGCAGGTTTACTTTTCGTTGCCGAATTGGGCGGGAATCTGCTAAATTAGTTCTCTCTCCACCCGATGGGTGAAGTTGTTTCGGCCAAAACAGATTGCACCATATTACTTTATCTCGAAGAGGATTTGACCATGCGTCGAGAACTTTCTTGGCACGCCATGCGTACTTGTTTCCGATCTTTGCTCCTTAGCTCCGTATTGATTGTTCCGCTAGGTGCAACAACACTCGCACAAGACACTGAACCGAAAAAAGCTAAGGTTGTTGCGGACGACACAAGCAAAGAGAAAGAAGACGAAAAGGACGACAAGTTTGCCGTTCCTTTGGACGCCTCATCAGAAGAGCTCCTCACATGGATTGCCAAGCTCAAGAGCATTCCACCGCCGCGCGATGCGATGGCCGAAACCGCGAAGAAGATGTTTCCCGCTATAATCCAAGCATGCGATTTGGTTATCGAAAAAAGTCAGAACGCCGATGAGTTGAAGAAAGCTATCGAAGAGAAATTTTCAGCCTATGGAATTCTAGTTCGCTACACGCCATCAATGAGCAAGGAATTGGATGCGATGGC
The DNA here is from genome assembly GCA_031372345.1 of Pirellula sp. Lineage (GTDB taxonomy): Bacteria > Planctomycetota > Planctomycetia > Pirellulales > Pirellulaceae > JBKCUI01. Next base: position 12,522 of record JANMLD010000144.1, read on the forward strand.
GGAAAAGTATGCTTCCGATGCAAGGCCAGAGATCGCCCAAATTGCAGTTGGTCATACTCTCTTGGAAAAAGCCCAATCGTTGAGAAACGCGGGGGCTCAGCAAGCCCAAGAAGTCGCGGATGCTGCCATCGCGTTCCTGGAGCGTTTCGGTGCGAACAAAGCGACCTTCTCAACGGTTTCTCGGGTCGCAAGCAGTTTGGGGTACAGCTCGCATAATGAAATCGCTGCTCTCACGCACGAAAGGCTGGCGTCGCTCTTGGCTAAATCAGACGACCCCGTTCTTGCAAAGCGAAGCTCCAAGCTCATCGGGGCTGCGCGACGCATTCGATTGCTCGGAAATGAGATGCTGCTATCGGGAGTTACCGCCGACGGAAATGCGTTCGATTGGGAATCCTATCGCGGCAAAGTTGTGTTGGTCGACTATTGGGCTAGCTGGTGTGGGCCATGCATTGGCGAGATTCCCAATATGAAGAAAAACCTGGAACGTTATGGCGACAAAGGTTTCACCATCGTCGGTATCAACATGGACGACACTCGGGCGGCATTCGAGAAGTGTGTCGAGAACAAAGAGATCACTTGGATCAATATTGTGAGCGAGGAGGAAGGCAAGCGTGGTTGGGATGCACCCATGGCGGATTACTACGGTGTGTCTGGAATCCCCACGGCAATTCTCGTGGACCAGAAAGGCAAAGTCGTCTCATTGCAAGCGCGAGGTGTCGAACTGGACAAACAACTCGAAAGCCTATTGGGCTCGGAATAGCGTTTTGTGACCGAAAATCGTGTAGGCGAAGCGACGCGTTCTAGTTTAACCAATGGATCCCGCAGGTTTTCCCTGCGGTATTTAGCGTAATCGCTTACGGATTTTGGTCGCAATCATGGAGATGTGTCGAGAACTTTTGGTTAGAATCAACCACCGCCCCTGAACTTTACGCCTAGTACACCCGCCTTATCTTCCTCCCAGTAAGTCAACTCATGACAACCCGTTTGCTTTTCGCTTTCCTGGCAGTCTCTCTGTCTTTCGTCCAAACCGCGTCCGCCGAAAAACCGCTCTCTTTCGAGGGTACGAATGGGCCGGGGAAAGGAAAGCATATCGTTTTCCTAGCCGGCGATCATGAGTACCGTTCGGAAGAGTCATTGCCCGAACTTGCACGCATCTTGGCCAAGCATCATGGTTTTAAGTGCACCGTGCTCTTTAACATAGATCAAGCGAGTGGCGAGATCGTGGCCGGCAATTCGAACATGCCAGGCATGGAAGCTTTGGATTCTGCGGATCTGGCAGTCGTATTTCTGCGATTTCAGAATTTCCCTCCCGAGCAAATGAAGCACTTCGACGACTACCTCAATCGCGGCGGACCAGTTGTCGGGCTTCGCACTGCAACCCATGCGTTCAAGATGAATGCCAACGATCCGTTCTCGAAGTACTCATTTGACTCTAAAGCAAAGGATTACGAACTCGGATTCGGACATCAAGTGCTTGGGCAAACATGGGTAGGGCACTACGGAAAAAACCATTCCCAAAGCACACGAATCACCATCATCGACGACAAAAAATCGCATCCCATTCTTCGCGGAGTGAAGGACATTTGGGTGCAAGCGGGTGGATATGTTGGCAAACCCGTTGATGGTGAAGTTTTGACGATGGCTCAGCCGCTCAACGGCATGACACCCGATTCGGTTGCGGACGCAACGAAACCACCAATGCCATCCGAGTGGACTCGCTCGTACAAGTCCGCATCTGGCAAAATCAGCCGCGTCTTCACCACGCTCTACGGCACGCCAGAAGATATTCTCAATGACGGCTATCGACGTATGCTAGTGAATGGGTGCTATTGGGCATTGGGCATGGAAGGGTCGATTAAGCCAGATGCTAATATCGCATTCGTCGGACCATTCAAACCGAATACATTTGCAGGCGAAGGTTTCGCTCGCGGAATCAAGCCAGCGATGTATGCTGGTTTTGAATCTCCTATTCCAGCCAACAACGATGTAAAGAAACCAAGTGCAAAAGAAAAGAAGCCGCAGGGCGACGCGCCCAAGAAGGAATTGCCTGCGAAAGATAAGTCTGCCAGCAAAGGTAAAGCCGCCCGCTTCGTTCGTATCGAACTTCCCGGGGTCTCTAGGATCCTAACACTTGCCGAAGTGGAGATCATCAGTGGCGGCAAGAATGTTGCGATAACTGCCAAAGCAACTCAGTCCAGCACGTTAGGGAATGCTGTCGCCTCAAAGGCCATAGACGGCAACAAAGATCCCGATTTCAAACAAGGTGGTCAAACGCACACAACCAATGGAGGGACTGCGAATCCATGGTGGGAACTGGATCTCCAGGAATCGGTCCCAATCGATAAAGTATGTATCTGGAACCGCAAAGGATTTGAAAGTCGACTCGACGGTTTCACGCTATCTCTCATGGATAGTGATCGAAAAGAGGTCTTTCGCTCTGAGAATCTTGCTGCGGCCGAGGTCATGCAAATAGATATCACCAGCGGAGGTAAACCGAACCAATTGACTTACGCGGGTCAACAAGGCAAAGCCGCCAAGAGCGAAGAGAAAATTGTCCAGAAGGATGCTAAAAAAGCCGACCGCAAGAAAGAGACCACCGAGTCCAACGAGCCTGCACTTGCTGACGTTCCAGCCGACTATCGCGACCCCACGCCATTCGCGTTTCAGAAAGGGGATGTCGTAGCCATTTTAGGCAACGGTTTACCAGATCGCATGCAACACGACGGTTGGATGGAAACCCTCTTACAAAGCACGCTTCGTGATAAGGAAGTGCGTTTCCGGAACATGAGCGCAAGTGGCGACCGTCCCGATTCGTTTCCACGCAGCAAGGGCGCAACGTCGATGACGGAGTACTTGCAACACGTCAAGGCAGACGTCGTGTTCGCTTTCTTCGGCTACAACGAATCGTATGATGGAGTTGGAAAAGCTGGCGAGTACCAGAATAAGCTGGTCGCGTTCGTGAAAAAGACGCGCGGTTCGAAAGCGAACGGGAAATCTTTCCCTCGTATCGTTTTATTTAGCCCCATCGCTCACGAGGACACGCACAATCCGAATGTACCTGACGGCAAAGCCCACAACGTTCAACTCGAAGCCTACACCAAGGCGACGGAAGCGGCTGCCAAGGAAGCTGGCGTCGCGTTCGTCGATCTGTTTCATCCGTCTTTGGAGCTCTACAAACAAGCCAAGACGCCTTTGACTATCAATGGCATACATTTAACTGAAGACGGTAATCGTCAAATCGCCGAGGTTATCGCCACCGCGTTTGCCGGCCATCAAGTCACCGCATCAATGTCGATGGAACCGCTCCGCAAGGCAGTACTTGACAAGGACAATCATTGGAACAATCGTTACCGCGCTCGCGATGGGAACGACGTTTGGGGTGGCCGATCAACGTTGACGTTCACCAACGATCAGTCCAATGCCATCGTTTTGCAGCATGAGCTTTCCATGCTCGACATCATGACCCTGAATCGAGATCCGATTGTTTGGTCGGCAGCCAACGGCAAAAATGCCAAGGTTGACGACAGCAATGTTCCAAAACCGATTGAAGTTATTTCGAATGTTGGCGGTGGGAGCAAAAGCTCGAGCGCCATGAAGGAAGGCAAGTTAGACTATATCAGCGGCGAAGAGGGCTTAAAGCACATGGCTGTCGCAAAGGGATTCGAGGTTAGCCTGTTCGCGGATGAGGCTCGGTTTCCGCAGATGGTGAATCCTGTTCAAATTCAGTTTGACACCAAAGGACGTCTGTGGGCCGCGGTTTGGCCGACATATCCCAAGTGGGAACCGCTTAAGGAGATGAATGATGCCTTGCTCATCCTGACCGACGACAACCAGGACGGAAAAGCGGATCGCGTGACTGAGTTTGCTCGAGTCCAAAATCCTCTTGGCTTCGAGTTTTGGAACGGCGGTGTCATCGTCACCTGCACCCCAGAACTGCTATTCCTCAAAGATACCGACGGCGACGATGTGGCTGACGTGCGAATCAATCTGTTGCAAGGGCTTGATTCATCGGATACCCACCACGCTGCAAACAATTTGATCTACGGGCCCGATGGCGCAATTTATTGGCAGAGCGGCGTCTTCATGGTGCACAATCACGAACACCCATGGGGACCATCTTTGCGAGCCGAAGCGTCTGCCATGTATCGGTTCGATCCCCGACGATTCACCATCTCGATGCACGCCATCAATTCGCCGAATCCACACGGAATTGCGTTTGATTCTTGGGGTTACCACTATGCTACGGACGGCACCGGCGGTCGCGCGTTTCAAGTTCGTCCAGATGGCAACGGCTTCAAAATGCACGAACTGTTAAAGAAAGAAGTTCGGCCGGTTACCGCAAGTGAGGTGATCAGCAGCACTCACTTCCCCGAATCGATGCAAGGGGACTTTCTCATCTGCAACGTCATCGGATTCCTCGGCATCAAGCACTATCATCTCGAGCGCAATCCGGAAACCGGTGTCGTTTGGGGCGAACCTGCTGGCGATGAACTTGTCGTAACCACCATCAACGCGGACGGTACAACGACGATTGACAAATCTCGCGGCTTGCTCATGAGCGGCGACAAGAATTTCCGTCCGTCGGATGCTGTTTTTGCACCGGATGGATCGTTGTATTTTTCCGACTGGCACAATGCCATCATCGGCCACATGCAACACAACGTGCGCGACCCCAACCGGGACCATGTTCACGGGCGGATCTACCGCGTAACCGCAGTCGGGCGTCCTTTGCAGGCGCCAGTCGCGATAGGCGGTCAACCCATTCTCTCGCTGCTGAATAACCTGAAATCGCCTGTAGACAGCATTCGCCATCGCACGCGTGTTGAACTCAGCGAACGCGACTCCAAGGAAGTCATCGCGACCACACAAGCGTGGATCAAACAATTCGACCGGAACAAACAAGCCGATGCGCATCATTTGCTCGAAGCGCTTTGGTTGCATCAGCAGCACAACGTAAAGAACATTGAGTTGCTTAACGACCTTTTGAAGTCCCCTGAGCCTCATGCGAGAATCGCGGCAAACACCGTGAAGCATTTGTGGTTCAACGTCGAGAGTAGCATGCGTGGTGGCGTTATCGCTGCCGAAAAGGAAGCTGCTACGGAAAAATCCGGAATCCTTAGCGACACCCCTGAACTGACTACGATTCGTATCGCCACCATCCGCGAGCGCATGATGTACGACGTCAAAGAACTCACGGTGACGCCAGGCAAGAAAGTGAAGCTCACGTTTGCCAACGTAGACTTTATGCCACACAACATCTTGCTCGTGAAGCCAGGAACGGCGGACGATGTCGGCTTGAAGGCAGTGGCACTCGGAGCCGGTGGCTTTTCGGTTGGTTACGTGCCAGAAAGCACGGATATCCTCTGGGCGAGTAAACTGGTCGATAATGGTCAATCGGAGGTCATTGAATTTACGGCACCAACGACCGAGGGCGCTTACCCTTACATTTGTTCTTTCCCAGGCCATCACTTGGTGATGCGCGGCGTACTATATGTAACGAACGACCTCAAGGAATTCCTGGTCAAGAATCCTCCCGTCGAGGCCAAAATCACCGAGTGGAAGCTGGCCGATCTTGAGAAGGACCTGGATCGCGTTTCACAAAATCGCAATTTCTTCCGCGGTCAACAGTTATTCACCACACTCGCATGCGCACAATGCCATCAGTCCTCCGGCCCCGGCATCGTCGCAAACCATGGTCATGCTCACGGAATGGACCATGCGGCAGCTTTGAATCTCACCGTGGGACCAAAGATCAGCGATACCCTTATGAAATATAAGGGAGATGCCAAAGCTGTTCTACAAGAGATTATTGAGCCCTCTCGGAACATCGAGGAAAAGTATCGAAAGTTCAAGTTTGAGCTTGAGGATGACCTTTTTGTTAGTGGCAACATCGTCGCAGAAGATGGCGATTTCATCACGATTCAATCGGGAGCCTTGGGTGCACCGGAGCAGAAGCTTTCCAGGAAGTCGATTGTCTCTCGCACCCCATCTCAGTTATCCATCATGCCGGTTGCTTTGCTGAACACGTTGGACAAGGAGCAAATACTGGATCTGTTAGCCTTTGTGCTCGCCGACGGAAAAGCGGATAGCCCAGCCTTCCGCAGCAATACTACTAAGTAGGCCAGGCAACCGCCATCCATGCGAATCGGAACTGTCTCCATTGCTCATTCGATCACGCTTGCGCCGATGGAGGAACACACGAATTACCCATTTCGCCTGCTCTGCAAACAGCTCGGCGCGAGTCTTGTTTGCGGGGAGCGAGTCGATGCAAGCGATGTCGCCAAGCGGGATCGCCGCGCGATCAAGCTGCTTCACACAACTCCGACGGAGAAACCAGTCGTGGGTCAGATTAGCGGCAGCGACCCGCACGAACTAGCCGAGGCGGCCAAGGTGGTTGCTGAGCAGGGGTTTTCGATTGTCGATCTCAATTTTGAGTGCCCGATTCGGCGGCTAATCGGTCGCGGCGAAGGCGGTGCGTTGATGTCCGACCCACCCGCGATCGCGAGACTTGTTGCTGCCGTTGTCAGAGCAGTCGACATCCCAGTAACGATCAAGATTCGCACCGGCCCTGACGCGGAACACGAGACTGCCGTCGAAGTCGCACGGTTGGCCGAGTTGTCAGGTGTCTCAGCCGTCGATGTCCATGCACGCAGTGTTGCTCAAAGTTATGTCGGCGGTCCCGATTGGTCCGTCGTAGCAAGAGTCAAGCAAGCGGTAAAAATTCCGGTCTTAGGAAGCGGCGGAGTTCGCGAACCGATCGACGCTATCCGGTTCCTCAACGAGACGGGCGCCGATGGAGTTGCCATTGGTCGCGGTTGCCTTGGCAACCCGTGGATTTTTCAACAAGCGAGAGCTCTTGTTCTAGGAGGGGCCACGATTGCGTTGCCAAACGTCGACGAACGTGCGCGGGTACTGCTGCAATTGGTCGAAGGCGAGTTTGCTTTGTACGGTAGCCCGCTGGCGGTTAGGCGTCTGCCTCGCGTAGCTTGCTACTTTGCCAAGTTCCTGCCTGACTTCGTTACATTCCGAGAGGAAATTCAGCGTGTGAAGAACTTCCCTGATTTCAAGCGACTAGTCCGTTCGCACTTCACGTTTGCTTGAGACGGTGCGGTGAAAAATTGGGCGAACAGAAATATCCAACTTTTACCGCACTGTTTTCTGCCAATCGAATCGTTAGTGAACAGTCGTGAAAGTCACATTTTTGTGAGTTATGTTAGCCCAATGAATGCCTTTGAGGGACGTGTGCCGTAGGAGGCGACCTGAGCGGCTTCGTCGGATGCGGGCTCAAAGGAGCCAACGACTCGAAGATAAAACTGCTATATTCTACTCGAATCTTACTGGCGCCTCCGACCGGGATCCATTCGGTTTCCCCCGCATTGTCGACGTGCAGCAGCTAGCGAATCCAAAATGCCGAGCCTGAAACCCTAATCTGCTTCCCCAGAATCGCGGTTCCTATTACCACAACCATGATTCTCATTCGCCCCTCACGCCGCTGGCTGGTTCTCACTTTATTATTCTTGGTCCTATGCTGCACTGCCTTTGCCGATAATCCAACGCCGCCTCGTTCGACCGAGAAAAGCGTGCTGCTGGGCCACCGGTTTCTTACGTTCAATACCATCGTCAGGGTGCGACAGATCGAAGTCACCCGCGACACCGCACATGGGCCGGACGAATCGGCCGTTCACACGCCCGCCGAGGCCCGCACCTTCCGCGAGGCCATCGACAAGGCATGGCCTGGCGCGCGCATCACCTGGGCCTTCAGTTGGCTCGCCCTCCACGACACTCGCGATAGCTACCGCGAATTGCGCGAGCTGGTCGTGAATTATCATGAAAAATTCGGTGATGAGATTACCTTCGTACCCGGTGCCTATTTCGCCAACATGCACAACACCCGCGAGCAGGTCAATCGCGATCTCCACGACGGCCTGCGGCGTGTTTCCGAAATCGTCGGCGACGGCTACCGCCCGAAAAGCGTGATCGCCGGATTCCTGTCGGCCGCCAACCTGCGCTATCTCGCGGAACAGGAAGGCATCCATGTCTGTCAGGGCAACATCTGGAGCCAATACTCGGTTGACAACGGCGACGGCGAAGGCTCGATCTGCTATCCCTACTATCCATCCCGCGAGCACTTCTGCAAACCGTCAAGGGGAGCAGATGACTTCATTGACATCGTGAACCTCGACGGCTGGACGGTCGATTTCCTATGCGCACGCATTCCGGGCAGGAAGACGGTCGATGGCGAGCTCTGGCGCAGCCGCCAGGGAGTCGGACCGATTGAAACGCTGCTCGACATGGGGACTGAGTGGGGTCTGAAATCGATGCTGGCCACCACCGCAACACACTTCGACGATAGCTTCCAACGCAACGGCTTCGCCTGGGTGACCTGTGGCTGGGAGATGAGTCTAGTCGAAGCCCGCAAAATTTATGGCTACGGCGGCCGCAATGGCATGGATGGCCTGCACCTTTGGCTGACTGAAATCCGCAATCGCTGGCCCGACGCCAAACTCATCACGCAAGGCGAGTTCGGGGAACTGTGGCGCGCCCATTTCAAGAACAACCAAACGCTAGACTATCAATTCTTCCATCGAGGCAGCGGCATCCGCGCCTCGCAAGAGGATCTGGAAATCCGCTGGTTCATGAATACGGATTTCCGCCTCGGGCTGCTTCGAAACTGGAAGGAAAACGGCACACCGAAAGTAATCGACTTTACCCGCTACGACCTCCCGGCCAAGGAACCGGTCGACCCTGATCCAGGCAAACAATCGCGCAACTGGAGTCTGATGAACCGGATCAATCAGAAGGGCACCCGACCGCAGGACCAGCCCGTTCCACTCACGGAATTGACATCCGAGGAGCAATCACTCATCCGGCGGCATTACCCGGAGCTTTTCGCTGCCGGCGAGTAGTGGATCTTGCCAAAGATCCCTGCACCACAACGATCTTTAGCAAGATCCACAACATAGAAATCACATCCATCTCCTTACACAGGGCCCTTCTATGAAACGCAGAACTTTTCTTAGTACAGCCACCGGAATCGCAGCCAGCACTGCGTTTTCGCGGTTCGCCATCGGCAAGCCCGGCAAGTCCGCCAACAGTAAGCCCAACATCGCCTTCATCGGCTCCGGCGGCTGGATCGCCCAACAGCCCTACAATCAAGGATGCTCTGAGGAAAACCTCGTCGCGTTCTGCGATGTGGACCGCACCCTTTGCGCAGAGAACATGAAGGCCTGGCGGACCGATCAACCTTTCTTCGACGACTTTCGTGTGATGCTCGACAAGATGCCCAAGCAGATCGACGCGGTGGTCGTTTCCACACCCGATCATACGCACTTCGCGGCTACGCTTGCGGCCATGGAACGCGGCATCCACGTTTACACTCAGAAGCCGCTCACCCACAACATTTGGCAATGCCGAACTCTGGTGAAGGCCAAGGAACGTTACAAAGTGGTCACTCAGATGGGCAACCAAGGGCACGCGGGCGACGGCATCCGCCAGTCGGTCGAAGCGGTGCGAGCCGGAATGATCGGCGATGTCAGTCAGGTCTTCTGCCGCAACGATGGTCCCGATATGGGCGGCAAGCACTTCGGCAACCCTGCCACCATGCCGCCACCATCCTCGCCCGTGCCCGACGGTCTCGCTTGGGATCTCTGGCTCGGCCCTACGGAAAAGCGTGATTTCAGCGATGATTATCACCCGAGGAAGTGGCGTTCGTTCTTTGACTTCGGGCTCGGCATGCTTGGTGACTTCGGCTGCCACACCTTGGACACCCCCGTCTGGGCGCTGGATCTCGATCCACCCACCATGGTCGAGTGCCTTCGCCGTGAAAACTCATTCGATGGAGTGATCCCCACCGCCAGTCACATTCGGTTTCATTTTCCAGCCAAGGGCGCGCGGGGACCGGTGAAGCTCGACTGGTTCGATGGCCCGCAGGACTGGGCCAAGGTCGGCCGCATCGAGAAATTCGGTGCCGAACACGCCGCGCACCTTGGACGCGCATGCTGGCTTGTCGGCTCCAAGGGCATGCTCGGCTGCGGCACCCACGCTGGCGAACCGCTCCTCCTTCCGGAAGAATTGCGCGGCAACTGGAAGTCGAATCCACCGGCGCAAACCATCCCGCGCGTCGCGGGCGGGCCGTTCCGCGAGTGGCTGCACGCGATCAAGGGCGAAGGCCCAGAACCGGGATCGAACTTCGACTACTCCGCCAAGCTTACCGAGATTATCCTGTTAGGTGTGCTGGCCCAGCGCTTCAACACTCGCATTGAGTGGGATGCCAAGGCTGGCCGCATCACCAACCACCCAGAACTGAACGCCTTCGTAAGGGAACCGGCCCGGGAAGGCTGGAACTACGGCGAAGACCTTTGGAAACAAGTTTGATAACGAAAGCATCACACTCATGAAAATTTCTTTGCTTGCCATCGGCGCATGCGTCCTTATGACGGTTCTTACGGCCAAAGCCGCGCAGAAAGCCGAGCTCAAGTCTTGGACCGATCCCGAATCCGCACTTCGTGAAGACCCGGATTTCGCGATCCAGGGCGAATATCGAAGTGCCGAAAGCGGGACGGCCATGGGAGCCCAGGTGGTAGCGCTCGGCAACGGGCGTTTCGACGTTTACATCCTCGACGGCGGTGTGCCCGGCCAGGGATGGGAACCGGGCAAGTCGCGCAGCATGCTGAAGGGCGAGCGCAAGGACGAATTGGTTGCTTGCGCGGATGCCTCAGGAAAGATCACCTCCACGATCGCCAAGGGTCTGCTTGCTCTAACAGCCGCGGACGGCGCGGAGCACAAACTCGCGCGCATCGAGCGCCGCAGCCCGACGCTTGGCAACAAGCCTCCCGAAGGCGCGGTGGTTCTCTTTGACGGCAAGTCGGCGGACCAATGGGAAAACGGCAGGATCGAGAACGGTCACCTGCTCGCCTCCGGATGCACCAGCAAGCGACACTTCAGCGACTACACGCTACACCTGGAGTTCCGCACACCTTACAAACCTAAGGCAAGCGGCCAGCAACGCGGGAACAGCGGAGTCTATTTCGGCGGACGCTGGGAAACCCAGATCCTCGATTCATTCGGACTCGACGGTAAGGACAACGAGTGCGGCGGCATCTACTCGATTTCCAAACCCCGCTTGAACATGTGCCTGCCGCCTCTCGCTTGGCAGACCTATGACGTCGAGTTCACCGCAGCCAAATTCGATGCTTCCGGAAAACGTACGGCTTGGCCACGCATCACGGTCCGGCTCAATGGCGTCCTCGTGCACGAGGACCTGGAACTCGCCAAGGATTTCACGACCTCCGCCCCGATCTCGAAGCCCTTGGATGGTGCCGAAGGTCCTGTCTTTCTGCAAGACCACGGCAACCCGGTGGTGTTCCGCAACATCTGGATTGCGCCGGAACCTGCCAGGAAAGATTAGTCGTCGTGAATTCCAGGCGTTGGATCGCGGAGCGATCCACGACTATCTTCAGAATTAAATTATACGCCAATCCCAATCCTCTTGCCGTTGGTCTTGAGGGCCTGGAGCACGCGGAGTACTTTCCTCAAAGCGTGGATTCGGGAGTCGTCGGCACTACTCCGGTTGCAACCTCGGAAAGTCGCTGTCATAGAACTTCAAATGTCGAATTCGCCAGTCATAAGGCTCGCGAAACACCGGATTGGGTGATTGCACCTCCCAGCGGCCTAACTCACCCAACATCGATCGAGTGCGATCCAATTGGCCCAACGCCAAGTCGTTTTTTTCCTCGGGGTCGACAGACAGATGATAGAGCATCGGCAGTCGGTCCGGCAGGCGGATCAGTTTCCATTCGTTGCTGCGAATCGCGCTACCAACGGTGTAGTTCCACATCAGAGACTCGTGAGGAGGTGGCTCTTGCTTGCCTGTTAGAAACGGCAGCAGGTCCACGCCCGTTAACTGTTCCGATGGCTTGATTGATCCGCCTGCGGCTTTAAGAAAAGTGGGCAAGATATCCAGCGAAGAAACCATCTCATCCTTCGTCATGCCGGCAGGCAGCATTGCAGGCCACTTGAAGAACATTGGCACCCGGATGCCACCCTCGAGCACGGTGGTTTTACTACCGCGGAAGGGTACATTGAATGAGCCGTTAGAAATCCCTGGTGCGCTTGGCCCGCCGTTGTCGCTCAAGAACACAACGAATGTCTCGCGCTCGATTCCCTGTGCGCTCAATTCGCTGAGGATCTTGCCTACGTTTTGATCGAGACGGTAAACCATCGCGCAATACGTGCGCCTCAGCCGATCCTTGATGTGATCGAATCGCCTCAAATCCTCTTCAGTGGCCTGCGACGGTGTATGCGGCGCGGCGAAGGATGCGAACAGGAAGAACGGATGATCCTTGTGACGGCGAATGAAATCGACGCACTCGTTTCCCTCGTTATCGGTGAGGTAAGTCAGCGGGGCGGGCTCCTTGTAACTGCAAAGGAGTGGGCCGCCAGCGAGTCGATGTGGAGCGTGGGGAT
>JANMLD010000164.1:0-7042 GCA_031372345.1 Pirellula sp.
CTTGCGCAACGAAAGCAACAATTCGTTGGCCTTTTTGTGAGCTTTTTGAAGATCCTTTTCATTACGAACGGCGAGAAAGTCATTGATCTCCGCCGCAAGTCGATCGGCTTCCTTCTTGTCGTTAAGTCCTCGCTCTTTGGCTTGTTTCAGGCGAACTTGATGCGTTCGAACATCGCGGGCCGGGCCGGCAAGTTGACTGATCGCTTGCCTGGAAAGGTCGGGCATATTGGCCAAACGCTTGTCGTTGAGCAGCGATTCTTGATCCTGTTCGCTGAGCCCTAGTCGCTTGGCGTCTTCAATCAGTTGTCCCTGTGTTTGCTGGTAGTCCGATTCGAGGCGTTGGATCTGCTTTTGAAGCGAAATGATCCAAGGACCTTGTTCGCCTGCCGCTTCGATCTTTCCAGCCAAGGAGAGTATCCCTTTGCTGACGGGCATTTCGCCAGCCCTTTGTCGGATCTGCTTGCGTTCTTCTTTGACCGTTTGAACCTGACGCCGTTTGTCTTCGATCTGCTCTTGGATTTCACGAAGCTTTTCGATCGCATTTTCAGGCAGATCGACACGGGCATTCAGAGCTTTGAGGCGATTGCGAATGTTATCGCGTTGCACCCAAGGCTCCCGAACTTGCATCGCGGTCTCAACCGCGCGGGCTTCCAGTTCCCACTGTTCGCTTCGCTGCCGCAACTCCTCGATTTCGGTATGCTGGTTCTTGCGATGGGCAGCCAGCTCACCCCAACGCCGACCGCGGGCTGTATGCTGTTCCAATTCGTCCCGAAGTTTTTCACGCTTAGCAAGCATTGTCGACATTTGCCCGACGTCTGCCGTGGTCGACACGATCTGCCCTCGGGCTGTCTTGAGTTGACGCATGACGTCCACCAACGAGACGCGATCCAGACCGCTCGAGAGTTTATAAAGCTCGTCGGCGGCGGCCGTATCGTCCAGCGTACTTAACTCCTGCAACTCGCGGAGCCCGATCGCGAAAACATTGGTAAAGATCGACTCGTCGACGCTGCCAAGCAACGAGGTCAGTCGATGTTGACCTTGTGTGACCCCGTCGCTGCTGGTGACGGTCAGTTGGCCGACAATGCTTGGGTCATTCAGCGTAGCTCGCCTGGCGATTTCATAACCGCCGCCTGGTCCGCTGACACGCATCGCACCCCCGGGCTTGCCGGGAAATACGGGGGGCAAGTACCGCTGTCGCCGTTCCGCCGTGAAGCCATACAGCATGGTCCGCAGAAACTGCATCAACGTGGTCTTGCCCGCTTCGTTGGGGCCGTAGAAGACCGTCATGCCATCCGGCAACGAATCGACGGAAAGTCCAGACCAAACACCAAAGCCATCTATTTGTATGTCGCGTACCTTCATGCTTTGGTACCTCCAAATTTCCTTGTGGATGCTAGCAAATCGATCTTGTGACCGCGAAGCAAATCGACCCCTAGTAATGTAGCACGGTCGAGCATACCGGTGACGGTGTTCGCATCTTCGTTAACGAGGAGTGCTTGCCAAGCGGGGTTGCCAGGCGTTTCGCTCTCGACCAGCGTCTTGAGATTCACGTTTTTGCCGAGGCTTTTTCGACTATCGGAACAGGTTCTGAGGAAGTCACCCAGGATCGTCTCTTCCTCTTGCCACTTCTTTGGAAAGGCTTTCGGCGAAAGCACTTCGATATCGGTCGACCACACGGAGCATGAGCCATGGCCGTACTCGCGTCGGAGCCACGATAGGATTTCCTCGAGTGCGGCTGGTCCCACCTGGGATGCATTCTCCAAATCCATTTCGATGCGCCAGTTTACAATCAGATGGCGGGTACCATTCTCGGATTGCAGGCGGGAAACGCGTTTGGTCATCAGTTGTCGAACATCCCGCCCAAGAGCCAAGTCTTCGGTGTCGAGCGTTTGGGTGACATAGCGAAACACGTCGACATCTTGTGCGGTGATTTGAGCGTCGTGGTTACCGTCGACTTCAACGGTCCAATATCCGTGCGAGCCGTCTTCGGCAAACGAACGGCCCTGTGGGGTCCCGCAGATACGCATGTGGGGCGCTTCGCCATGCAAGGTTTGGCGTTGGTGGTTGCCACCCAGGGCCCAGTAGTCGATGCGTTGACTGAGGAGTGAATCGCGATCGGCGACGCCGTGGGCGAGAGCGATCACATAAGTATCGTCGGCTTCGAGCGAAAACTCGGCGGCTCGAATCGACTCGCGACCATCGCTTGAGCGACCTAGAATAGTGGCTAGTGCAAAGCCGTTGCGACGGTAGACGACCGGTTCAAGTTGGCGTTTCGAGAACAAGTGCACATTGCTGGGGAGGGCAACAGCATCGGGCCAGCGATCGGGATCGTCGACTTGGCCACCGGCCCAGAACACTTGAATATTGCGTTGCTGGAGCTGTTCGAATTGCTCGAGCAAGAACGCTGGCCCCGCGGCACCGCAGGAGACTGGATTCAGCAAGTCACCGGCCAAAAGCACGAAGTCTACATTTTCGACGATGGCGGTTTCGAAAATGGCTTCGGCCGCTTTCCAAGGAGCATCGACGAGCTGTTGTTTCAGGTGTTCGGGCAGATCGATGAGATCCTGCATTGGACGCTCGAGATGGAAATCTCCGGCGTGAATAAAGCGTATGGATTCCTTACCCATGACCACCCTCCCTGTGGATTGAATTCGAACACGTTGAATCGTAACAACGTGGGCCGCGAATCTTCACGCATCTAGCAATGCTAGCAAACGAATGTTGAGTCACGCCAAGTGGGTAGTTTAGTGGAAATGGATAGTCTCTGCCAATGTCGATTCGGTGCCGGCATGGCTAAATGCGGAAAAAACATTTGGAGTGCTGGGATTCATCCCAGCTTTAAGATGGAGCGGCAAGTTGTCAGTTTTCAGTTGTCAGTTTTCAGTTTTCAGTTGTCAGTTTTCAGTGGGCGGTTGTCAGTTGTCAGTTGTCAGTTGTCAGTGGGCCAGTGGGCATTTGTCGGCCGGATCTTTGCTTACGCCGAAGGCGTTAGACAACAAAGCCCAGGGTCGCCGCGGACGCGGCGCACCCTGGGTTCGCAACGAACGCAATGCCCCCAACCCCAACGGGCAACGCTGTGAAGCATTTTATGCTGCGAGCTGGAGTTGCTGTTTTCTTAGCTTTTCGCGTTCTTCAATGCTTAGTTTTCGTACAACCGGGTCGCCGAGGGGTTTCTTGTCAGGATTCTTTGGACGATAGCGTGCACGTTTGTCGGTTCGATTGCGGTAACGCTGTACCAAGGCTTTCGAGAGCTCCTGCATCAAGTCATTGTCTGGTCCAGACTTCTTGTCCAGATTTCGCATACCTCTTCGCAACGTGCGCAGCGTTTCGGCTAGGCTCCGATCATTCGGTTTGCCTTTTTTTGGTATCTGTTGACTCAGTGCGATCAGTTCCGCAATCGCCATTCCTCGCAGCGACCAATCAAGCTCGGCCAATAAACGACCATTGTTGCGGCAACGCAGTTTGTGCTTGTCGATCGTTTGCTTGAGGCCGCGGAATTCGACTTCAATTCCCCATCGCATTTTGTAGTACGACACGATTTGCGCCACCGTTAGCTTCCGCTCATCAAGAACGCTGGTCAACATCCACATCTTCGTCCTGCCAACTGTGACTCGCACTAAACGAAGTCGTAGTGGTGGGGCGCCTGAAGCGACTTTGTCTTTTGGCCAGCAGAGGACTATACCTCCCTCAATCGCCTGGAATTCCGCGTTTTCACTGAGTAAATTTACGTTTGCCCCAACACGCACTAGGAAGTTCCCGCCAGCGGCCAAGATGGAACTCCAGAGCGCGACAATCAGCGACAATCAGGGACACCACATATTTTTGCCGGGGGTGGTTGCGAGCAGGATTGGAAATTTCTATGCGGGGGTGGTATTGAACTTTCTTGTATCGGTCATGCGAAGGAGTGAATCATGGCGAGATTGGCTCGTGCTGAAATTTTCGACCCGGCGGAGATCGTTGCCGTACACCTCATCGGAAAAACGGTCCGCTCTTGCTTCCTCATGGGATTCGATGAACGATCCGGCAAGAATTTCGATCACCGAAAACGCTGGCTCGAAGAAAAACTCAAGCACCTTGCAGCCAATTTCGGAATAGACCTTCTGGCTTTCTCGTGCCTCTCAAGCCACTTCCATCTGCTTCTCAGGTCACGGCCAGACGTCGTTGCGACTTGGGACGATACCCAAGTTGCATTGCGTTGGTGGCAGTTGTGCCCGACCAGAAAAGTTAAACTGGAAATCAATGGAGAATGGGTCAAAGTGCCAGCCGCCCCGACCGAATTCGAACTGAATGCCATCCGAAACGATCCGGTCCGATTGGCGACTATTCGCCTCCGTTTGAGCGATCTTTCGTGGTGGATGCGGCTGCTGTGTCAGCACATCGCCATGCGGGCTAATGGAGAAGATGGAAAGGGTCTGGGCAGATTTTGGCAAGGCCGCTACAAAGCCGTTCGAATTCTCGATGAAGAGTCGTTACTGGCTTGTGCAGCTTACATCGATTTGAATCCAATTCGAGCAGACATGGCGGAAACTCTTGAGCAAAGCGATTACACGTCAGTGCAACGCCGTGTTCAAGCAATCAAGGCAACTGCCCTAGATGCGGATTCGCGAGGAGAACTGCCACCTGACGTTGAAAGAGCAGCGGTTGAATCGGCGACTCCTCCACGGGCCGATGCGTTTCTTGCTCCGGTGTCTATCGATGAACGCAAGGATCGATTGGGACCACATGCTAGCCGCAATGGCAAGCGATGTAGCGACAAGGGTTTTCTGGCGATGGCCGAAGCGGAGTATCTGGAAATCCTGGATTGGTTAGCACGCGACAAGGTGGCTGGAAAACGAGGTTCCACACCATTAACTGCACCGCCAGTCTTGGAACGACTTGGCATCGAGCCCACGCTTTGGTCAGCCATGGTGAAGGATTTTGGAAGAGCGTTTATCAACGTAGCCGGAACGGCAAAGAGTGTTTCGGAGGCTCGCAGTCGTAAAACGCATCGCAAGTTCTACCGAGCGCGCGTCTAAGCAACGCTCTCGTCGACCAATTCTAAAATGTGTCTCGTGGGAATGCGGGCAAGGTGGTTGTCTGCGCTTATTGCGAATGATTTGAATTGAAATAGAGAAGAAGGATCCATTTCGCGAGCAGTTCGTGCCGATGAGCACCTACGCGTAAGTTTCTTCGTTTAACCGCGTGCCCATCGGGCCGCGAGCACTGTAAAACGCGGGGCGATGCCCACGCGGTTAAACGAAATAACATCCAGTTATTTCTGCCGAGGTGTTTATCAACTCAAATCGAAGGTCGGGAAATCGAGATCGCAAATGGAAAGTGTCGTGTCCCCATGCCTCCCTGCCCCTGTCCTAATTCGCCTTGGAGTTGAAATGCCTGAACCGCATGGTTAAACAACCGTCGGTGACGCTCGTTTCGGGCGCGCCGCCCCCCACGCCTCGCCAGCCGTCCACAGCGCAACGCCCAGCAACACGATATCCTTGAGCAAGAACTGCCCAGGCATTGCCGACAGTGCCGGGAACCCACCCAGGCTCGGCTCCCAGCCCGGCGTCGTGACTAAAAAGCTCAGGGTGGTGAGGAACATGCCCACCGCCAGTCCGCTCCCAACGGCCGAACCCTTCGGCCAAAACGACCGTAGGGCGATAAGAAACGCGATGGCGATCTCGATCACGCCCAACAACGATGAGAACTGCGTCACGCTCATCACGTTGTACACCCAACTCATGAACGGGCTGTTCGCTACCAATGGCTTGATCCCCTCGGCCTCGTAAGTTGTAAACTTCATCCCACCTATCCAAAGCAGAACGACGACCAACCCGTACCGGGTTACATGTATACCAATCCTCTTGAGCCAGTCACTCATTTTGATACCTCGCTTCGGGTTAAACATCATCTACACGGGCACATGCCCTGACAACTATTACGTGACCGACTCGTTCAGACCTGGAACCGAGTGGAGTGCTGTTAGCCGCGAAATCTGCTTGTTCTGATCAGAATCCGACGCCGGTCGATAGCCTTCCAGTGTGCCACCGGGTAATCGACCCTGGGACTTGCCATCGTCGGTGTAGACTTTGTTGGCACAGCCAACCTCAGCCGCTTGTTTAGCCAGCGACGAGAGAGTCAGTTGGTTTTTGTCGTATTGAACCAACGTAACTTCCTGTCCGTCGAGCCATCCGGCATCGGTCGAACGATTAGTCGGCGTTTGCGCAAACATGCTGCTAGTTGTCAGGACCAAAAATAAAAATAGGGCGAGACGTTTCATGGTGTATCCATTTTGTTTTCACGGTGCTCGATTAGTCTGGCAACTCGATACTTGTTCTCAGCACAGCCTCCAGTTTGTAGACGCAACCACGATTCGACGTCTTACTTGGACGAGGCTGTTTTTCGCTACTGTTATTCTCATGCTACGATGGATGAACTATCACTGCATGCACAACAATTCGTTGCAGTTGTTGACTATTTTTGTTTTCGGCACAGTCTTCGCAGTTCTTTTTTCGTGCCTGTATTACTTTTCCAGAAAAATGTCCTCTGAATCGCCCGTCCCGATTGTCGAAAGGAATCCCCATGTTAGAGTTCCGCGCGACTGCCTCGGGCGGATTGGGTCCGTGCCAACCAAGATGTTCGAAAAGAGAGCCCTCTGATCGGCGGACAAGCGGGAAACACTCGTTCAGCGTAAGCTCGCAATACATCCATGGAGATGGGTAGCGACGTAAGATTTACGACTATTCCTGCGTCAAAGCACAGACTTGGATTTGCGAATTGGGGGCTGGAGGCACGCTACCAAGTTTTAGTGACCGACTTCCCAAAGTCAGCACCACATTGCAATTTCACCCACGCGACCAAAATGACTATAGAACAAAGCAGCGCCCGCCCCATTCTTGTGGCGGAAGACGACGTCAAAACCGACACTTCTCGGCGAACGCCACCACTAAATGGGCAAGATAGCAAATTGATCTAGACATGAAAGAGCCTGCGCCTTCCTAATTGGGTTTCTAACGACTCACTTGAAAGGACGCAGGCATGGATGCCGAAACACCCACACGCA
>JANMLD010000208.1:0-7363 GCA_031372345.1 Pirellula sp.
GCTAGCCATGCAAAAGAACCGAAAGCTTGCAATGCCACCCATCCAAGAATCGGAATTCGAAAATTCTGACGCCAAACTCGAACCCTTGGAAATCCAATGATTTCCTTGATATCCATCTGCCGAAAATCGAGATGCTCCCAATGCAAGTCGCATCGATAGAACTATCCTTGGAACCTAGTTCAAACATTTTTCGACTTACCTGAGGCTGAGAGTGGTCTGTGTCATGTAGCTCTTGTTTCGATTCTATTTAGTTGCAATAGCGATGTAGGGCTAATTTCGCGGATCGGCATTCTTAACACGAAGTCTCGCGACAATCCGCCAAAAAGCGGGGGACAACGATCCGCCAATTGATGACCCAATAAGCCAACTTTGAGGTGGCCACCCACCAGTCAAAACAAAAGCCAACGTGACAAAACCAGAAAACACGATTGCACCCGCAAGCATCTGGGAAAAGACAAATTTTAGCGGAGGCTTCACGCTTTTCCCCATGTCGAGTCTGGTTAAATCAAATTGATTTTCAGCCGGATTCATTTGCTCTTAGCGTTATTTTCGCGAGGATTTGAATCTCGAGGGAAAGAATCAACTTATTTTTTGTGGGTGTTAGAAGATTAGCAACAGGTCTGCGTTTCAGTCGAGCAACCAATCCCGCATTTTTCCTTAGCCAAGCAGTCGGTTTGTTTTCCCAACAATGAAATCTGTATCGAGCCAAATACCGTCATGACATCCCCGATTGTGTAAGTGGACGCGACATCGGAGCCATATTCCACTTCGATCGGAAATTCGTTCGACTTTAGAATCGGAGCCGCCAGATCAAGAATTCTCAGCATCTTTTCCGCATCGAGACGATGCTCAAAATCCTCGGCAGTCCAAAGCTGTAACTGGCAAGAGACACTTGAACGTTTCGTGCCACCACAATCGATGAACGATTTTTCCACTCGACCGACCTCCGTCAAGTGGAAGTGAGCAGGGATCGTTTCGCCAGATGGCAAGGTGAATTGAAGCAAAGATTTGGGTTGTTTACCGAGCAAGTCCTTAAGTTGGCTAACATTCATTTGAAACTCAATTCGTTTAGGGATTTCTGAAGAGCGGAACAATACGTCTTGACTCACAGCGATACACTATGTAGTGTATTAGTGTTTTCAAAGGAAGGCAAGATGAAAAAAACGACCTCGACGAAATTAAGCGTTTGCAGTTCTCGTCTTGATTTGAAAGACCGAGCTCTGATGTCACCGATTCAAGCGGGCGGATTGGCCGCAGTATTCAAAGTTTTGGCAAATGACACACGACTCCGCTTGCTACACGCTCTAGTTCGGGCGGATGAACTTTGCGTATCCGAGCTTGCTTCATCTCTTGGCATGAAGCCTCAGGCCATTTCCAATCAACTTCAGCGCCTTTCGGACCTTGGGATCTTGATGTCGCGCAGGGATGGCAACAACATGCATTATCGATTGGTGGATCTATGCGTGAGGTCTTTGATGGATCAGGGATTGTGCTTGATGGAAGAAGTTAATAACCGAAGTGACCGTTCGCAGAGTGTGAACCGTTTACAATGATCGAATTGAAACGAAAACTTGCCGCAGAGTTGATCGGTACATTTGCCCTTGTATTCGCTGGCACCGGTGCAATCGTGGTTAATGACGTTTCCAGTGGTACTGTATCGCATGTCGGTATCGCGCTGACATTTGGGCTCGTGGTACTGTCGATGATTTATACGATTGGTGACGTTTCGGGATGTCATTTGAATCCTGCCGTGACCTTGGGCTTTTTCGTTGCACGTCGATTTGAAGGGCCGCTCGTCCTTCCATACATATCCAGTCAATGCATCGGTGCAATTTTAGCTAGCCTGTCGCTCAGGCTAATGTTCCCTGTTAGTAATACATTGGGCGCGACTTTACCGGTCGGTAATTGGCTTCAATCGTTCGTCATGGAATTCCTACTTACGCTACTTCTGATGCTTGTCATCCTGAGCGTTTCGACGGGTTCAAAGGAAAAAGGAGCTTTGGCTGGCGTCGCAATTGGATCCGTTGTTGCACTGGAAGCTTTATTTGCTGGCCCGATTAGTGGTGCATCAATGAATCCAGCCCGCTCGTTGGCTCCTGCCCTAGTTTCTTTACATTTTGCAAGTTTGCCAATCTATATCGTCGCACCAATTCTCGGCGCATGTGCAGGAGTGTTCGCCTGCCGTTGCGTACAAGCGCCAGGGTGCTGTTGCGACAAAACGACCTAAGGAGTTATGTCCGTGAAAAAAGTTGTATTCGTTTGTGTTGAAAACTCGAACCGCAGCCAAATGGCTGAGGCATTTGCTAAAATCCATGGTGCAGGAAGGTTGGAAGCATTCAGTGCAGGTTCTCGTCCATCAGGTCGAGTCAATCCAAAAGCAATCGAATCGATGAAAGAATTGGGCTACGATCTAACAACCCATTCGTCCAAAGGGCTGGAAGCGTTTAATGGGCAGGAGGTTGAATTCGCAGTTACGATGGGTTGTGGAGATGAATGTCCATTGATTGCTGCCAAACACCGGGTAGACTGGAAAATTCCAGATCCAAGAGATATGACCGCAGAACAATTTCGAGAAGTACGAAACCTTATCCAAGCGAAGGTCAAGGAATTGATTGAAAACCTTTAGGAAGTCAAACCAGTAGCTTGCGTTTTAGAAGAAACCGGCTCGATGAAGCCGACGAACGCGAATGCGAGAGTGTGCTTCATAGAGATGGACGCCGTGATGTAAAAGAGAATGAGTGGCAACGTGCCTTGGCGTTGCCTCTCCATTCTCTTGTCATCGATGACAAAATCTGTCGTGTTCTGACATCCATTTGCAACAACAGTCACGATGTGGAAGTGGATGGATTGAGCTTTTTACCAATGGAGCTCGCTATTGATGCAAACTTTCACGAAAGTGCAATCGGATTGAACCGAGTAGAATGGGTTTTTAGCTTGGTCGTGCGTGCAAATCCAAGTTAGAATCGAAGCTAAACGAGTCATGCGATAGATTGCCGTTGCGTGATCCGTCTTTCGGCAGGTGGCAATTATTCTTTAGGAAGACTCTGCGATGGTCTCGATTGAGGTTGATGAAGAAACGGCAAATGCGATTAAGGTGGCTGCCACCGTTGCTGGGGTATCCGTCACAGCATATGTCCGCAGTTTAGTCGTAACGTGTGAGACGATAGCACCAAAGGCTACCTGGGAATCGATTGAGAAACAGTTTCTGGCGTTGAGCGTCGATGGATTCCTCCGTGGTGATTTTTCGCGACGTGACATCTACTCTGACCATGATTGAAATTGTGTGAAAGATTCACTAAGTACACTGAAAGTCTTGCAGCCGCTATTTTCGGTGAAAAACGTGAGGTTCAATGTACTAAACTCTATGGCGGTAGGCTTCGTTTCGGCGGCCCTACGACTACTGTACTTCAAATGGCTCGATGAAGCTCACGAACGCGTATGCGCGAGTGTGCTTCGTCGAGTTGGAAACCGTGAAGTCAAAGAGAATGAGTGGCAACGGGCTCTGGCGTTGCCTCTCCATTCTCTTGCCCTCGATGACACAAGCTGTCGTTTTCTGACAAGAGTTTGCAACAACAGTCACGACGTGGAAGCTGTCGAATTGAGCTTGTTACCAGTGGAGCTCGCTATTGATGCAAACACTTTCGAAACGCGATCATGCACATAGTGGGTCAAGCTTTGTCGCTTAGCCCAAGACTTAAGCAAGGATACTTAGTCAAGTTGGAGAAAAATTATTACTTGGATGGTCACAAAGGCAGTTTAGTCCGATTTTCTGAGGATATTCAAAAGTCCTAAGTCATTGAGAACAATTATGCCGTGTAATTGGCAATATTCAACAACAGCCGTAGCGAGGATGTCTTTATCCAGTGAGCAAAGGTACTGCGAGGACGAGCGGATGGCAGTTTCAACAACGGGATCATCATTTACATCGCGAGTTACTTGCGGGACAGTCAGAGCATCGACTTCGACAACGAGCGATAGTTGCTGAATAGAGCGAACAAAAGCTACGATCTTATGATCGTCAAGTTTATGGCGTTTTTGAAGTCGCGGATAGCTTAAGACTCGAACGAGTTCGGCAAGCATGAAATCCGAAGTGCAGAGTTGGTGTTTGGACTGAACGAGTAGCGTCAAAAGGTGGGCAGCGAGTCCATTTGGGGACATGACCGCACGAGCAATTACGTTCGAATCAAGAACAACTCGGAACATCTATTTTTTGCTTGCTTCGACTGCTTCATTCAAAGCATCGGACAATTCAGCATCCGTGGCTCCAGAATTTCGGATATTTTCGTGTGCTTCAGCTAGTAGGCCGAGAAGATCTTTCGATGCTTGTTCCTTCTCTATTGGGGACGGAGCGACACCTGGCAAATAGGTCATAATGAAAAGCTTTTGGTCCGTGGCAATCGTAGCACCTACCAGTTCCGATATCACTTCTCGTTGCATAGGAGTGATAGAAGACACATTTTTCGCGGCTGAATGGGTCGTGGTGGTCATTAGTTGCTATTGCCTCGGTAGGATGGACTAATTGCATTCTAGCTTTTTTGGGTCAAAAAGGCGAACCAATTCTGTGGTAGGACTTGGTCGTGAAAGGATAAGGTATCGAGGCACCGCACGTCGTTATGAGTTTGCAAGAGTTCTTACTACCATCAGAATGGTCGCTTGCTGACTCTGGCTTGCACCTTGATAAAGGGCAACGATCTCATTTAGTTCTGGCGAAAAGTGCCCCCGATTATGCCCCTGGTCGGAGGGGCAATTTTCGCATACACTGTGTTTTTCCACGCAGAAAGGCGAAATACGCGGGACTGTTAATCCGTGTGTCGGTGGTTCGAGCCCACCCGGGGGAGCTTTCAGTATTATCAGCGATTTGCTTGGTTTTTTGCATAACCTGACCACGTTGGCCAGAGCGCTGTTTTCGGTCGTAAATCCGGTAGTCTACCGGATTCGAAAGGAAATGGGCTTTTTTCATGCGTGTTCCTTCGTATCGTAAGCATGCCGCTTCTGGGCAAGCTGTCGTCACTATTGCTGGCAGAGATCGCTACCTCGGGAAGTGGGATTCTGCTGAATCTCGCAAAGAGTATGGGCGACTCATCGCGGAATTTTTCTCCAATCCCAATTCGTTTCTGGCAAGTCCAGAGCAACGAACCGTCTCGGAGTTGATTCTTGCATATCTCAACCATTGCCAAACCTACTATGGGGTTGGGGAGAAAACCGAAACCCACCGTATCAAAGTACCCTTGAAGGCCGTGCGTAAACTGTATGGCTCAACCGTTGCCATCGATTTTGGACCAATCCAGTTCAAGGCAGTGGGAGATTACATTCTGGAGGGCAAGAACCACAAAGATGGATTCAAACCATCTCGGACATATGTCAACTCGATCATGCGACGAATCCGCCGGATGTTTCGATGGGCCAGCGGCGAAGGACTCCTCCCTGCATCTGTTCATCTTTCGTTAGCTGACGTTCAACCGCTCCGCGCTGGTCGAACCACCGCTAGAGAAACCGAACCGGTCAGACCGGTCTCAGACGAGTTGGTGGAAGCAACATTGCCACACCTGCCGCCAGTTATTGCGGACATGGCAAGGCTGCAAATGGTGATCGGATGCCGTCCAGGCGAACTCTGTGCGATTAAACCCTCGATGGTGGAACGTTCTGAAGCGGTATGGGAAATCCATTTGGGCAAGCACAAGACAGCCCACCGCGGAAAGCAGAGGACAATCTACGTTGGTCCAAAGGGCCAAGCGATACTCAATCCGTATCTAGACCGCGATCCGGACATGTTTTGTTTTCGCCCTAGGGACTCAATCCGCAGACGGAGAACCGAGCATCGCAAAACTCCGCTGAATCAAGGGAATGCTGTCGGACGCAGTAACACGCCACGCAAGACAAGTCGCACCATAGGCGAATCCTACACGACTCGTTCCTATGGACATGCTGTTATGCGTGCTTGCAAGAAAGGTGGTTTGGACCATTGGCACCCAAACCAGATTCGGCACTCGGTTGCAACTAAGGTTCGGAAAGCTTATGGAATCGAAACAGCAAGCGTCATATTGGGGCACAGCGAAGTCGGCGTAACGCAAATTTACGCCGAGTCCGATCGTGCACGAGCCGTCGCCGCTACCAAGGAAATGCTTTAAGCAACCGCCCTATGATTCCAGACTCAGTTGCCTGTTCCAGCAAGTCAGGCAACTGAGCAAGGCACAAACATACGTGGACGACTCTACTTGCCCGCGATTTCGATTGGATCGTTAAATCGCGAGCTGAAGGATAGCGAGAGCAACCTCATTCACTTCCTTGACGATCTGACGAAGATCACTTTCGCGACTCGCCAGTTGCTCTTTAAGGCTCTCGAGCATTGATCTGAGGTCGTCGGACATGACTTCGTGATATTCGGATTCTAATCTTTCAATTTCGGTCCGAGTTCGGTTTCGGCTCACCTCGATCGCAGTTTCCCCCTTAAGCGATCTGAAGATACGGCCTCCAAACCGTCGAAGCCTTGCATCGCCCGTGCTTAGAAGTTTGTCGATTGCCTGGTTTGCTAGTACTCTATCGATCATAAGTAGCTCCGTAGTTAGTGTCCATAAATTGAATTCAGCCGGAACCCCACGCATCGCCGATTCGGCTCATCGGTGTTGCGACCGCATCGTGAGAATTACCGCACAGCCTTTGTCACAGACATGCAAATTCCATTTTAACCGATCTCTTGGATGCTCTAAGTTATCTGTCACCTAAACAACTCGATGCACCGCTGGCAATCGGACATCTATTAACTGCTCGATGTATTTTATTTTTACTCGGTGCTTGAGTACCGGGCAATGGTACAATGGAGCGACGCACTTGGTGGTTGAAGCCAAATATCTTCTCAATACCGTATTTGGTCGAGGCAGTGCATTTCCGGAAGAAAACGATTCTCTGTCATAGAATCATGTGGGGCAGACTAACGGCAGAGGCTATCCAAATCTAGAAAAATGTCGAATTTGCCAAGTCGGGTGCGCGCGTGTGTAAGTCGTTTGCACCTCCACTGGCGCCACAAATACCCGTTGAGTTGGTAAGTTGAGGGTTAACCGCAGCCGTTCGAATGGACAAACGCTGTTTTCCATACCCGATTGCCCGCTTCGACGAAGAAATATGCCGAAAGCAAAATCAAAACAGCCGAACTCGAATCCAACGGCCTCAACTAAAGCCGACCCAAAGTTCAGCAGATACTGGATACACTGCAAGACCATTGGGAAATGGGCCGTGAAATATCGGATGGCAAACTGACGGTTAAAAAAATCGCGATTGAGAACGGGATCAACGAACGTACCGTGCGTGACCGTCGTGCTTTCTATAAAGAGTACCCCCCCGAAGAATTCGAAAAGTTCCGCAATCT
>JANMLD010000229.1:0-27378 GCA_031372345.1 Pirellula sp.
ACAATGAACCCCGCCGTTTTACCTGGGGTATTTTTCGTTTTTTCACTCCCTAACCTATCCACCGCTAACCTCGCTGGGCTGCCGTTTTTGCCGATGCAAAATCCGGCAGCCCAGCGAGGGGAGGGCGACGTTCTGAATGTAGCGAAAAGCCGAATGATCCGCAGGACGAGCCTGCGGGATTTGGTGTAGCCGCTTAAGGATTTTGGTGGTGTTCGCCGAGAAGTGTCCGAAATTTGCTATTCCCGCATCAAGAAGTTGTTAAGACAATAGCTCACTATTCAAAACACCACAGTTGATCTTTACAAAATCTTGATAGATAGAAGTCCAGTCTTTACACCTTTTTTACGTCGATTCGGCTTTAATCACTGTGTCACGTAATAGCAAGAAGCCTAGTCATCTACCAAGGCTGTTTTTGCGAAAATTGTCCGTTTGCAGTGTCGCGAATCAACGATTTGCGATTGAACATTGAGTTAGCCAATTTACCGAATTCAAAGCAGTCAGCGAATGAATCAACGTCGTCCCGACCCGGACGAACTCCTAGCGTCCGTGCAAGCAATCGATAACCGAGCGGGGCGTGGCCGTTTGAAGATTTTCTTCGGGTATTTTACTGGCGTTGGTAAGACGTATTCAATGCTAGAGAATGCTCGGCGTGCAAAGGCGGCAGGACGTGCGGCGAGTCGAATTCACTCGGATGTTGAATCGGAGCGCAAGTTCCGTTCCAACTCTCAACCATGGGCGACTACCGATCGATTACTTGTCTGCGTTGGCCCGAGCCCGTCAACTGCTCGAGTTATTCGCACCGCCAAACGCATGGCAAAGGCGCTGGACGCACAGTGGCTAGCTGTTTCAGTCGACACGCCAAGCGGGCAGCCTGACACCCAAACCCAAGTGAGAATAGCAGAGCATTTTCGATTGGCAGAACGACTGGGAGCCGAGACCATTACACTCTCCGGCGATGATGTCGTTGGTTCGATCCTGGAGTATGCTCGATCTCGCAATGTCACGAAGATTTTCATCGGAAAGACCAGTGAGGCTCGCTGGAAACGCTTCTTCAACCGTACGGTAGTCGATCAACTGCTTGAATCCAGCGGCGGAATCGATGTCTATGTCATTCACGGTGAACGCGATCAAGGCGAAGGGTATGACTCTCCTCCATCACAAGTTACTCCACTCAATTGGATCGGCTACGCAAATGCCTTCGGAATTATAGTAGTGTGCGGTCTCGTAGCAGCTGGGCTCAGGATGTTATTCGGATTGGATTCCGAGGCCAATGCGGGCATGATGTTTCTGGCTGGCGTGGCGTACGTAGCGTTCCGCTTTGGTCGCGGTCCAGCGATCGTTGCATGTCTCCTCGCCGTGCTTGCTTTCGATTTTTTCTTTGTGCCGCCCTACATGACGTTTGCTGTTGCCGACACACAGTACATCCTGACTTTTGGAGTGATGCTGGCGATTGGTTTGTTGATTAGTACCCTCGCTTCTCGACTCAATGTTCAAGTGCTCAACACGCGAAGACGTGAACGGCGAACGGCGACTTTGTACGCACTGGGAAGACAACTTAGTTCAATCTCCGGACGCGTATTCCTCGTGTCTGCGGCGAGCGCGAAGATTGCCGAAATGGTCAATGGAGAGGTTGCTGTCTTTCTAGTCGGGACATCCGGAAAAACGGAAATTGTCCAAGGGCAGGACGGGGGCATTGGAAAGCATTCTGTAAGTCTACCTGCTGCACAATGGGTCACTGATCATAGCCAATTGGCGGGCGCGGGCACGAACACACTCCCGAACGCGTGCGCGGTTTTCTTTCCGCTTGTTGGTGCAAACGCTTGCGTGGGTGCCGTCGCAATTCGATCGAAAGATGACAATGCGAGATTATTGGAGCCGGAACAGAGACAACTTATTGAAGCGTGCGCGAGCCAGCTAGCGTTGGCACTAGAGCGTGATCAACTTGCGATTGATGCTGCGGAATCGCGGATTCAAGCAGAAACCGAACAAGTGCGAAACACGTTGTTAAATAGTGTATCGCACGATTTGAAAACCCCCTTGGCAGCGATTGCCGGAGCAAGCAGCACATTGCTTTTGTCCAGCACGCTTGACGAGGCGACACGTCGACAGCTTTTGGAAACGGTCTCGAACGAGGCGGCGCGTCTCAATCGGTTGCTAGAAAGCATTCTACAGATGTCGAAGCTAGATGCCGCTACCATAGCGCCAAACATGCAATGGCACGTTCTCGAGGAGATCGTCGGTTCGGCTTTGAATCGAACAAGCGTCGAACTCACCGGTCACCAAGTCACGACTCGGCTGACGCCCGACCTGCCACTGCTCTACTTAGATGGACTTCTTATCGAACAGCTCTTGATTAATTTGCTCGAGAATGCTGCAAAATACACTCCTACCGGTACGAGCGTTTCGATTTCAGCGAACATCGATTCTGGCTACCTGCGGTTAGTCTTTAGCGATGATGGTCCGGGGATTCCAGAGGGGATGGAAGAACGCATATTCGAAAAGTTTTATAGAGCGACACAATTGCCTGACGATGGACGCGGAAGTGGACTTGGGCTTGCAATTTGTCGAGCGATTGCCAAAGTCCATCAAGGAGAGATTACGGTGTCGCGTCGTCCAAGTGGGCTATACAACAACATCGAAACTAGTCCTGGAATAGAGTTTTTGATTCGTATCCCCATTGCAAAGAAGGCTCCCAATGTCCCCATGGATTAATCGCGGACTGATCAACCACACGGTTCTACCTTTCGGGAGGGATTGAAATGTCCACTACAAGTCCTCTGATCCTAATCATTGAAGACGAATTGCCTATTCGTCGGTTTTTGAGAGCATCGCTTTCCGATGAATCCTATCGTTTGAACGAAGCTAGTACTGGAATGGAGGGACTACGTGTTGCTCAGCAACAGCCGCCCGATGTTGTGCTCTTGGATCTTGGCTTACCCGATTTGGATGGACAAGAGATCATCCGGCGCCTTCGAGAATGGTCCAAAGTACCGATCATTGTTCTTTCAGCTCGAGATCAGGAAGCACAGAAAATTCAGGCACTCGACGGAGGCGCAGATGATTTTGTGACGAAGCCTTTTGCCGTTGGTGAGTTGCTAGCTCGAATACGTACCGCTCTCAGGCATTCCAACGCGGAAGCAATGGAGTCCTCGGTTGTGGAGTTCGGAGAAGTCCGAGTGGATCTTGTGGCTAGAGTCGTCTACCGCAACAACAAGGAAATCCATTTAACGCCATTGGAATACAAACTACTGTTGACGATGCTCAAGCACAACGGAAAAGTCCTGACCCATCGTTTCTTGCTGCGCGAAGTTTGGGGGCCGAGCGACACAACGGAACTACATTACGTCCGCGTATTCGTGGCCAATCTACGTAAGAAACTTGAGCGAGATCCAGCTCGTCCAGAGTATTTCCTAACCGAACCAGGCGTAGGCTATCGGTTCGCACGAGCAATTTCGCAATGAAGCCTATAGAGCCGCAATTTCCCAAACTACAATTCTGTGTTCACGATATGAATTCTGCTATAGAACTATGACTTCAAACAACACTAAAACCGAGACCTCAATTTCAAATGAGTCCTCAGACAAATCCGAACCGCAATTGCTTGGAGACTCGTCATGGCATCGAATACGACAAGCGACAGGTACTGTCTACGGCGACATTGGAACGTCGGTGCTTTACACGGTCATGGAAATCACGCGTGAGACCATACTTCTGAAGCACCATCATCTTGGACACGAGCAGGCTGCTGCCTTAGTTCTGGTGGGTGGTGATCTACTGGATAGGAGTGAAATCCTTGGTGGCCTTAGCTTGGTTATCTGGGCACTTATCTTTCTCACGGTCAAGTACGATTTGATAATTATGCGAGCGGACCATAGGGGTGAAGGAGGAACGTTCGCGCTTTGGAGTCTTCTTCAAGGTTACACAGGCAAGATCCTGGCAGGATCGCTCGTCAGTTTTATGGTGGTTTGCGCGGCGGCATTGTTAGCTGCAGACGGAATAATCACGCCTCCGATTAGTATGCTTGGCGCATTTGAGCCTCTCGGCCAAACCGTATCTGTCATCGTAACGCTCGTATGCTTGGTCTTTCTTTTCAAGATGCAATGGCGAGGAACTAGCAAAGTCGGCGGGCTTTTCGGATGGTTTATGATCCTCGTTTGGTTTCCGTGGATTGCTATCAAGGGATTGCCTTGGATCATTTCCAATCCAGAGGTTTTTCTTGCTTTTAACCCCCTCTACGCAATTCAATTCCTTCTGAGCTTTCCGTGGGTCGGTGCTCTCGTTGTTCTTGGCGTGGTAGTCCTCGCGGTCACCGGTGGAGAAGCCAAGTACGCTGATTTGGGTCATTTTTCACGTGCGGGCAAAAAACCGGTTCTGGATGGCGACAGTGTATTACCAACTGATTCAGGGCGAATACCAGTGATGTACTCTTGGTTCATGATCGTATTGCCCAGTCTTTTGATCTGCTATGCGGGACAAGCCGCTTACATGCTCAAAAATGGGGTTCCACCCAGAGCGAATACTTTCTACGCCATCACACCGCAAACACACATTGAGTGGTTAGATCGAGGAATTAGTTTCTGTGATATGACCATTGCTGCTATGGCTGCGATCATTGCTTCACAGGCGCTGATTACGGGCATGTTTTCGATCGTCAAACAAGCAACTGCTTTAGGTTTTGTGCCTCGCTTTCAGGTAGTTCACACGGATACTCATGGCGAAGGGCAGGTCTACATTCCAGCCGTCAATTGGGCGCTTTTTTTGGGTTGCGTCTGGGTGACCATTGTCTTTCAAACATCAGGGAACTTAGCTGCGGCGTATGGCGTCGCGGTCACAGGAACGATGGGAATTACAACATTAATTTTTGGATACGTCGCTTACTACCGTTGGCGTTGGCATGTCAGTCTGGTGATGGCCGTGTGTATCCCGATCTTTTTTGTGGACATAGTTTTCTTCACAAGCAATTTGCTAAAGATTGCACACGGTGGCTACGTTCCCGTTTTGATTGCGTCGGTCTTGGTTACGATTATGATGGTCTGGCAATGGGGTAGGCGAGCCTTGGCCAGCGCGTTTTACGACTTTGGAGTCCGTGAAGGTAAGAAGATAGAATGGCTGGTTGCTCTCCGAGAAATGGTGGATGACATAGAGATGGCAATCCAAGAGAATCTACCAGCCGCCCGGCAACTAATTCAAGGACGACGTCGGCTGGTTGAGAGCGATCGTGCTGCGGTGTTCCTTTGCTCTCGACCAGTAGAGTCGAAGGAGGCCTATGTGCCAGTTGTACTTCGTATTTTCTTAAAGAAATACGGCGTGTTACCGTCGCAAGTAGTTCTGATGCACGTAAATCAAATGAACGTTGCGTATATTGACGAAGATGACCGATTTGTCGTGACGAAGCTTGGCAACGACATACATTCCGTCGTGGTCAACTACGGTTACATGGAACAGCCGGATGTCCGCAACGTACTCAAAGTAATTCAGCGGCAAAAGTTGCTTCCTATCGCTTCTGAACGCTGGATTATTGAAGTCGGTGAAGAGGAAATCATTGTGGATCGCAACCTCGGATTCTTTAAGAAAATAGCAGTCATCGCTTTTAGTTGGATTTTGCGACTCTCGACACCAGCGCACAAATATCTTGGTTTGGTTTACGATGCCGCAGTATCTAAAGAAATTGTTCCAGTGGTGTTTAGTCCATCGGGCGTGAAGGTTTCACTCCCTGAATTAGAACTCGCCCAACCGCCGAAGTAACGTAAAGATAATTTTGTGATGCGTGCAGGATTCGGTAAGTCGCCGGAATGTCTGGTGAATGGTATTCAGCGAGTCGGAGTGGATCCATAGTCGCCGTCCTTTCCACAGTAGATAGAGCTCGAGTCCAATCATTCCCAAACAGAACGAGACGGCAGGTAAGTAGAAACTCTCGCCAAAAATGCATCTATACAGACGACCGACCGTGAATGCCGCGATCCAATCTGGCAGCCGCATCCAAAGAACGCCCCAAGTTCCCGCGAGATCACCGAGCCCATTCGTGTCTAGCCATAATGCAACAGGCCGTCGAACACTTAGGCCAATCCAAAACGAAGTGACGTAGCTTGCGATAATAAGGTAGACCATACAGCCAAGACCTATGGAGGCTAAGACGATAAAACCTGTTCTCATTCTGGATTTTGCCGCCTAACGGATAGCAACCATACAAACAGTTTCCCCGCGGAAACTTAACACACTTCTCCTTGCTAGCCTCTTCAGTCTATCCGATCATGCAGTCGTAGTCGAACTTGCCAGAGCCTGCGTCCACCGTTTTCAATATCCTCAGTCTAATTGAGGAACCAGTTCAAAGGCTAGGCAGCCAGCGCCGTAGCGGAAGTAGTTTCACGGTAACCTTGGAAAGCGGCAATATCCCGGCTCCGGCTACGTCCACATGTGGATGGGAAGCAGGGGGCTAGGGAAGAGGCCAGTTGCGGTGTAGGCCCTCGATCGAAGGCTTTCGTTATCCGACCGTTCGCTCCCGTCGCGATGAGCTAGACGCGAGCGCAATAGAATTTGCGACGGGTTTTGAGGCTACGCGCTTGTTCAATACTCGTGGATTTTCCCGCCACGTTCTTGAACATGCGACCAAAGTCCTGCACCATTTGCGACCAAGCCATTGCCTCGATTCCCAGTCGTTCGAAAATTGCGGGCGCTTCGACTGGCGTCGAGCCGCGTTTGCCAGCCACCCTATTGCGAGCTAACCAATCAAGGATCTCTAGATATTCCGCCTCCGTCCGCTGGAGTGAATTTACAATGATTCCTGGTGAACGGCACATGGAATGTGCCTACTACTTTGACTTTTGTCGGCTGTGTCATGTTGGCATTACCAACGATATTGCAAAGCCACTCCACTCGACGTCAATGAAGACTGCGGGGCCAGTGACCAACCTCGTTTGCCGGTATCGGTTTGATTGACTGCCGTCGCGGAAATGAAGGCCATCGTCCAGCCCAAGCCGATCTGCGATGGGTAGTGGGCATTGTCATTCACTCGCGACAACGGACCAATTGCTGAGGCGGTGTACCAAAATGTCTTTTGCCAAGGACTCTCGGTGAGTTTGGCGGCAGTAATAAACGGAAGCGATGACATGAACGCGTGACCACTCACACCGTTGTTGTCGCGGAAGGGATGCCATTCCGATCCCTCAATTGTCTCATAGGGCCGCGAGCCACCTGTCAAGTGTTGCATTAGTATCAATGGCGGGGCACCTACGAGGAATCCTCGCATCGATCGCTCCCCCCAAAGCCCCAGGCTGTCAAACATGGGTGGACCATCGATGTACTCACTGGCCAGCCAAGCCGCTCCAAAAACTGGCAACGTGTAAACTCCGTTCCCTAGCTCTTTGTTCGAGTGCAAGAACTGAAACCATTCGTAACTGGTTGCACCTCGAACCGAAGACTGAAAGTGCTTTTGAATTTGATTGTCCAAGTCGGTATTTGCGATCGCTGCACCAGTACCCAAGGCAATTCCAAGCCCCAACAACGATTCCTTTGAATAGAAATTTCCTTGATCGTAAAGCAACCTCTCCCATACGTCTCCCCTTTCAACTGATTTAGCAAGCAAGTTCAAATCGCTCGTGTTGGCGAGTGATTGTCGGTCTAAGTAGATGACCGAATCTGTCGGCAAGGGATCAATCCGATCGAATCCGTTTAATAAGGATTCGTTCTTTGGAGTTTCCGCCTTCCTGCTAATCGAAATGAAACGAATACTCTCTCCGGTAGGCACGCTGGTTTTGCGTACCTCTGTTGAGGCCGACGTTTGGCGGATCAGCGCCTTGGACAACGGTATGGTTTTAGACGGTGATTCGCGCGCCGATCCAGGTAGGCTCGCACATCCTGCGAACATAGAAAAAAGAACGATCAAGCATTGGATCTTGCTAGTCACAGGTAGTCGATCTGCGGTCAGGCCCAAAAAACTTCCCTCTTGCTGAGATCGTCCAGTTTATTAAGTGTGTTTTCTGTTTCAAAGTCACCTTCCCTCGGGAGATCGTCCGGTTTAGGACCCTGCAAATTCGTTGGTCGAGAGAGCGACGCACTGCGGAGCCATGACTCAATAGCTCGGCAGGAGCCTCGCCCTCCCGGATTTGCAAGCAAATACAAGAGCTTAAACCAGACGATCTCTCGGGGACGGCGACTTAACTGGACTATCTCTGCTTCAAAGAATTACTTGGCTAATGCAGCAATAACAAGCCCAATCACAGCAAACGAGTTAAGCTGCGGAGGATAGATAGAGCGGGTGACTCAAACTGCGCCAGTCGACGTTTCTTCGACGCTTTTGGCATGGTGAACAGAGTCGAAAAGAAGCGGCAAAACGAACAAATTGATAATCGTCGCAGCCCCTAAACCACAAAGAATGACGATCGCCATCGGGTATTCGATTTCTTGACCAGGTAGGTTACCGGTGTACACAAGAGGAGCTAGGGCGAGCGCCGCCGTAAGTGCCGTCATCAAAATCGGTGCGAGACGTTCTTCGGCGCCTCGAAGGATAAGCTCTTTCCCATGCTTGACTCCCTCCACTGTATTCAGGTGGCGATAGTGACTGATCAACATGATTGCATTGCGCGCCGCGATACCTATCACGGTTACGAAACCGACTAAGGAGCCAAGTGACAGGACGCCGCCACTTGCAAAAACGCCCACAACCCCGCCGAGGATGGCCAGAGGTAACATCCCTAACATGAGCAATACCAATTTCCAAGACTGAAAATCCACGTACAAGATCACGGTGATCATCAAAATGGCCGCCACGGACAACAGCAGCAGTCGTTGTCTCGAAGCTCTCGCTTCCGCATATTCCCCTAGAAACTCAGGATGGTAACCTGTCCCGAACGAGACATTCTTTTGCACGGCAGCCTCGATCTCCTTAGCGACAGCCCCTAAATCACGTCCTGCAACATTGCACGTAACGTCCAGCCGGCGCGATGCCCCTTCCCGTCTGATTTCGTTAGGGGCAGGAACAATGGTGACGCTGGCGACACTGCTCAATGGTACCTGAGCCCCAGACGGAGTATCAATCATAAGTTGTCCCACTGCGGAAGGGTCGCAGTGAGCCATTTGCTTACCACGTACCACAACGCCGAAGATGCCTTGGTCGCGATAGATTTCACCAACTTGTGTTCCGTTGACCAACGTGGATACGTTTCTCATCAACGTTGCTGGCGTCAAACCAAACTGCGAAGCTGCCTCTGGTCTCATTTCAATCGAGATCTGCGGGACCAAGACTTGCGGTTCGATTTTTAAAGTCGTCACCCCGTCGATCGGTTTGATTTGAGCGGAAACATCGGCCGCAATGGCTCGGAGACGATTCATATCGGGACCATAAATGCGAACAACGATAGCCGCACTTGTCCCCGTGAGAACTTCTTTGATGCGTTCTTTGAGGTACGTTAGTAGATCACGATACAAGCCTGGATATCCGTCGACGACGCTCTGCACCTTCGCAACCGTAGTATCGTAGTCTTGCGTGTCATCAATGCTGATCCAGAGCTCCGTAAAATTCGGTCCGACAACCTCATCGGCTACGGTGGCCCGCCCGATGTGCGACCCGAAGTTTCGCACCCCCGGGACCGCCATCAGTTCTTTGCTCGCCCGAGTCGTAATGCGGTCCATCGCATCGATTCCGATACCGGGCTTTTCAACCCAATGCATGAGAAAATCGGTCTCACGAAAGTTGGGCATCAGTTCTTCACCGAGCCGAGGAATCGTACAAGCAATCGCCGCGAATACCAACGCAAAGCCGCTCAACGTAATCCATTTGAAATGAAGCAATCCACTAAGGAAGGCTCGATACCATCGTTTGAGCACTCGAACCACTGGCCCCTCGCGATGCCGCATGCGGGCCGTGGCCGGTAACAGCAATAGGGACATGGCGGGGGTCACCGTCAGAGCGACCACCAATGAAGCCAGGATCGCCAAGATATAGGACGCGGCTAACGGCCTAAAGAAAGATCCAGAAAGGCCTTCTAAAAAGAATACCGGCAAGAATGCTAAAACCACAATGATGGTTGCGTAGACGACAGCACTGCGAACTTCCATGGAGGCATCTAGCACAATTTGGAAAGCAGACTTTGGGTGCGGCACCGTCGCATTCTGGCGCAATCGCCGCATGATGTTCTCAACGTCAATAATCGCGTCGTCGACGACTTCTCCCAGGGCGATGACCAAGCCCGCCAAGACCATCGTATTGACCGTCCCGCCTCGCCAATACAGAACCATGATGGCAGCGATGAGTGAAAGCGGTATGGCCATGGCGCTGATCAAAGCGCATCGCCAGTCAAATAAGAAGACCAACAAAACGCAGATCACTAAAACACAGCCCAGGAGCATCGAATGACTTAGGTTCGCGAGCGAGCGTTCGATAAACGTAGCTGGCCTAAAGATGGTGGTGTCAAATTGCACTTCACCCATACCGGGCCTTAACTCTTCCATTGCCTTTTCAACGCCGCGTGTTACGTCCAGCGTGTTTGCCCAAGGTTGCTTTTCCACAATCAAAAGCAAACCGGGCTGATTGTTGATGATGGCGTTTCCGATGGGGGGCGCGTAGTCTATCAAAACATCGGCCACATCGCGGATGCGTATTGGGCTGCCGCTTGAGTTCGCTGCAGTTCCGGTTGAAGTTGCAGTTGTAGGTGCGGAGGTTCCCTGACGCAATGAGTTGTTTGGGACCGAACTCGTCGAGCCAGGACCGCGAAATGCCAGTACCATATCACCCAATTGATCTGGCGTGTAAACAGCAGGTACGTGCCGTAGTGCAATACGTTGATTGGGAGTGTCGACAAAGCCACCGGCCCCGACGGCGGTTGCGTCGCGAACGGCCTGCATCAAAACATCCAGCGTCACACCGTTGGCCCGCAGACGATCTGGATCGGCGATGACTTGAAGTTGCGGGTCCTTTTCGCCCCAGACCGCCACGTTGGCTACACCGCTGACCGACATTAAACGGGGGCGTATCGTCCATTTCGTCAGAACCGTCATATCCATTTGGTTCTTCGTGTCCGACCAAAGCCCTATTTTCATGCATCGACTGAGCGACGAAAGGGGCGGAAGAATGACTGGCGGTCGAGCCACCAGTGGCAATTGAGCGGCAACCAAGGTGATGCGTTCTTGCACAAGTTGCCTGGCCATGAGCAAATCGGTCCCGCTAGCAAAAATTAGCCGTACGCTGGACAAACCTAATACGGATTTCGAACGGACTGCTTTAACAAACGGAATACCGTTGACCGCGTTTTCGATCGGTACGCTGATGAGACTCTCGACATCTTCGGTCGAGATCCCGGGCGCCTCGGTTTGAATCTCGACCAACGGCGGAGCGAACTCAGGAAACACATCCAACGGAATGGAATCGGTAGTCCGAACCCCAGCAATGATCAATCCGATGGCGATCATGAAGATGATCACACGGAATTGCAGCGATGCGCGAATAAGCCAACTCATAACGGGCTAGACCCCGTGGTCGAGCGAGGCCGTGTGGTCGAGCGAGGCCCTTCGCTCGAACGAATCAACTGAGCGAGGGCATCGCGCAGCCACGTGCTCGAACGAATCAACTGAGCGAGGGCCTCGCGCAGCCACGTGCTCGAACCAGTGCACTGAGCGAGGGCCTCGCTCAGCCACATTGAAACCGAGACGGAATGGTTATAGATACCGATCGTGCTTATACCGAACATTTTATTTCCCCGGTCCGAATTCAGTGCCAAACAATTCCGCGGCACCGTCGGCAACGACCATGGTGCCTGCACCTGGTCCTTTCTGAAGGATTGCTTCAGAACCATCGAACCATAGCACGGTGACTCGTTGGCGCACAAAGCGAAGCGGCTCTTTCACGGTGTAGACCCAAGTACCCCCGTGGATATCGTAAAGAACCGAGGCAGCAGGCACGATCGTGGCTTCAACTTCCGTATTCATTGGTAATTCGATTCCCACACGTTGACCGGGCCTGAAATGGGATTGCAGATTGGAAACCTCAAAGTAGAGATCCGCCGATGAGCTGCTCGCATCGGCGGTTGGCGGTGCATCGACTGGTTTGGCAATTTCCGGGGACACGTCGGCTGATTGCGAAGATCGATCGGTCCCCTTTCCGTCCAAGGAAACAACTCTGCCATTAGAAACTGTTTGAATCGAATTCAGCAAATCAACAAAGATAGGGACTCGAACCCAAACTGTGCTTGTGTCGAGCACTTCGAAGAGCGATGCCCCGCCAACAACCTGTTGTCCAAGGGAGATGTTGAGGCTTCGAATGACGCCATCCACGGGCGCCCTCAAGGTTAGCGTTGTCGCCAAGTCATGGCTGACTTTTCGATCCAACGACGCCAAGAGCTTGCTCAATTGAGCATAGCGTTCCTCTGCGGCGGCCAAGACAGTATTCGCCAC
Source organism: Pirellula sp. (assembly GCA_031372345.1). Lineage (GTDB taxonomy): Bacteria > Planctomycetota > Planctomycetia > Pirellulales > Pirellulaceae > JBKCUI01. Next base: position 12,385 of record JANMLD010000229.1, read on the forward strand.
ATTGGCAAGGGCTTGAGCATCGTCGACGGCACGTTGGCTTCCAGCTCGATCGCTTAGCAATTTGTTGGCTCGGTCAAGAGTGATCTTGGTGGCCGCAACATCAGCTCGTCCACGTTGCACGTCGCCGAGGGCGGTGACTTGGGCGGCGACAAGGGTCGCTTTGGCGCCGGCCATTTGAACTTCTTCCGCTGGAGTGGGGACATCGCGTTCGGGTGAGAGTATTGGGGTCAATGCCAATACAACATCGCCAGCTTTCACCTTGGAACCAGGCGTCGGAAGCCTTGAACCACCGGAGGCAGATACAACGCCTGCCATCGGTGCTGCGATCATGATCGATCGACCGGACGGGATGATGACTTCACCGCCAAAGGTACGGTGTTGCTGGACCCGACGCAATTCCGTTGCAACCGCGGAAATACCAAGTCTAGCTTCGGCCTCTTTAGTAAGGGTGATCGTCGCGAGATCGCTTTCGTGCGGCACCATTTCCACTTTTGCTGGGGAAGTTGGTTTGGCTTTGGTCGAAGCCTGTGGGCCGCAGCCGCTTGAAATAATCACCGCCGCAATCATCAGGCCCAGAGGGAATCCTCTCCGAGCGTCGCGGGCACGGCCTAGATTCCCCTGAAATGGAGGACCGAGCCTAGTCGCCAGAGGTTGGTACGAGATATTCATGGGGTAAAGTCATGTCTTTGAAAACGATCCTGATCGACTGAGATTCGATTGTAGTCAACCTCAACAAAACTTGTGAAAAGAACAAAGATAACTTTTTAGAAATCTACTCATTTGTAGTTTCGGGCGGTGCCGTCTGAGAAAGCATTCGTTGAACGTCGAGGGGTGAAGCCATGAGGCTTCGACCAACGCTTCGTTCCAGTTCTGCGATGGCGCGTCGCACCATGGCACGTTGGTCGAGTATTCGGGCTCGCGCATCCAAGTACTGTGTGGTTGTTTGCAGCACTAGCAAATAGTCCGTTCCCCCATCGGCGAAACCCTTTTCCGCAATGCCAACCGCTTCGGAGAGGTTCGGCAGTACTTCGCTTTCTAATATCGTCAAGTTGGCTTGCGCCTGAGTAAGTTGGCGGTAAGCGACTCGGACGTCCTGATAGATCTGATCGCGAATTGCGTCGCGTGTGTGCATCGCGGCGTTGAGTTCCCAATCGGCCCGAAGGATACCACCCTCGTTCCTATTGAAGATTGGCAAATCAAAGCGAAGCCCAGTGCCAGTCCGTGTATAATCCGGGCCGTGACGGACATCGACGACGCTGTCAGCTCGCCAGAAGAGCCATCGCGACAGAGTAGATCGTTCACTGGCAGCGGCTACAGACCATCGAGCTGCATGGTAGTCAGGGCGACACGCCAAAGCCGTTTCGATCAACTGCTGCTCGTCCAAATCAGGCACACCGATGGTTTCTAAAAAAGTCGGCGTCAGCGGTGAATCCACGTTTGGAATTCCGAGGATCGATGCCAAGCGTGCGAGGCTGATGGAAACATTTTGCTTTTGAACTCCGTTGATGGCTTTGGCATTCAACGCGTCAACCTTGGATGCAATGGTTTCCAATTCGCTGATATCGCCATCTTTGAAACGAGCCTGGGTCAAGTCGGCGATGCCCTGACGAATCTCGACTGCTTCGGTGGCGAGCCGCGATTGTTCGGTGACCAGAGCTAGATCGATGTATGCCAATCGAATATCGCGAGCCACGTTGAGCCCGTTTTGCACAAGCTGATCGCCGATGCGACGATACTCACGATTAGCCACTTTGACTCGAGATGGCCTTAAAAAGTAGGATTCGATGGGAGCGTAGATCGTATATTGGCCCTCTTTGGCCCCTGAGGGAAAGTACATGAGTACTTGGGGATTAGCGATGAGATTGGCTTGGACCGAGTCACCACCTGCCATGCCCAATTGGGCTAAGGCTGCCTGAAAAAGCGAGTTGTTTGCTAAACCGGTGGCAACCGCTTCCGACTCGTCGAGTCCGTCGTCGAGTGTCACCCCTGGCGGAAGAATTTCCGAACAAGGCTGGACTTTTGCAACGGCTACCGACATTCTGCACAAGAGTTCCTTGGAAACGTAACTTGGATTGCAACAGACGGCTGGTGCCTTGCAACCAACGGCTGCACCTAGCAACAGGCACGAAGTCGAAGCCAAAAACGTCGGAATAGATCGGAAGCCAAGTGTTGCTTGCTTTTGAGTCATTCCATTCACACGATTGCTAGCGTTTACCGAGACGTGCAAATCGACACGACCTGCACCAATAGATTTTTCGGAACGGGACAATCCAATCGATAACTATCTTCGTTTTGCTAGGAAGTGCTTCGCTGAGCATTACAATCGGAACTACTCGAGATCGCCCAGTTATTCCTTTCGTAGGCAAATGCCTACGATGCTAGTGCAATGCCCCCTAGTTCAACTCGAGTTCAACTCGGGGGATCGTTACCATCTCTCTAGAAAGGGTGGTCAGCACCCCTGGCATGAAGCCAGGGGCATGCACGGGAAAGCCGCTTCGCGGATATTGAACTCGCTGGCCACGACTTTCTTCGTCGCACTACTGTACCAACCCGCGCACCATCGACGCGAAATCGACCGAGGCAACTTGGGCTCGCAGTTCGGGACGGATGAAGATGCGGACGCGTTTGACAATGTCATCGAACTGCTTCGTCGCCAGCGCATGGACCACGGGCGATAATTCGCCTAACGTTCGATAGCTTCCGTCCCGTTGCCTGACATCCAATTGAAATTGCACTTCCAGTTTGACGGGGGGTGCGTCGATTAAGATATCATGCGGACCGATCGTCGTTCCCGTTTGGCTTTGGATGTGTTCGGCTAGCTTGGCAGACAGTTGCAAAATTTCCGCGTAAGGTTTTCGTGCCAGCGCGCGATGCTCCTCTGGGTGATTGAGGAAATCGAATTGAGCGACTCGCTTGTAAAGCTGACGTTTTGGCCCAAACAGACCGTCGATGCACGGCGACCAAGCTTTGTCCTTGCACGCCGCGCGAAGCGAGTCAATCATCTCCGCTTCATTCATGTCGATCCAGGCGTGTGTGGTCGCGGTCTCGTTGCGGAGCTCGTAGACAGCCCGTTGGAGCATGGCGGTCGCGCTTCGCACCGCGTGATGCCAATAGACCTCGCTGAACATCACATACCGGGCAAACACCATCATTTCGGCCGCCGTCCGTCCCTTGTCCGTAATGGCCAGTCGATTTTTTATGGAGTCGATACACAAGGAACTGACCAAGCGATTGCGATCAAAGTTGCGGCCGTACGGGACCCCTGCGTGCAACGAATCCCGCTCAAGGTAATCGAGTTTGTCAATATCGATTGGGCCGCTCAACATGGACTGTAGTAAAGCCAATGTTGAATCTCCATCCAATGCTGAATTTCCATTCGAATGGCTGTTTTGCGTGTCCTCAAGTGGAGGGGTTGGAGGTACAAAGGATGGCGGTGCAAGGAGATTCGCGACATCCTCTGGAATTAATTGCCAGTCTTCTTTAAGGACGTTTGCAATTTCGCCTTGTGTGATCAGGCGACGCGCAAGGGATTCATGGCGAGGGATTCCAACTTGACGCAGATCTTCGATCGCGTGACAAAACGGCCAATGTCCAACATCGTGTAGCAAGGCAGCCACTAAAAAGAGTTTTACATCGTATTCGCACAATACACGACCGAGCGCGTCATCGCCAGCAAGTCGCTGCAAGAACTCGATCGCGTTTCGGTATACGCCCAGCGAATGCTCCATGCGCGTGTGGGTTGCACCTGGATAGACGAAGGCCACCATACCCAATTGACTGATTCGAGACAATCGTCGAAAAGCCGGCGTGTCGATAATGCGTTTGACACGCTGGGTGATTGGGACATTGATATCGGGCGAAATACGGATGACGGAGGATGGTGTTTCCAGTTCCGGTACCCCCCAATTACTTAGCATCGCCATCCGCTTTCTCGTCGTCTCCATCTACCTCTGCAGCCGTGATTGCCCAATCCGGGTAGGGTTGATCTCCGCGCATCGCATTCCATAGGATGCGATTTAGCAAGTCTTCGGGTGCCTTGTCGACTTCTGCAAAATTGATCATGGCAGATCTTTCTGCAAACTTGCGACGGATGGGGTCGGCGATGGCAGTTGGAGATGAATTCAGTTGGTCGAGGGGAATGTTGCTCGCCACCGCATCGAAAGGTGTAAGATTTGGTTTTTCCTGGAAGCAGTCGAACATGGGGGTGGCTCCCGCGTCAAACTGATTCATGGGTGGCATTCCTAGAATCTGCTCGATGGTTCTCAACACGCTGCTGGTGTTGTAACGCGTGCTGACGGTTTGCTCTCGTTTTGCATAGGGACTAATGCAGTAGGCGGTTGTTCGGTAGCCACTGACATGGTCCCAGCCCGCTTGAGGGTCATCCTCGATTCCAAAGATCGCCATTTTTGGCCAGAATTTTGAGTGGCTAAGGCCTTCTACGATGCGAGCAAAGGCGAGATCGTTGTCCGCCATACTTGAAGCGGGGGTCGGGAATTTCGCGGACGTACCGCTGGTGTGGTCATTGGGAAGGCAGATGAGTGTTAGGCTCGGATAATTTCCCTTTTGTTCGAACTCAGCCAGTTCCTTTAGGATGAAATCTGCTCGCACTTGATCGGGGACTTGCATGGCCCATCCGACATAATCGCTCGGCGAGTAGGCTCGAATGCTTTCGATGGCTGGCTCGCTCGCAAAGTCAACTTCGTCGGCCCCTTTCCAAGTTCGAAAACAGGACATGTAGTCTGGCGTCCCTTTTTTACTAGCGTCGCGGTATCGCACCGTTGGTTTCATGAATTCGCCGTAGTTGCGAATCGACTTGCGATGCAGAACGGCGTTATCCCAAATGAATCCAGCAGGTGAGTACGCCAATGCGTCGGCTTCGTCGTCACCCATTCCGTCGGGGTAACTTCGAGGGAAGCCAGCAAAACTCTTTTCGAGATAGGCGGTCGAAAGAGCGGACGTGCTCCATTGATGACCGTCGGCGCTCAGAATACCACAGCAGTACGTATTATCGAGAAGCACAAATTGTTCGGCGAGACGATGTTGGTTGGGGGTGATGTTGCGCCCGAAGATGCAGAGTCCTGGGTCACCGTTGCCTCGTTCGATATCGCCGAACACTTGATCGTAGGTGCGGTTCTCTTTGATAACGTAAACAACATGTTCGATTGAGCTTGGCTCACCGATGCGTTCCGGAATGGGACGAGCAGGTTGGTTTGCTCGTGCGGGCAAAGCGGCGTCCCGAATCGCGTTGCGGCGCATATTCTTGGCGACTTGTTCGGACAAGATGGCTAGTTGTTCGTCATTTGGAACGGGGACGATACTAATTGAGCCATTGTGTTGATGGGAGTTAAAGCCAGCGCTTTTTTCCTTTTTGGACGGCTTGCTTGGAAGCCCCTTGAGATTGGCAACACAGATTTGCTTGCGTGATGGATCGTAGACAACCGCGCCTGGGTACCAACCGACTGGAATAAGCCCTTTCAAGACAGTGTCCCCTTTGTCGGCCGGGTCGAAGGACATGACCGCGATCGCGTTTTGGGAACCATTGGCCACAAAGAGCCTGTCGCCCTGGCTGTTAAAAGCCAGCGCGTTCGGGGCTGCTCCGTAGAGATCCGATTGCTTTGCATTGACCCAGACTGTTTCGACGACTTTGCCCGTATCGGTCGATAATATGGAAAGTGTATCGCTATTGGAGTTGGCGCAGACGACGCACTTGCCGTCAGGGGAGAGGGCCAAATCGCTTGGGCTCAGTCCTACCATGGTGGTTTCGGTCGCGCCGGAGTTCAAATCGACAATCGAGATGCTGCCTTCGTTGGCAATGTGCCGAACGGGGTCCACGCGAACGGTGGTTCCTCGGCCAGCGGGGCCAGTCAAGTCGTTTTCGCCTGGGATTCTGCCCCCCCAATTGCTTACGTAGGCTTTGTTTTTGTGGAGTACCACATCGTAGGGCGCAACACCAACGGGAAACGTCCTTACGACTTTGCCCTCTGCCAAGTTGATTTCGATTAAGGAGTTCGAAAGATTGCCGCAGACAAAGAGCTTGCCGGTTGGTTCGTCGATTGCAAGCCCGCTTGGGATCTCTTGAGCTCGACGAGGTGCTTTGGCGTCCGGGAGTTGAATCGTGTGCGATGGAGCATGCTTGCCGTCGGCGTCGACAGAAAAGACTTTGATCGAGCCACTGACGTCGCTCATGTAGACTCGTCTGCCGTCTTTGGAGTATAGAAGGCCCGTATAGCTTACCAGAGCGGCTGTATCTGGCTTAAGGATGTTGGGAGATGCGACATCGGGTTCGGATGTCTGTTGTTTGGAAGGGAATTCGATGGTCTGTGAGACTTCGTTGGTATATGGGTTGATAACGATTAGCTTGTTGGTTTTGCCCGAGGTGATGAGTGATTTCCCATCTGGAGACAGCACCAGGACTTGTGGTCTCAATCCCGGCAAATCGATTCGAAGTCCAGCGGGCGTAACGACAGCGACGGGGGTTTCCATCGCAGTGGCATCGGGTGATGCGACATTCCTGTCTTGCGTCAACGCGATGGGTACAACAAAGAGCGTCCCAAGAAGCGTGAACGCCACGATTGACATCGTTGTCAGTTTCCGATTCGTCGGGGGAAAAAAAACCCAATTTGTTTTCATGGTTTGTTGATCGTGAACGGTGAGGGTGAAGAACCTGTAAGGTTTATCGCCATTGAATGTTGTAACCACGGAATGGAGTCATTAACAAGAGAGTTTAACTGTTTTGTGGTGGCTGGATGCGCGTTGTCGCAACATTAAGGCGATTCGAAGCGAAATTAGCGAATTACCGTTTAGGTTGACTTATCGGAGAGCGCCTGCGGCACGATTGATCCCTACATTGAGTAGTCTTTCTGCCATGCGATTCTTGCGACTTCCCACAAGGGGTACAGGCATAGATATTTAGTTAATTTTCTTGACTTTGGTTGCGAATTGCCAATAATCACTTGGCAATGGGAATGAAGGGAGAATGATTGCGGGACGGTGGATCGCACAACGCGAATATAGATACCAGCCACCCCTGCAAGATTCGAGAAGCAGAGTGATTATTCCCCAAGTGAATTTGGCAGGTGTTTTGGCGTCACCTGCATGATGAATACACAATTTGGAGGGCCCTAAGTTAATGAGCAATCTTTGTAAGAACGTTTTTGAAGCGATTTTGAAGTATGGACACGACGAGGATTTCGATCCGGTTGTGGACATGAAGTTTCTACCAACGGATGCTCCGGCTGGCTCGCAAGAGAAGATAGAAGTTTTGCGAAAAAGGGTCGAGCTTGGGCAACCTCTCTGGCACAACGATGACCGCGTGGATTACAGTGGATTAACGGGCGCTATTCGCCCTCGCGAGTAATTGCGACTCACATCGACATACTTTTAGATCGTGTAAGGCTCGGGTTTCTCCCCGAGCCTTTTTTATTGGACTAAGCTCATGTGCACCAACGCGTAGGCTTATTCGTTTAACCGCGTGCCCATCGGGCCGTGTCAAACGCGGGGCGATGCCCACGCGGTTAAACAAAATAATTTGGTGGCTCAGCCGTCAAAAGTAGCAGGCACGCTCCGTCGTGCCGTCCGCTGGAGTGAATTTACAATGATTCCTGGTGAACGGCACATGGAATGTGCCTACTACTTTGACTTTTGTCGGCTATGACTTTGGTGGCTCAGCCCAAGAAGTGTTGCGAAAAAGGCTGTTAAGCTACATTTGACAGGCCTTGACCTGTTAAGATACTCTAAGCTGAGGTGGGATACAAACCGACGAGGCCGTCTCGGCATTTCCATTGGTAAAACCAACATGAGCGAGCAAACCCAAACCAATGCGTTGGTCGAAGAGACGTATGAACATATGAGACGTCTGGCGGCAAGCTACCTGCAATTGGAGTCGTCAACCGTAACACTCTCTCCAACGGTCCTGGTGCATGAAGCCTATGTAAAGCTGTCGAAGCAGGTTTCGGACAAGTATCAGAGTCGAGGGCATTTTCTGGCCATCGCAGCCACTATGATGAGACGAATCCTTGTCGATCATGCGCGGGCTCGCCACCGCATCAAGCGCGGGGGAGACCAAGTTCGAGTCGTGTTTGACGAGGATTCGACCATTGCTCCTACGCGGGACAACGATGTCTTAGCGTTGGATGAGGTTCTTGAAAAGTTGCAGCTGTTGGATCCAAGACAAGCCAAAATTGTAGAAATGCGTTTTTTCGGTGGAATGACAGTCCCCGAAGTTGCAAGCGTATTAGGATTATCGACTCGAACCATTGAAAATGAATGGAAGATGTGCCGCGCTTGGATACGCAAACGCTTTGAGGCGGATGCACAGCTGTGACACCTGAGCAATACGCTCGAGCGAAAGAGCTCTTTATCGATTTGGTGAATAAGCCGTTGCGCGAGAGAGAGTCCCGATTGTCGGCATTGGGTTCGTCCGATGAGGCGGTTGTTCAAGAAGTGCGAGGCTTGCTTGCTCGGCATTATAGTCGAACGATAATGGTTCCTACCGGCAAGATCTCGAAGACAACGGTTCAAAGCCGGTCGATATCCACCTTGGGTCTAAAGAGGATTGGCCACAACCTAGTTGGTGGCGTCTTGCCGCTGGCTTCTGCACTGGGTGCCGCGTTTTTTCTCATCTTGGTTGGTTGGTATTTGCAATCGGAGTTGGTTCGTCGTTCGCGAGCTGATTATGCGACAGTTCTTGCATCCATGGCCGAACAGAAAAGCAGATTGATCCTGCAGTGGGCTCACGGACACGAACTTCGAGTCCAGGATTGGGGACGTCAAAAAGAGTTGCAGCTCTTAGTAAAAAGCCTCGACGAAAAGATTCAATTGCCAAGCCTGAATGAAAACGGACGGGCTGAGATTCTTCGCAAAGCGAAGGAACAAATCGAGATTAAGTGTGTTTTTGAAAATAAAGTCGCTGTGCCAGTCGAACTGGAAACGGATACCAAGAATGAAAGTGAATCGGCCAACGACCGATCCAAACTGAAGTACGCAATTTGGAGTCGTTCGGCATTGCTGCTGGCGGACTGGCAATTCACCAATAGCAAGGCTGGTTTGGGTGGCCTAACCACTTCGGTTGGCTCCTCGATTTTGAAGAGGGTTTTCGATCGCGGCGCTTCATCCGTCGAACTTCCGAGACCCACGGCGGATACGATTTCAGAGAATTATCCGATGGAAACGGAAGATCAGTACGCCATGTTCCTGGTTCCTGTATTCTCACCGGATGACAGTTCGGTCGTTATTGGCGCGATGATGATCCGAAGTCCGGTGTTTCTCGATGAACTAGAGGAGTTGTTAGCGAAAACCGTGTTGAGGGAAAGCAATGCGTATTTGTTAGATGACCGAGGTGCGATCGCCACCAAAGCCAGGGACCTGCCGAGCCTCTTAGAATTGCCGGCGTTTTCGTCTCTCAAGAAGGTGCGGGGCGCAACGATCGTCGAAGCAAGAGATCCAGGTGGGAATGTACTCACTGGATTTGCACCCACCGAACAGATCAATGAATGGTCGTGGACGAAGCCCGGCAAGACGATTTCCCAACCGAGAAACGGATTCGATGTGAATGGTTATCGAGACTATCGCGGACGTGAAGTGGTCGGGGCTTGGAATTGGATTGCATCGCTGAATCGGCTAGTGGTTTTAGAGGTCCCGAAGGAGGAGGCGTTCAAGAGTCAGGTGTTTATCGAACGTGCATTTCGATTTCTGTACGGTGTGCCGATCCTCATTTCGTTGGTCATCGGAGCGTTGTCACTGCGACGAGCCTTTCGGGGCGTCGAGTTGGCGAACAAATCCCTTGGTTCCTACATCCTACGCGAAAAAATTGGAGAAGGAGGGCTTGGAATCGTATATCGTGCGGAGCACAAACTCCTAGGCCGGTCGGCTGCAATCAAATTAATCAAAGAGCCGATGGTTAGTTCAGCGACTCTCAAACGATTTGAACGTGAGGTTCGGCTGGCTTCGAAACTGAGCCACCCGAACACGGTAAGTATCTACGATTTCGGCTTGTCCAAAGATGGGCTCTTATTTTGTGCGATGGAGCTGGTGGAAGGAGTCAACTTAGCTCACTTTATCAATTACGATCCGTGCGTTTCCATCGACCGTTGTCTTTGGATCTTGCGGCAGACGTGCGGTGCGATCGAAGAAGCGCACGAGATCGGTTTGATCCATCGCGACATCAAGCCCCAGAACATCATGATTTGCCGAAAAGGTCAACTCATGGATTTGGTCAAGGTGGTCGATTTTGGACTAGCAAAAACCATGGCCGACAATGTTGCCAGGGATGTGACTGCGACGCGTGTGCTCATCGGAACGCCGGGGTTTATTGCTCCGGAGCGATTGGAGACACCCTGGATCGCCGACCCTCGCGTCGATATTTTTGCGTTTGGTGTTCTTGGGGTATATCTACTCACGGGAAAAGTTCCAATCTTGGGAGTAACGCACGATTCCTTGATCCAACTTTTGATCTTAGGACGATTTTCCGACCTTTGTAGCGACGCGAAATTCAGCGATTTTGTGCGTCTCCTCGCCCAATGCATCGCACCGGATACCAATGATAGACCGCGGTCGATGCGAGAAATCGAAGCTAAGCTGGGCGGCATTGCATCACGCTTCCCGTGGAGCGAGGAATTGGCCGAAGCATGGTGGAATGAAAATGAGCAAGACTTGATTCTATCCGCTAGGTCGAATGAAGTTTGAGTGGGTGCATGCCTCTGGTTTTTTTGTGGCTGAGCGAGGCCCTCGCTCAGGTTTCGTGTCAGCGGTCACACGTTCGGCAAAATTTAGCCAGCCCAAAGGCTAGCATTAGTCCGGAAACGATCGGAAATGCTATCATCCAATATAGTCGCTCCGATGGTTCTTCCGGAACCAGAAACAGTGGGTTGGATGTAGGAAACATAAGGGAAGAGACGACGAACTGAGTGACGGCCACTAAGACTCCTGCGATCAAGCCAATAAGCCCAACCTTGCATGCACGTGCTACCCCAACATTAACTGAGGCAACCGACCAGACGATACTCCCGATTATCAGCCCCCACACAGCCGCTTGTAATCCTAGGGTAGCAAACAAGGTTTGTTGCTGGTTCTGAAAAATCGAATTAGCGACGAACTTGCCCCCCAAAAAACCCAGACCGGCGCCAAACAAAGCACCTGCCATACCGCCCACGACAATGGAAAGGAATCGTTTTGAACTTCCTGAAACAGCACCGAAAGCGAAGCCTAGCACTAGGCCAATGATCGCCAGTTCCGCACCGTAGTTCATTGATCGATATTCAAACGCAGCATCGCGATGCTGCTGAACTAGTTTGGCGGACGCGCCTAGTTCAATTTGAGGCAAATCTGCATAAGCAAATAAGGGGTGAACCTGGTGAACGATCCCGCCGCCCACAAAACCACCAAACAGGCAAAGTATTAAAGTTAGGACGAATCCCGGTTGCCAAACTAATGGATGAGGCAACGGTGTGGTTTGGTCTGCTGGCGAAGTCATCGTTTACCCGTTCTACAAATCAAAATCGAAACTATTGGTGTTAGATTCGACGACAGTCGCTATCAGTCCCGATGTTGCATCGCTGGCATACTTCGCTGGCAACATATTCTTTGGGGCAACGACGCCTTTAGACCCATCACTACCCGATGGAGGAGAATAGTCAGCACCCAAATCGCCACTCGCCAGGGTTCCAGGCGGAGTTGTTGGTTTTGCGGTAACGGTAGGCGTAGACGTTTTTGTAATTGTCACTTTGTAGGAACCAGGAAGGGCGCCGTCGCCGGGCCCAAAGGTCGACAGTTTGAATTCCCCCTTGTCATTGGTTGAGCCAACTGCACTTTTTCCCTCCCCAGAGGGCTGAAATGTGACCAATGCCCCATCAATGGGTTTACCGCCGAGCTTGACAGTACCAGACACCTTGTAGGTCTTCGGGAATCCCGAACCACCACATCCTATTAGCGTTGCCATCAGTAGCGATGAAAGCAAAACATACTTCAATTTGATCATGAAAACCTCTGTTGCCTACATATGTTTACGCAAGGAAAACATATTTCCCAGCGATTGAAAGAAAAGGGAGTGCAATGCCAACTCGGCCTTGCACTCCCAAGTATTTTCCGAAACCAGCGTGAATTATTCGTTGCTATACGCTTCGCCACCAGCCTTGGATCCCATCGCACCCCAAACACCGTATGGGCTAGGACCACCGACCACTTCTGGCACATTCAAATTTCCCGTGTCGATGGACTGAGAAATGAAACGCACAGAACCGTCACCAAACGCTGCATTCACACCGCCAGTATGACGGCTGGAAGCTGGAATCAAGAGCCCGAAGTTATTAGCTCCAGAGTCTGCATTGACGTTTGCATCCGAAGTACAGCTTGGTTTGTTGGGAGGCAAAATTGTATTGAAACACACTCGCTCAGACTGACCATCTGTCCACAGAGAACCGAACCGTCCCTTGACCAATTGCCCAGCATTGAAATAGCGACCACTGGCGGTGCTGAAGCATGAGCCTGGGGCGGCAAGAATTGTCGTAATACTCGTCGCCGTGCCTAAAGTCGATTCGACCTGATTGGCAACAACCGTGGAGATACCAAAGTTAGCTTTCAATCTCTCACTGAGCGTGATGGTATTACTTGTGCCGTCTACAAGTTCGGCAAGCTTGGTGTATTTCTGGCTGCCAAAGACGCCTCTTGAATCGGCTATGTTCAAAGCGTTGTTATTCGTGTCCCCAACGGAGAACGCGTAATTGTTGGTTTGCGTATTGGTTGGAGCGTTGAATACAGGTCCATCCGATGGGCATGACAACATCGATGGAGAAACATTCCAAGGGATCCAACCACCCCAAGCAGCGGGCCCACCAGGGGCAACCGTTGGTCCACCGGAAGCAGGTGCGAAACCGTACACACCAGTCGGATCACCCGCTTGGATATTGTTGTACATCGCACTTTGTTCAACATAGGGAAGCAAGAACACAAACGCGGACAATCTGCTTCCATTCGAATTGTTTCGATTGGCACCTACAAATGGCCCCGATGTTCCACCTTTGCGGGGAGGCAGCGCTTTGAACGTGCTCTCATAGTTGAGAATTGCCAAACCCAATTGCTTTAACCCGTTCGTGCACTGCATTCGACGAGCGGCTTCGCGAGCGGCTTGAACGGCTGGCAACAGCAATCCAACCAGAATGCCGATGATCGCGATCACGACCAATAGCTCGACCAAGGTAAAACCTCGGTTCTTCAAGGACAAATTACGGTATCTCATAAAACAACTCCGAAAAACAAGGAAAGGAAAATAGCCGAAATCGTACGTTAACTGAGTGAAAGGAATTCTGATAGCCGTTTACCCACTCTAAGCGTTGCAAACACCGTTCCCACGGAAATGTTTCTCTCAAATTCGCATTTGGGTGCCAATCGGCTCCGCACAGTTGGCTTAGATAACATAAGTTGCTATTTCGTTCCGCTAATCCAAGGGCACCTTAGTCTTAGTTGGCTAATAATTTCTCTTATTGAATTTGTCGCCATCTAACAGTGTCCAAGGGCTAGAAAAATGTTGACAACGACGGGGACACGGTGTTCCAATGACGTTCGTTCAACTTACTCCGTATCGCTATTTCTCCACACGCCTCTTCTGGCACCCTCTATCGATGATTGCTTTAGTTGATTCGCATGGACACGTCTCGAGGCCAGTCAGGACTGCATTTCTTTGCACACTCCTAATTCTTGCCCTTTTGCACTTGAAGATGGGGTTCGCAGTTGCCCAGGATCCGGCGGATGCCCTGCGAGAAATGTTCGAGAAGTTTGGACAACAGTCCGAGCAATTCATGCCTGGGATGTTTAGTGAACTGTCGCCAGCTCAAATGGCCGAACTCGAAAAAGTTCCGGTCACGAAACGAGAAGAGGCCGATTTCGGCTCCCGGGTTCTAAAGAACTACGAAGCGTCGCTTCGGTCGCAAAACCAAACGATTACTCGGGACGGAATCGAAACAAAGTATCTTTCAAAGCTGGTCAGTGACATACGGCCAAACATGACCAACGCCAAGCGATACCCAAGCATTGACGTCGCCTTGGTCACCACCGAGAGCGTTGATGCGTACTCGATTCCTGGCGGCCATTTGCTATTCACAACTGGACTCATGAACAGTGTGCAATCTGAAGCAGAGCTGGTGGCAGTGATTTGCCATGAACTCTCGCATTTGGATCGAGGTCATCAACTGCTGCCGCTGAAGCAGTCTAAACGTACAAACACCATGACTGACTTGCGTTCGAGCATGGAGTGGATGGCGACTATGGCAAAGCCTTTTCGACCTGAGTTCGAAACGCAGGCGGACGCAGACGCAGTACGCTGGATGTTGGCCGAAGGATATGACGCTCGCGAAATGGCACGCTTGCTCATGCGGTGGGACGCACGTCAAGATCAACAAGCTGGATGGACCAAGATGATTCCCAGCTTTGCGAGATCGCACCCAGACTCTGGTCGCAGGGCGACAGTCGTTCTAAATAACGTCGATCGCGCTCGCGTCAAAACCGAAAAACTCATCATCGGGAAAGAAAATCTTGCTCGACGCATTCCGCACAGCGAAAGCCAATTTCCTAATTAAGCGTCATTGAGTCGGTTTACAACTTACCGTAAAAAGTTAGTGGCTCAATCGAGAAATGATCAATTAAGAATGTGCAGTGAAATAACAATGTGCGGTGCAATGCCCCCGAGTTTTACTCGAGTTTTACTCGGGGGATTTTTTCCATCCCTCTAGAGATCTTAGCCACCCTCCCTCTGAGAGCAACGCTGTGAAGCATTTTTTCCTGTGTTTCGCTACCACTGGCTTCATGCCAGTGGGGCGATAATTGGCAGCTACTTTCAACCCGTGAGGGGGTTAGGCTCTCCACCGGTTTCATACCGGTGGAAGCAGCGTTTCTCGCATCCAAACGTTGCTCCCACCGAGTAAACTCGGTGGAGAGCTCGAACCGAATGATCATGCCTGTAGCCGCCAATTGCTGCCTCCGTCGGGGCGGGCCCGAACGGAAGGC
>JANMLD010000250.1:0-15531 GCA_031372345.1 Pirellula sp.
CCGGAAGAAGCATTCCAATTGGTAATTTCCTCAGTTGAGACTATCCATTTAAAAACGGAGTACCGAGAAATGTATGAGACACGGGAAAAGACGCTTCGAGATTACGATTGGAAGATAAACACCGCCAGAGACGAAGGAATCGTAAAGGGCCGTGAGGAAGGCCGTGAGGAAGGCCGTGAAGAGGGCCGTGAAGAGGGCCGTGAAGAGGGCCGTGAGGAAGGACTTGAAAAAGGAAAGTTAATCGGTGTCATTCGGACGTGTCAGATGATTTTGTCGGTTCCACAGTCCAGCGAAGAATCACTTCGAGGAAAATCAATTGACGAACTCCAATCGCTCGCTGACGGTCTCCAAAGTGCATTGCGAAAACGGGTAAACTAATGAGTTTTGTTTAATCCGTTCTCTTTAAAAGAACAGAACTGAGCATAAACGGTCGCTGAATACAGACAGAGAGCTGCACCGGTGGCTTCAATCGGCTGGCTTGCAAGGGAATAGCGTAACGACACCGTATGGTGCAAAAAGTCGAGCAACGGGTTGGCGAGCAATTTTGCGGCAAAAATGGTTTCGTGAATGCCATCTTTCAAGCGACGGAGCGCGCAAAGCCAATTTGGATTTACACAATTGGTTCGTAATTTCGATCCATGCGCAGTCATCGAGACAGTTGATTCAGAACAGCGTTCGAGTCTTTGCAACGAAGTCGCTACGCTGCACGGCGATGGTAATGCTTTAGAAGCCCGCCTAGCTCATGCGCGCAGTGAATGGTGCTTGCCATCGGCTCGTCCGGTGGTGGGTCGATGCGAAGATTTTCCAGTCCTTGGTGGTTGCGATGGCGATGATAGTAGGCGACGTATTTTTCAACGGTACTGCGAAGCGAGTCTTCGCCAAAGAAGATCATCTTACGCAAGCACTCGGTTTTGATGCTGCGGAAAAAGCGTTCGATGAACGCGTTGCAATTTGGACTTTTCGGTGGCAACCGAATCGATTCTGTACCAGCCGCGTTGAGATGCTCTCGGAACTTTAACGTGAACTTGGTATCCCGATCGAGGAGCAGGATTTTCTTGCCTCCCAAGAATCCGGTTTCGGCGTTGGTCACCTTGTTCGCAACGTCCATCATCCACTCTTCGTTGGGATGCTCGGTCATTCCCGCAAAATGTACGCGCCTGGTGCTGATTTCCATAAAGAACAACAGGTAATACGTCTTGAGCCCGGATAGCGACCAGATGTCCATTGTTGTAAAATCAACTGCTGCCAAGACGTCCATGTCCGAACCGAGGAAATCTGACCAAGTCGGTGATTTGCCACGCTTAGGCACTGGCTCGATGCCATGCTCATTGAGGAGATTGGCAACCGACGTTGCTGACACCACGAATCCGAGATTGGCACACTGTCCTACGATTCGGTCGTAGCCCCAAGACGTGTTTTCTTTGGCAAGTCGCAAGACCATTTCCTTAACTTCATCGGGCAACTCGGGGCGACCGAGTTTACTCGTCTGTTTCTTGCTATGGTCATGATGTTTGGCACACAGTTCGCGATGCCACCGTAGCAGAGTATCGGGCGTGAAGAGCGTCTGTAGGGATTTGAGTCCTGTTCGACCGATTGCTTTTGCTTTTTCCGCCAAGCGGATTCGCTGCGAATCACTAAGAAGCAGTCGCCGCTTTAACCCAATCTTTTCCCGAAGGATCGCATTTTCTGTTACGAGGTAGTCGATGCGCAGTTGCGGTTCACGCGAAGCGAAGGCTGTCATCACCCAGAGGAGTAGATACCAAGGACGTATCGATTCAAAAAGAACCAAAATTCGTTCCGAGTACCAACACCGCTATCGTAGCCACGAATGGGCAAAGGATCGTGATGGCGGCAATGTCCTTGTATCCTTGACGATGAGTCACGCCGCAGATAAGCAGCAGAGTTATGACGGCTCCATTGTGCGGAAGACTGTCCAGGCCACCACAGGACATCGAAGCAACGCGATGCAACAATTGCGGATCGATCCCCACCGCAATAGCCCGTTCGTAGTAAGTCTCGCCAAAGGTCTTAAGCGCGATACTCAATCCACCCGATGCGGAACCTGTAATCGCAGACAAAACGTTGACTGAGATGGCTTCGGATATCAATGGATTGTTAGGTGCGATTCCGGTGACAAATTTCTGCACAATGACAAATCCAGCTAACGATTTGATCGTGTTCCCATATCCATACTCCGAGGCAGTGTTGAAAAGCGGCATCAGCGATGACCTTGCCCCGACGGAGAGCGCTAACTTGAGCTTCTCCAGCGATCGGTAATGCAACAGGATCGTGACCACCAACGTCCCAACCAATGACAAAATTGTCGACCAACTGCCGATGACTCTGCTCAACTCTGTCTTACCAAACTGCTCTTCGGCGAGGTAAGCGGTTTCCCATTTCGGGATTACCACAAAGGAAAAAAGCATGTTAAGACCGACCGCGCAGACAATAGGTAGCATTGCGCTCCATGCCGACGGCAATACGCTTATGGCTGTCTTAGATGCGACTACCGGCAACGATTCGTCACCAGGGATCGTCGGACCGAATCCCTCGCCCATTATGCGTGCTTGTGCGACGCGTGAGTTTAGCCACCACATGCCTAACACGAACATGATGGCACCTCCGATGCAGCCGAGTCCAGGCGCCGCAAAGGAATTGGTCCGAAAGAACTGCATCGGAATCTGATTGTGAATTTGTATTGTCCCGGGCAACGAAGTCATCGTGTAGGTAAACGAGCCCAGCGCAATGGTTCCCGGTATCAATCGTCTGGGAATATTCGCTTGCCGGAACAGGGATCGCGTCATAGGAAAGACTGCAAAGACAACGACGAAGAGCGACACGCCGCCATAAGTCAAAATGCTGCAACTCAGTACGATCGCCAAAATGGTGTGTTGCACGCCAACGGTCTGCACGACCCAGTCTGCAATCTTTGCAGCCGAACCCGATTCTTCCATCAGTTTTCCGAAAATAGCCCCGAGCAGAAAAATTGGAAAAAAGTCTTTGACGAATTGGCCGACACTCCCCATAAAGATTTGTGTGTACGTGGCCAGCAAGGGCAAATGACCATCGAAGATGACTGCCACCATAGCGCATAACGGGGCCAATACGAGAACGCTGACATCCCGATAAGCGAGATAGATCAACAACAACAGTGACAAAACAATCCCAGTCACACCCCACATACACAAAACCTCGGTTTGGATGACCACTCACAGTGAAGAACAAGGCAAACAACATACCATGCCGGAGGTTCAACATGCCTCTTGGTTGGTAGAGAGCACACGAGTGAACCGCAGAGGCACGAGGAACGCAGAGTTTTTTCGGATGACATTGGATTTACGATAGGCGATACAATACTTGAACACAATTTGGTCTGGGCGCGCCCCATTCGCCGAAAGGCTTGGCCTACTTGGGAATCGAATCCACAAGTTCCATTCAATACCATGACATCAGCACCCAAAAAACGATCGACCAAGGCGTTAAAACTTTTCCTGGTCAGTTCCGCGTTCATTCTCCAGGGGTGTCGTCCCCGCCAGGAAGCGGTACCCGTTCAAGCCCTTCCGCTCGACGCAGCATTGGCTCAATCCGAAGAGCAAAAAGAACAACAAATCGTCGGACAACCCAATCAGCTTCAGCCCCAGACTCCGACCAATTCGGGAACCTATTCGAGGTGGGGCTACAGTCCTTTCTTTTGGGGTTATGGGTCAGGTTATGGTTCTCGCTATGGCCGATCGTGGTCTTCCTGGAGCTCGAGCAACTCCAATCGCTCGAACACCGGCAACTCAGGATTTTACACTGGTTCTGGCCCCGCATCCCATTTCGGTGCCCAAAACTCAACTCCCGCACCCGCAAGCCATTCGACAAGCTCCAACAAAGCAACGGTACATACACCAACGGTCCACGCGCCGGCAACTCATACAAGTACACCTCATACAACCAGTTCTCCGAGTGTGTCGCGCGGCGGCTTCGGCGGTCACGCTTCGAGTGCGAGCTCGTGATCTAGCTATGCGCCGACTAAAAACGAAACCGCGTCCCAACTGGAAACAGACTGTTGAGTCTCAAGGGCTTCATTACCATACGTTTGATGACCAGCTCTATTGGGATGAAAGTGCTTGCTACCAATTTGAAGAGCATGAAATCGATGCCTTAGAACAAGCGACCTACGCGCTGGACGCCATGTGTCTCAACGCGGTTGAAACCGTCATTCGCGAGGGGAGGTGGGACCTGTTTCGGATTGCACCTGTTTACCGCGACTGGATCCGCACAAGCTGGGACTCGGATAGGCATACGATCGTCGGACGGTTTGATTTCGCTTACGACGGCGAAGGGCCACCCAAGATGTTGGAATACAACTCAGACACCCCAACCGGGTTGTTGGAGGCGGCTGCTATCCAATGGTACTGGCTGCAAGATTGCTGTTCTGATATGGATCAGTTCAACTCGATTCACGATCGTCTCGTAGAAGCGTGGCAGCGGTTCTTGGCGGAGAGCAGTGGCGTATTGTACTTTCTGTCGACGGCGGGACATGTCGAAGACTACATGAACGTCAACTATCTTCGGGACACGGCCATCCAAGCGGGTGCTCGCACCGAGTATTTGACGATCGAGGAGTTGGGATTCGACGAACGTTTAGAGCAGTTCGTGGATGCTCAGAACCAGGCCATCATGAGTGCGTTTAAACTGTACCCCTGGGAGTGGATGTTAGACGAAGCTTATGGAATGCACTTGGTCTATACGAAAATAAAATGGCTTGAGCCACCTTGGAAAATCCTGCTGAGCAACAAGGCCATCATGACCGTGTTGTGGGAACTTTATCCCGAAAGCCCCTATTTATTAGAAACGTCCATGTCGCCAATAGTCGGAGACTACGTCCGAAAACCTTGCCAGAGTCGCGAGGGGCAAGGTGTCGAAATTTCGGTTGGCGGAAACGTCCTGGCAGGGCAACACGAGTCCGATACTGGCACGGTGTATCAACGGTACAATGCGATCCGCAAATTTGAAGGCCAGACGCCGGTCATCGGTAGTTGGATGATCAACGGCTATGCAGCGGGAATTGGAATACGAGAAGACGATGGTTTGATAACGGGTAACGACAGTCGTTTTGTGCCCCACTTTTTTGGTTGATTGGAACTGTGATTGAAAAGGAACTTAAGAAATGATGTTAGCATTGATCAGCGACTGGAATGGTTTTGGAGCCGCCCTACTTGCAACCGCAATCTTTGGATTGGTCGGTATTGGGCTGATGCTGTTGGGGTTCAAGATGTTTGACTGGATGACGCCGAAGCTCGATTTAGAGAAAGAGTTAGGCGAGAACAAGAACGTCGCTGTGGCCATCGTGATCGCATCCGTGATTATCGGGATCTCGATCGTTATCGCAGCCGCCATGTCGTAAGATGCGTTCTTGGTCGGTGTTTGCGCCCGATTTAAAAGGAGTGCTAAATGCTGCAACAGTATTAGGTACTGAAGGCGGAAATGACTTGGGTTCAAGCTTGGCTACTGGCTCCGAAAGCCTGTGAGCAGGATGAACTAACGTTTCTGCTGGCGCGCAAGTTCAAACGCTATGCGGATGTTCTCTTTCCGAAGTAACACGAGAGCCCAGATTCCGAACGGAATACCCAGGAACACAAATGGGGACAGAATTGGAATCGTTGCCAAAATCGCGCCAGCATACGCATAGGGATTATCTGTTGTCATTTAAGGTACTCACCATGAGTAAGTGCAGTCCATCGCGATTTGAAAATGCAACTTGGAGTTGGCGGCAAATCGCCGAACGGATATGTCTCGCCCGACTCAGTCTAACAGAGGTATGTCAACTTGGCGAGCCACGCGATTGACCATGAAATTGTCACCGTATCTCAAGAATAAATGGTCAACACCCCTGGCGTGAAGCCAGCGGCATTCAAAATGGAAGAGTGACCATTCAAGCTTCGTTTCCTATTCCGCAAGCTACAGCGATTCGTTAAGATTCGGCGATGTGATCGCTATGATCGTCCATTTGCCAATCAGATCGAAATAGTGTTATGCCAGCCGCAATTAGCGCCGTGAATCTAGTCAAGTCGTTTCCCGCAAAGCCGCCTGTTGAGGCTGTTCGCGGTATCGATTTGGAAGTGATGGAAGGGGAGTGCTTTGGTCTCTTGGGACCGAACGGAGCTGGCAAAACCACCACCATGGAAATGCTCGAAGGTTTGCTAGAGCCAACCTCGGGGACCATCGAGATTTTAAATTACCGATGGGGTCGAGATGATGCAGTCATCCGAGGCTTGATCGGAATATCACTCCAAGAAACGCGATTGACCGACCGACAGACGGTTCGCGAGACGATCGATTTATTCCGAAGTTTTTATCCCAAACCCATAGCCACTTCCGAAGCTATTGCTGCCGTTTCCCTCGAAGAAAAAGCCAACGCCTACGTTGAAAAGCTTTCCGGCGGCCAACTCCAACGATTGGCCATCGCCACCGCCATCGTTGGCGATCCGAAGCTTCTATTCCTCGACGAGCCGACAACGGGCCTCGACCCTCAATCTCGCCGTCAGCTTTGGGATGTCATTCGAGCTTATCAATCGCGGGGCAGAACGATTATGTTGACCACCCATTACATGGACGAAGCCGAAAGACTCTGCGATCGCGTGGCTGTCGTCGATCACGGAAAAACGATCGCTATCGGAACACCTAGTGAACTGATTCGTCAATACGGAGGCGAACACGTCGTTGAGTTCGACATCGAGGGTGACGTTCCGCCGTTAGAACTCGCAATCCTTAGTCGCTTAAGCGGCGTCGAGCAGTCAAGGATCACGGACGATGGCTACTTGCTCGTGGTTCGCGAGCCACACGTGGCTATCGCATCCCTGTTCGACCATTGTCAAACTTGTGGGCACGCGCTGAGTCATCTGACGACACGGCAAGCTACCTTAGAGGATGTTTTTATCGCGTTGACTGGACGGCACTTGCGCGATGGTGACGCGAACGAAACGACCAAGGTGAAGCCATGAGTCGCCGGTTGTACGAAAGTTCCCTGTTTCAGCTTTGTCTGACACGCCTTCGTGAGTTCGTGCGACATCCGGATGTCCTCTTTTGGACCTATGGATTTCCTTTGCTGATGTTGTTAGCGATGGGGCTAGCGTTTCGCAATACGGCGGTGGCTCCAATGACCATTGAGATAATCGGGCCGCGAGCCGATGCGGTTGCGGCAGCGTTGAACCAACCGCCGAAAATCCTAGCTACCGCTAGCAGTGACAATAACTGGAGGAAGCGGTTGCAGTCAGGCAAGGCTAACGTCGTGGTGGTGACCGACGACGACGCGAACCGATTTGAGTTTTGGTCTGAACCGACTCGCGTGGAAAGTCAACTGGCTAGGATGACCGTCGAGACTGTGCTGTTGAAGGACCGAATTGCGTCTAGTCCCTTACAAATTGCAGACGAACACTTAGAAGAGGTAGGCTCACGCTATATCGATTTCTTTGTTCCTGGAATGCTCGCGTTGAATTTGATGGGGGGAGGATTGTGGGGAGTCGGTTTTGTGATCGTCGACATGCGCATTCGCAAACTGCTGAAGCGATTGATGGCGACTCCGATGCAACGATGGCATTTCCTGTTAAGCATTCTCATCGTCCGATTGTTGTTCTCGATTTGTGAGGTGACTGTCATTTTATTGTTCAGCTATGCGATGTTTGGAGTGGTTTGCCGCGGTAGTATCTTGGATTTGATTATCGTAATGGGGATAGGTGGGGCTACGTTTGGAGGGATTGGATTGTTGTTGGCATCGCGAGTGAAAACCAGCGAGGCAATCGGCGGCTTGATGAATTTGATCATGCTGCCGATGTGGATCGTCGGAGGGGTTTTCTTTAGCAGCGAGCGATTTCCGGACCAAATCCAGCCGTTATTAAAGTCCCTGCCGTTCGTAGCCTTGGTCGACAGTCTCCGATCGATCATGATGGACGGTGCATCCATCAGTACTCTCGGGGTACCGCTCATGGTAATGTGCATCTGGGGCGTCGCCTGTACCGCCATCGCACTAAAAATCTTCCGGTGGCGTTAGTTAGTTAGAAGGACTTTTCCGTTCCAATTCCTGATCCAATAAAATATAACACCTCGTTTTAAGATGTCCTTAGAATGGGGTATACTAGGGACATGTTAAAAAGAGGTGTGATATGAAACGCGTTGGATACCGTGCGATTTTTCGAAACGGTCATTTTGACCCACTTGAGCCCGTATCCTTGCCTGAAGGCACGGAGGTAGTGTTTGAGTTACCACCAACCAAGAATGAGCAAACGACTCAGGATCCGCTTCAAGACGAGATTTTTGAAATACTTTCTCACCGTTATGCGAGCGGACATTCTGATACCGGTGCAAGGCATAACGAGCACCAACCGTGAGGCGAGTGTGGCGTTAGTAAGAAGCACCTTTCCGTACCAATTCCTGATCCAATAAATGACCGGTGATTCCGGTTGGGAATTTACCCCCCGCCCCTTGGCACGAGCCCGCTCCATTTGTAGGGCCTTCGCAGCAGCAACAGGTTCGTACGCCGAAGTGTTTTAGAAAGGAAAGTGGCTTAGGGATTTTCCGCTGGTGCGGCTAATTCCGATATTTTGCCTTCCAAGTAATCGACATTGTATTGAGTCAACCATGGGAACTCGGTTTCGGGAATTGATGCTTCGTCTCTATTTGGAGCGCATCCCGATTGGAGCTCAGACACAACTCTCTGCAATAGCGGAAGCGATTCCAAATCCCGAAGTGCGATCAACTCTTCCATCGCCAACACCGTTCCTCCATTGTAAGGAGCAGCTAGACATCGACGCCACGTCGAAATCAATCGATCTCGATCTGCTTTCGAAAGCACAACGGGAGTTTCAAAAGGTATACGGAGTCTTGGTAGACGCAAATCGAAGAGTAAGGAATCGATGACGCGACCATCGACCTCCTTTGGATTTTCAAATTGGCGTCGGCAGCGTTCGACATTCCAGCCCCAAGGTGCAGGGCAATCTCTTAGGAAATTGATTGCGCGACTCCGGGCGTGATCGAAAAACGATGTAACTTCGGGGCGAATGGAAATCGAGGAATCGCTCGCTAGACGCTCCAGGGATCGTAGCGCATCTCGAATCAAGGGATCGCGTTCTGCCCGGGCATAGATGGCATTCTTATCTTCCTGATTTCGTCCCTTATCAAAGTCTCCTGCAAGTGCCATTGCGCTCGTAAAAACAACATCCGGATCGGCGTGCTCAAGTAGACGGCGAAATGCTTCTCGATGCTCGCCGGGATAGCGAGTGGCAAGTTCCTTAATACTCGTGTCCACCAAACTGGCTCGCGGATTTTTCAAGTCCTCGAGCAACGACGAGTTATAGCCTTGCGAATCTATTTCATGGTACCGTTTTCGGAGCCATTTGTCTTGATTGCGTTCGATGTTGAGGTTTTGCTCGCTATTGCGAATCGCGACCAGAGCAACTTGACTATCCCAATTCCGACGAAGCGAGATTCTGCTTGTTGAGAGTGCGATTGCCTTCTTCAAGTACTCAATACGCCAAGCGGGAGTAGCGTCCGAGAAGAAATCAGAGGATTTCTTTTTGCCTTGCATTCGAGATGCCAACTCGAGAAGCAAGTCGGCGTCGTTAGGCTCCCCTATCTCACTGAACATGTCACAAGCGCATTCGATAAGAATGGTTGACTCGCCATCCAATTCGGTTGGATTGCAAATCTCGGGGAGCATATCTCGCCAGTAGGAGCGCCAGTTGTCTTGGGCCATGCGGTCACTATCCGGGAGCCAGACTTCAGGGGCGAACCGTCCCCTCATCAGTCTCGTGATGGCGGACGTCTTTAACTCATCCAGGTCACGAATCCCATTGTTTGTTGATTCACTCCTTAGAATCGGTCGTGATTTCCATCCCGCCTCTGCATCCGCGCGCCACATCACTAGATGGTCGGAACCATGCGCGCACACTTTAAGACTGCTATGGCTATTACCCGTGTGTTGGATCGCCTCCTTGACTTTTATTTTCTCCAAAAAGCCAATAGTCCGCCACAGCTTGAGAAGTTCGTCGGTGGTCGTCTTGGCTGTGAAGAAGGTGACGGAATCAAGATACTTTTCAGACTTGGCGATACTCACCTTGGCTGCTTCTTTCGAACACTGCAGCAGCAAGAGAGAATCTCCGCCGTAGCCGACGTCCATGAAAACAGCTTCAAACGATGTCGGTAGTGGAACTTCGCCTTCATCGGACCATACGAGGCGCATTCTCCGGCGATGCTCATCATCGCGTTCTCGCTCGAATGATTCTTTCGCAGCGCTAAGTGGCGTCTGACCATCACGATCCAACTGCTGGGCACTCGTATGCGCCATGAACAACAAGACTGTGACGACTGGGACGAAAGTTCGCCAGAAGTTCGCAAATGCGTAGAAAAAATTGTACTCGTGATGGAACATTTAGATTGGTAAAAGGGGACTAGAACTGGTAACCGCAACCGAATCCGCTATTAGAACTACTCGGCGTATTGGGGAAAGCCAACAACCATGCCAACCGCCCCATGAGAACATCCGGCAATTGTTTCAATATAAGTGCCTCGTTTCTCCAACCTATGCCGCTCGTCCTGTAGAAATTCTTTAAGTAGCCTTCGACCTGCTGGTGTGTCGAATAGTCAGTCGAGAATATTAACAAGGACTGATGATCATTGTCGACAACCGAAATCGAATCTTGCCCTCCGTTAACAAACCAATTGCTGTTGCCGCAATTCGACTCTACCGAACGGATCAGACTGTTGCTTGAGACTTTCGGGCTGGGATAAATCCGAATCATACGATGGCCATCGTCGTGGATTTGCTTCTTGTCCACAATCTGGATCTGGCCGCGCTCCACCACCAAATCCAGTTCCAATGGTAGGCGCATGTAGGGGCCACCCATCTTGTGGCTATGCCCATCCGAAATGGGAATCTCGATGTGTAGCGACTGCGGACGCTGCACGATCTAGAAAACGCTTACGTTTGCGCAATAATTAGCCACGCCGAGTTCTCAGCAGAACTGAGCAACCGTTGGCTCGCAATGGGGTTCGAGATTGTGCTATACTTGACGAAGGAGAACTTGACCATGAACCTACGCATCCAAATTCCTGAACATCTAAACTCAATTCTCACTTCACGCGCTGCAGAGTGCGGGAAAGACGTCGAGTTCTACGTTGTAGATTCCATTTGTGAACAACTCGACGTTTCCAACACTGCTACGACAACCGCATCCGAATTCGATTTTTGGCTTTCTGAGGTTCGGAAGCTAGTCCCAACCGTAGCAACGATCGTGGATGATTCCCGGGACTCGATCTACGCTGGGCGAGGTGAATGAGAGTACTCGTCGATGCTCAAAGGATATGCCCGAAACCGGGTCCAAGCGTCTGGGGCATTGTACTGCCATCGTATTGAAAGTTTTCCGTTGGCGTTAGCGGAATTGAATTGCAAACAAGTCCGCTTCGAGCATGACGAATCGGAGTCGCACCGTCCTGCTTGCCAGCGATGAAACATCACTCCCCTTGGCCCAACGGACCGTTTGCTCGATGGCATCGCCAACGAAGTTGCGACTTTCAGCCAAAGTAAAGCCAGGAATCGGGTTGCCAGATTCATCTTGGATTTCCACTCGCAGGCTGCCGCCAGCACTGGTAGCATAATTAAGAACAAATTCCTTGCCCTCGAATCGCAACGGGCGAGTTAGCAGTTCGCCGGAATCGGCCCCAACGTGCACCGATGCGAAGCCATCGGTACGAAGTACGAAGCGACGGAACGGAGTTGTGTAGATAGACATCTCTGTCGGGCTAGTGGGGACGACGTTCAGGGCCGCGTAATTCGATCGATTCCCCCAGCGAGCTGGATCGAGGCCCGGGCGAATGAACACTTCACGAAACGTGCGGTCGTACGGGGCGCTGCCCCGGGTCGACATGAATAAGATGTCCGTGCTCTCACCGCGCTCAGGATGAAATCTCGTCGGCATCGCAAGGTAGATATGGGGAGCTCGAAAATACGGATGGGTCTGGCTCGTGTAAAGATGCTCGCCGGGGAAGTTTGGATGAAGTGCTACAGGCTCGCTCCATTGAACAAAGTCCTGAGAAGTTGCGCGGCTGATCGAACGTAATTTCCCATGAGGTGTCTTCCATGTTCGGAAATAACAGACGTAGAGTTGTTCGGCTTCGGACCAGAAGGATACGTTTTGGGAGTCGAACGCGAAATCAGTCGACGTGATGACCGGTGCTTCTTTCGACCGCGTCCATTTTATCCCATCCTCAGACACGAACGCCACCAGACCGCCACCCTTGTGTACTCCTGCCAGTGCTTTAAAGCGTTCCTTCAGTTTAGTGCCAGGCCGCGCATCGAGGAAGGGTGAGAAATTGTGGCACACCCAAGGTTCGTGAAGAATCACGTTGTTGTCCTTGTTGCCATCGATTTCGACCAGCCCCAGCTTTGGCTTCGTCCAAACGATTCCGTCACGGCTCTCGCAATAGCGAGTCACCTCCGTCACATCACCATCAAACTTCGAACCGCGTGCCTCCCGGGTGTACAATCGAAACAGATCGCCGTCCTTGATGATAGTTCCGTATTCTAGATTGTTAGCCGACTCGGTCATGGGCGAGGCTAGCTGTGGTTCATGTAGTTTGAGCGTTGCCATATCAAGTCGGTCGATCAAGAACGTGTCGACAAAGAGCTCCCTTCGCGAACCGATGTCGAGCACGTCCATCGCCAATGCGTCGGCTGTGACATGGGTACTCAAGGATCGCTTCCAGAATTCGAAGAGCGTCGAAGGAAAGTTCTCCAATGGTTTTTGGTCCGCCTTGATCTCCCTGCATTTTTCAACAACACCGCCGGGCCTAGTTACGACCATATTCGAAACCGCACCCTGCCCCACTCCTTCCGAAGCCGCATTGTCTCCGTGACGACGCTCCCCGAGCCGCATCATCAACGGCCCTAACAAGACTTCATTCTGGCCAGTTAAAGTATCGATGCGAGGTTCAAGCAGGTCGCCAGCGATTTGCTCCTTCGGTCGAATCTTTCTCTCGAAGAATTCCATTCGGTCGTCGGCAATGCAAGCAGCCTTACCCATCGTCATCAGAAAGAGCACGACAATGCTGCCAAGTGATGCAAGCAAACAAGGTGAGCGTTTCCCGGAGTCGATGTGCTGCAGGGGCATCGGTTAAACTCTGTGGGTCTAGAGCGTGTCTCTCTGAGCCGTACGCATTTTGATGCTTTAACGGGGCCGCATGAATCTCGGGCAAGGGCCCCAAGCAACGCTGATGGGTAGGAAATCTCTATCCTAAAGCATGCAACATCGCATTGCTACGGGTTAGGCTGGAGTTACGCTGGTTTCTAGCGAGTGTGCAGGCCAGAGCCAGCAGCCTGAGGCAAAATGGAGGCGGAGCGGACGCTAGAAGCGTCCGCCACGGCGTAGAATTGATTTCGAAGCCGAATTTGATATCTTATGCAGTTCTTCTTCTCCGCATAAAACCCAGAGGTACTTAATCATGCGTGCCAATGTCCGAGCATTCACCCTTGTTGAACTGTTAGTCGTGATCGCGATCATTGGCATTTTGGTGGGACTTTTGCTGCCTGCGGTGCAGGCAGCACGCGAGGCAGCACGCCGAATGCAGTGCTCGAACAATTTGAAACAGATTGGATTGGCTCTACATAATTACGCGGGTGCGCATCGGAGTTTTCCGATGGGCAATTTGGTGCAGCTAAACGCTAATTCGCTCTTCGGTGATGGCTGGACATGGCATTCCCGAATTTTGCCTTTCGTGGAACAGACTGCCCTCTACAACCAGGTCAGCCCCGTAATAGGCACGGACCAGGGAACTCAGAACTCGGCACTGCAAGTGCTAGCTGGTCGAACCACTCGCTTGTCGTTCTTCCAATGTCCATCCCATCCCGATGGCGTTACGAGTAGTTCTAAGAACGGATACCAAGTGAGCAACTACAATGGCGTATGCGGCACCACGACTTTCAACAACGATCAGGCGGACGAGGCGACGGACCTGGCTTATCGCGGCAATGGAATGTTCTTTTTAAACAGTCGAATTCGCTTTGCAGATGTCACCGATGGCACTTCCAATACGTTCCTTGTGGCGGAAGTGCAGGATGACATTAGCGGTGCTCCCAATCACAAGCCAGGTGGAGACCGAAAGTACAATTTCTCCAGCGGTGGCGACGGTAATCCACCGACGGACGTTTCGGAATACTTGGTTGGAATGGAAACGGATGACCCAATCAACGCAAATACGCGAGATGCAAGCGGGCTTTTCACCGGCGATGGCGAGTATGCTGGAAGCTACCACGTCGGCGGCGCGCAGTTCCTACTTTCCGATGGCTCCGTGCGATTTATTTCTCAAAACATCCTGATGGCGACTTACCGAGCGCTGGCAACGCGTGCAGGTGGCGAAGTTGTCGATAGCGACTACTAGTGATTACATTTCATTTTAAGACACTTCGATCGTGCTCGTGCTCGTGCTCGATGGAGTGATTCGATAGTTGCACGAGTGATTCGAATCGAATGCGAGAACGAGTACCGCCGATGGCTGAGTCTAGTACGAAAAGACGGGAATTGAGAATGAAAACGTTTCCTCCGGCATTCATCTACTTGAAATTTTTGCTTTTGTTTTTGTTTGCCGGCTGCGGTGACGGACAATTTCCCGTCCGACCAGCCAAGGGCAAAATCTTGTGCAGTGGAAAACCGGTAACCTCTGGCTCAGTTACTTTTACTCTGATAGGCGCAGCCGGAAAGCCTGCAAGGGCTACGGTCGGCGCAGACGGAAGTTTTGTGCTTTCCACTTTCGGCAAATTCGATGGGGCCATCGTTGGCAAGCACCAGGTCCAATTTAGCGTACCAGAAGCGGACAATACAGAAAACGAAGAGCTCGATGAAGACGAAGGCGCTTCCAAGGCAGTTCGTCGAAAAACTAAAAAAGGTCCAATGAATACGACAAAGTCGGATTGCGTGCAAATGGGGGAGATTACCGTTGAAATCAAGACAAGCGGCAAAAACGACTTCATGATTGAACTGACCACATCGGGCAAATAGCCAACTCTGGTCTGGTATATTATCTACTATTGATTCGCAGCCCAAAGTGGAACCGAGTTACGCCAGTTGTTCAATACGGGCGTTAGGGTGGCCCGCCCAGCTGAGGGACGAACGCGGCAATACCGCTTGCCCACCGGGCCGCGGAAGCGAGCGGACGAATGGGTGGCCAGATATCGTCTGTTTTGGAATGGCCAATTGGATCGCTACGCAGAGTATGTCGAACAGAACGAAAAGGGATAGATGCATGACAGACACGACCAATTCCCAATCCAACGCGCTCCGGTTTGGGTGACCGATGCGAGTTGCTCTCCGCCAAACCGCACCGGTGCGACGATCGATTTTAGTCGCAACGCGACGGCAGCACGTGACAACCAATGTTGGAAAAAGCCCCGATTATCGGGGCTTGGGGCAAAAGGGTTTGGGGGTACCTTGTACACGATGCGGATCTCGTCTGTGCAGATTTCGATTCGTTTGATAAGCAGCTTTATCAGGTTTCGTT
>JANMLD010000268.1:0-5303 GCA_031372345.1 Pirellula sp.
GAGGCTCCTGCCGAGCCAAACCCAAGCTCGGCAGGAGCCTCGCCCTCCCAGTAAACGCAACGCCAGCGCTCGCCTAGCCGCGGGTTTCGTCGAAGTACGATAACCGTCCAACGTGCTCAGCCCTCGCATTGTTTCAGAGCGAATTTTGCAGCTTCGATCTGATCCGTTGTAAGCTGATGCTCCGTCGGAAAATACCTGGCTTGTTCGTAGAGACTGGAAAGGGTTCGAATCGGAGTCGAGTGTTCTGGCAACGCGAGCTGGAATTGTTCGGTAACGTAGCCGTAGGTCCACCAGGCTTGAGCCGATTTGAATCGCTGTTTTGCAAGAGCATGAAAAGCACGAACCACATCATCGCGCGAACGGATCTCGTCGATCCTAGGTGCCAATTGCGCTTCGAGCAATTCTCTGCGCACTTGTTCCGAGCGGAAGCGGTAGCGGAAAGCAAAAAAGGTTATCGCACCAGCGATAGCAAGAACGATGAGGCCCTCCAAAACTTGTGCGTTGAATGGGTTGGGAAGCCAGAAAGCCTCGTTCGAAGAGGAGGCTTGGGGTGTTGAACGCGGCGACGGTGATGCGGCAGCACGTGGTGTGCTCTGGCTGCTCTTGGAGACTTGCGTCCACAAGTTATTGAGGTACTTGCCTGTTTCCTGAAAACTCTTGGACATGGCCGAATCGGGCTTTGCTGGTCTCCGAATGGACTCAGCTGTATTAGCTGGATTGGGTGGCCGTGGTGACGACTGCTTGATCGGCTCAGGTGTAGCAGGTTGTGTGGTCTTTTCGTTGGGCGTTTTGGTTGCTTGGGGCTCGGTTCCATTGGGTGGCTGCGCTACAACGCGTGACGATTGGCTTGAACGTTGAGCGTCCTCGATGATCTTTTGAAGTGTTGGGCCGAAGCCCCTTCGGTCCAGTTCCTTTCGAATGTCCATGGACGGCGTTGATTTGGATTCATCGGCTCGATCGGCCGCTCCGCTTCTCGACGTATCTCTGTTTGCAGCATCGTTTCCGGGAGACGATGAAGGTCGCTTTGTAGACTGGGAGTTGGTGTCGGTTGCTAAGTCCTTGGCTTTAGGCTGCTGGTTCCGTATCGAATCGAAGGGGTTCGACTCATCCTGTGGGAGCCTTGGTGATTGGCCATTGCGGTCTGCTTGTGACTGGCGTGGGCTTGGTCGATTCTGCGTCGATGGCATCGTACTAGGCCGCGAGGCTGGTTCCGAACGATCCGGGCCACTGGATCCGGCAGATCCCGATCCGGCAGATCCTGGTTGTGCGGAACCTGGTGGTTTCGCTCCCGACGGTGTATTCGCTCGAGGCGTCGCATTGTTGGAACTGGAGGGTTGTTTGTTCGAATTCGAACGATCCTGGGGAGATTCTGTCTCATTGGATGCATTCTGACCTTGTTCAAACTGCTGCTGCGTGTTTCGCAGTTTTTCCATTAGGTCTGTGAAGTCCTCTTTTTTCGTTTTGCTTTGCGACTCAAGCCCGTCCTTTGGTTTTTGCGATTGAGGTGCTACATCGCTGGGTTTGAACTTGTTCTCGTTATTATTTTGCTTGGATGAAGGTTGTTGCTTATCTGCGGTGTTAGGCGGCGTTTTATTGGAGGCTGAATCGACGGGCCTGTTTGGGTCGTCCGCGGATTTAGGACGATCCGCTTTCATAAATTGTTCAGACAATTCCTTGGCTTGGCGCATCAGCTCAGGATTGGAAAGTGCTTTGGAAATCAGCTCGGGGGGAATTGCGTCGAGGCTATCGGCAGACAGACCGTCTGGCAGGGAGCCACCATACTGCTTCATGGCTTCCTTGAGCGATTGGACATCGGCATCGGAAAGTCGCGATGGATTTGATTCTTTGGTTGAACGGCTGTTCAGAACCAAATCGCGAAGACTCGACAAAAGTTTGGCTTGACTATCCGGTTGATTCGGATACGACCTTGGCGGAGGTAGCCACCGCTGCGATGGCGAGTCTATCGTTGGGAGTGCATTCGATTGCGCACCAGAGCGGCCACTCAAGCTGAAAGCTAGAATGAGCAACGCGCAAATCGCGAAAGGAGTTTTCAAGAGAATTCCCGCCATGACACATGCCTCCTGATTGACACAAACCGGTATGCGTCATTGTATCCGACTTTGGACCGCAATGCGAAATGGCTCGATTTAGGATCGAATTGCGGATCAGCTCGCTTGTTTAAATATTCCAGGCTGATGCATAACGTTGTTTTTGTGGGCAGGCAGCATATTCTCCGCTTGCACATGCACGGCGCGTTGCGGGAAAGGGTGTTGGACACCTAGTTCGCCAAAGCGGTTTTTGATCCGTTTCAACCATTCCTGCTTTACGGCTCCATGCTTGTTTGGAAGGGTCTTTACCGACATCTTCAGGTAGACCGCGGACTCACCAAGACTCTCTATCGCAGGACTTGTCGGTGCTTCTAGCAAAAGTTTGCTAAAAACCGCATCGTTTGAAAGTTCCTGCGAAATGGCGTTCAGTATCTCGCTGACTCGATCCAGACTTTCGTGATGACCTACCGCGATTTCACAGACCGCTCTGGACCAGCCGTGCGTCTCGTTGCTCACACTATTGATCGTGCCGTTGGGTATGAAATGCACCACGCCGTTGGAATCACGCAAAACAGTCATCCGCAAAGTAATGCGTTCGACCTGGCCACTCACTCCCCCAACGCGCACAAAATCGTTCAGCATGTACTGGTTTTCAAGCAACATGACGAAACCGTAGAAATAGTCCTTGATCAAGTTTTGAGCGCCAAACGCGACCGCCAAACCGATCACCGCCACTCCTCCCATCAAAACGGTGATGTTGGCTCCAACCTCTTCCAACACCATCATGGCCCCGGTAATGAAGATTCCGACCGTCGACGCATTTTGAAAAACACCTACCAACGTCTTGGCTCGATTCTCTTTCTCCATTTTCGAGCCCCTGCCCGCTCCCGTCGTCACCAGTCGAACCGATCGGGATGCAAAGAAGGACGCGAGCCAATTCAGAAGGAACATGCCCACGATGATGGCAAGAATGCGAGGCCCGTGTTCGACCAGCCACTGCAAAATATTTCTCAAGGTGAATGGGTTGCGAATTGCGGCTTCTCGGTCTTTGGCATCATTCGCCTCCAGTCGTTTTTTCTCGGCTTCGTGCAACGCGACGATGTGCTCCGATTGCAGACTGCTTTGTTCAGCACGGTGGTCGTTGAGACGCTCGCTGATTTCGGCAACCTCGGAACGAGCCTGGATAAGTCGATTGCTCGCGCTGGCGATCGACGCGCGCAATTCGGTCAGCTCAGTTGCATCGGCTTGTTCCGCAGCACGTCGAGTCAGTTCTTGAGAAAGGGTCAACTGGGCTGCACTTGCCAAGTCCACTTTCTTGCGAGCGAGATCGAGCTCCTTTTGCTCTTGGACCACCAGCTTTTGAATATCGGTTAGGCGGGCCGCGATCGATCGGGTCTCTTCTTGCGCTTCGTCCGCTTCTTTTTCTTTGGCTTCGGCTTCCTCGACGGCTTTCGTTAGTTCAACGTTGTCCTCATCAGACCGCGCCGACTCTTTTGACCGTTCGGAGGGGTCCGAATGATCTTGGGTGTCGCCACTAGTGGAACGCTTTTCGTCTTCGCGTGATGGAGTTCGATGAAGTTCTATTGCGTTGTCATGTTCGTCGGAACGCAGTTGCGCATCGTCGCCGGTGATCGCCGCCAGGGCTGCTTTGTCGTTTTCGATCTTACGTCGTAGCGTGACCTTTTGTTCCCGCAACGTCTTTCGATCTTCGATAGCCAGATCGAATCTATCTTCTGCCAGCTTGCGTTGTCGTTGTAGTGACGCTGCCTCTTGTTCCAAGTGTTCGATCAAGGTTGCGTCGGAGGTTTTGCGAGCTGATTCTAGCTTTTCGTTGACGCGTTCCAGCTCAGCCTTTAGCGATCGGAATTCTTTTTCTGCGATTGCGTACTCGCTATTTGGATTCTCGATCTCTTGTTCGAGGTTTAAGAGCTGTTTTTGGTCATGCTCCAAAGACTCTTGGATCTCCCCCATGCGTTCGGCGTCGGATTGACCACGTCGATCGTCCGTTGGGAGTTCCTCAGTGGAGGTTGGGTCCGTATTGTTGGCTGGCTGAGCTGGATTGGTGTCAATCTCGTTCGTCTGCGGGAAACTCGCGTTGGTGAGTGTCGCAGACAGAAGGATTGCGATACAGATCCGAAATGGATTGCTAAAGAATACAGCGAGTCGTGTGCTCATAATGGTTTCCTTACCTATACTGATGTGGGGTGATCCTTCACCAAGTCTGGACCAAGATTGTAGTGCGCATCGCCGCTCCGTCCAAGAGTTTTTTAGAACCAACCCAATAATTTCAATTTGCTAGCCAAAGAACGGACATCGACTGTGGTGGAGTGGTGGAGTGGTGGAGTGGTGGAGTGGTGGAGTGGGGAGTGGTGGAGTTGGGAGTGGGGAGTGGGGAGTGGGGAGTGGGAAGTGGAGGTTATTTGCGCTGACCAATAGCCCAACGGGCTAAAAGTGAATAGCCCAGGGCAGAGCGAAGCGCCGCCCTGGGTCTGAGCGCATGATGAGGCAATTTGCCCTGAAGGGGCCCCACCCACCCCACCCACCCAAGCAGGAGGCTAAAAGCGACCTATTCGGCAAGTTTACTGATGAGGAGACTGTAGGAAGACGTCCAAATGCATCATCATTTTCAATTCGTGGAGCAAACCACCCGAAAGGCAGTCGAAGAATCGATCAAGATTCACACAGTGGAGTTGTCGAAGTACAATTCTGATTGCACGCAACCAACGAACTCCGGGATATCCAAGAAATATCGGAGCGCACATCGATGATTCATCTCATATCAACAGAACTGGCTGAGCGGCAATCATAACATGGTGAATACGGTAGATCGAAACGCTTCGCTAATTGGAGATGTTAATTGAATCTTTTTTTTGGGGCCATCGTATTTGCTACGACAGTAACTTCAGCTTTTCTCCTTGCGTCGATGGTTGAGTTAGTAATGCACAGATCGGTGTTTACGGCCATTGCGGGTGCGCTTGGTGGAGCGCTCGGTCAAAGAGCGGGCTGTTGGATTGCCGGGAATTGGATGGAATCAGACGGCGCGTGGCTTAGCAATTTGGATTACGAACGAATCTACCGATTGCATTACATTTATTCTCAATGCATCTTGTTCGGCGCGATTCTCGTTGGCTCTGTATTGGGTTTCGCAATAAACTACTATTTTCAGCTATGGTGGACCAAAGTTGCATAAGGACCTTTTGGACGGATGACGGTTCAATTCCGGCTGCTCTCTAGAGTTATGGTAAACATCCCCCG
>JANMLD010000500.1:0-5170 GCA_031372345.1 Pirellula sp.
GCTTTCGGCGGCAGGATGGCGCGCAACATGATTTCATCAGCAATTGTGGCAATTTCTGGATCGAGCGGAAGCAATGGTACTCCGTCCAATGCTGCCAAACGCTCAGCCGCAAGCACTGGATCACCAGCCGTAGCCTCGTCAATTACGAATTGCGATGCCACGAGTTGATACTTGGAGCGCTCATCATTCCACCATTGATGCGTCAAAAGTTGCCGCGCAGCCATCACCACTTGTGAGCTAGGCCGTTGCCGAAGGTAACTGACGATTGACGTTTCGATATAGATTGTGTCCATCGCTACATTCTATCACGACGAAAGAATCCATGTAAGTCCTGGGTTTGGGGTGGGAGCCTTTCGAATAAAATCTGGCGACTCAGACCCGAGTTCTGACGCGCAAACGTCAGTCTCAATTTCCAACCCCAAACCCAAAGGACAGTAACTATGAAAATTCTCGCTCTCGACCTCGGTAAGTTCAATACCATGTGCTGCTTTTTCGACTCCGAAACTCGAAAACACTCGTTTCTTAACGCGTCCACCGATCGAAACTACCTCGCCACCATCTTCAAACAACACAAGAACAAGATCGACCTCGTCGTCATGGAAGCTTGTGGACCCTCCGGATGGATCAACGATCTTGCAATGAGTTTCGGACTCAAAACTCTCGTCTGCTCCACCAACGAAGATGCTTGGAGTTGGTCCAACGTCAAACGCAAGACAGACAAAGACGACGCCCTTAAGCTCGCCCGCATGGCTGCCATGAACGAACTCGTACCCGTTCACATGCCGTCGGAGGAACATCGAGAATTCCGATCCCTCGTCAAGTATCGGAAAACGCTCGACCAACGCACCAACAAGATGAAGTGCGCCATCCGTGCTTGGTTCGTCAACCATGGCATCTCCATCGATTCCGGTGAGAAAGCTTGGCACACCGGTCGCGAGCGAATCAACTCCTTTCGCAAGCCGCTTGATGAGTGCTCCTCGAACGAACTCTGGAAAGGAGAGCTCGATATCGAACTGACGCAACTGGATGCGCTTAACAAGCAACTGGAAGTTGTCGTCAAGAAGCTTGAAGCGATCGGTAAGAACGATCCTCGCATTGTACGACTTCGAACGATCCCCGGCGTTGGCGCTCGTACCGCCGAGATTCTTGTAGCCTGCATTGATGATCCGCACCGCTTCGAGAACGGTCGCCAAGTCTCTGCTTATTTCGGACTCGTACCGCGACAGTATCAATCGGGCGAGACCGATCGCAACGGTCGAATCACCAAACGAGGCAATCCGCTGGCCCGAACGATCCTCGTCGAATGCGCTTGGGCGTCCCTTCGCTACAACCCTTGGGCTAAGGGCGTTTACGATCGAATCTGCGGTAAACAAAAGACCCGCAAGAAGAAGGCCGCCATCGCACTGGCTCGCAAGATTGCGGTCCTCGCTTGGGCCATGCTTCGCGATGAAAAGGACTGGGATCCTAGCATCATGATTGAAACCACAAAATCGCTCGGTGGCAAGCTGCCACTGGATGAGAAGGTCTTCATGGCGATGAAGCCGAAGGAATGCCGTCACAAGCGAAAAAACCGACTGGCCAAAGAAGCCGCTGCGAAGAAAGCTACTACCGCCAAGGCCGTCCCTTCGCAAGACACGGCCAAGCCTAAGGCTCCTCGACGAAAGACCTCCAAACCAACAACAGCCAACTCGCGAAAGGTCACCGCTCCTTCCACTCGATCACCAGCTTCCTCCAAAACGGAGCAAGCCGCAAAACCACGGCGAGCAAGAAAGCTAGTAACTCTGTCTGATGCCTCGACATCGACGTAACGAATAAGCCTTGCTCGCCTTTTTGAATTCACGGCTACGAGGACAACCAGTAACTTGGTCTGATGTGCCAACATCGTCGTAACGAATCGGACCTCGTAGCCTTTTAAATCACTTCCATTCCTCAAACCCATTCATTATTCACCACCCATAACAAACTGAGCCCGCAGGAGGAGCATCCACCGCACACGAAGAGTTGAGTTAAGGACAAGACCTACCCAACCGTGCTGAGCACCAATACCAGTTGACACTGACTATTTCACCATGGACCGATCACGCAAGTGATCTTTGAAACGTCAGACACGTCGCCCTAAAGAATGTGCCAGCCCGAAAGGAAGGTAGCTTGCTGCTCAAGGTGTTGAAAGACACTGGGAAGCCTACAGGCAAGCTGCAGCCAACACCGGAACAGATAACCGCCTAGGCAATCGAGCCAAGAGGGTGATTTGAACCGTGCATGGATAACTGAGGAGACGTAGTCTGCTATCCGTAGCAGATGCACCAGCGCGTAATACGTCACACCTCGAATAGTCGCCTAATCAAACATCCTTGAATCGATTCAACGTAACGCAGTGCGAAGCCTCACTCCCTCGAAGCTCACCAACAAAGGCACCGGTGCCATCCTCTGCGCCGCATGTCGATCGCCATGCGCTCCGTTCGAGTACTCACTTCGCCGTAGTGAGCGATCGACAAGCGGCTCCGACGAAGGCACCTACCGGGAGACATTTATGTAGAAAACAAGAATTCACAAAAATCGTGGCGACCGCCACTTGCAAACCCAGGACTTCATAGTCGATTAAGTTCACCGTTTTCGCGCT
The DNA here is from genome assembly GCA_031372345.1 of Pirellula sp. Taxonomy (GTDB): domain Bacteria; phylum Planctomycetota; class Planctomycetia; order Pirellulales; family Pirellulaceae; genus JBKCUI01. Next base: position 2,621 of record JANMLD010000500.1, read on the forward strand.
CGGGAACTTGTTTTGATAGTGGACCTGATCGCGAAAAGCGGTGCAACGTTTTGTTGTACTGGCCCCGGTGGCGCCAGGGGACGTTCCACCTTGAGAACCCTTAGGAGTTTACCACATTTCCTGAAGGGTTGGTGATGCCAGAAGATGTTTTTTCGATCTGCGAGGAAGGTCTTGCGCTCGGCATGCGCAGACCTTCGGTTGCGTCGGTGACGGAGGGTTGGTCCTTGGCTGCTACTGGAAGTCGCGTCATGCTGCCTCCGATGGAGTGGAAGATGGGGATGGGAGATGAATTGTCTTCGGTGGGCCGCGACCCGGTTTGAATTCGCTGTGCGAGATCAGCAGAGCTCCACACACTGGGCAACGGCAGGTCGTTACGAATCCTGTCGATTCACATGTAGCTTGCCAGCTTTGGATCTTCGCTTCGTCTGCTGCTTGCACTTCGCTCATCCCCAGTGCGATGCGAGCTTCCTGTATCCGAGAATGTTGATTGCCGCTGTACAAGCCATATCCACGAACTGATTGGAAACGATGCGGGGGAACGTGCTCTAAGAGTCGCTGGATGAATTCATCGACTTCGAGCGTCGCTACGCCTTGCTTCTTGCCGTCGCCTCCTTCGTGAGCCCCCATTCGATAACGAAATGTTACGAGCTCTTCCTCTATCGACATGAGCCTCGAGTTCCCGATCGGGCCTCCCTTTAAGTATCGTGCTAAGTAGGTCACGACGCCGGAGCCACTCCGGTATTGCTGCAATATCTTTACGTTCCAGTCGATCCTCGTCAGCTTCTTGAGCAATTGCTCGAAATCCGTTGAACTCATCGAAGGCGGGAGCTGGATCTTCCCCGAGCATACCTTCTCCTTGAGCATCGCTTTAAACTTGCCGCGAAATTTGATCATCAATACCTTGCGAGGTAGCAAGCATGATTTCTTTAACGGAAGCCACTTGCCATCGGCACCCAGTCCACCCGAAGTAACCAGAACATGCAAGTGAATGTGTTCTTGAAGTGTCTGATTCCAAGTATGCAATGCGCACAGCAGACCAATTCGACCACCGAGATACTTCGCATCCCCGAGTAACTCTTGAAGCGTCTGCGAGGCCGCTTTGAACAGTACATCTGCGAAGGCAGCTTTGTTATATCGCCAGATTCCATTGAACTCGTGCGGGAGCGTGAAGATACAATGATGATGAGGAGACTCGAGCAACCGGCCTTTCCAACGACTTAGCCATTGTTCGCGTGGCAGCCATGCACACTGAGGACAACTCCGATGGCGACACGAGTTGTATGCGATCTGATGGAAGTGACCTTCGGGACAACTATTGATGTGCCCACCCATGCAGGCTGTCCGGCAATTGATGATCTGAGAAACAGCTCGACCCATCGTGTTGGAGTACGAGTGATGGCAAGCAAACTTATTAAAGTGCTCTCGAAAGATCTGTTGGATTGTCAGCCCCATGTCGCTACCCGCGCCATCGATCCAATGCTGAGCACGCCAAGTCAACTCGCTAGCATGCTGAAAAATGCCGCGAGCAAATTATAGAGCACGCCAGAACGCGATTGCAACTCGGTATTCCCGAAAAACTAAGAGGCCAACGGCAAGCCACCCCTAAGGCCAGTACAACTATTTATTCACCCCACTACATCTCCGCGCAATACGTTATTCGCCTATTGCGCGGAGATAATGCAGGATTATTCAGAGATAAGTTTATTTCTAGGATAACGATTATTCGGCGATTATCCCGAATTGCGCGATGCTGTTTGAAAAAAAATTTAAAAAATTTTGGAAAAGACTATTGTGGTCAGATGTTCACTATGTACGCTGATCGGATTCATGGCATTGCCATATTTGCAATCAATCAATGGTTTTATGAATCAATTTCGGGAGACAATATAGTGTACAAAAATCCGTCTCGACGATCCGGTAGACAAGATTGGGATCGAATTTGGCTGGATGAATATCGGATGTTTTTGCGGCTGTCACTTGGTGAGGCATTTACGATTGAGACATCGCAAGTCGTAAACTTTTTGATTGAGATTCGACGTCGTGGGAAGAAAGCTTGGCAGCGGATGCAAGCTTTGAAGGCAATTAAAGCGAGTGCGGGGCGTGATCTTCGAATGTCGACGGGCCATTTGGCGTGCTTCGAGTGGGGTCCGCAAACCACTGTCCGATACGCCAGAGGCTTATCCCTACAGCAGTTTCGGAGGCTATGCCCGTAATAGCCGGCGACTAGATTGGGTCGACTATGATGAACACCATCGGTATTGGACGGGACGCAACGGTAGCAAGGATCCAACGCCGGCTTATCGCAAATTCGTCAAGGACGGATTGATCGATTCCGTCGATCCGAGAATCGATCGCCTTCGCGATTGGGTTTATGGCAGCGAGGACTTTCTGAAACGAGTCTTATCGATGGCTCAAGGTGACGATCCATCGCAGCACCGACGCCGCGTCCGTCGTCTCAATCCCGTTTCAGTGGATGCGATCATTTCCGCTACAGCGACGCAGCACGCCGTGACTGCCGATGAATACGTTGGATTTCGCAGCGGAGCGGCC
>JANMLD010000337.1:0-17002 GCA_031372345.1 Pirellula sp.
GGATTGCAAGTTTGTAGGGTGCTTCGAAAGCAATGCGCATTGGTTCGGTGATAACCGTTGGCGCTTTTGAGGCACCAGTTGGAATGCGAATGCTCAAGACCCCAAGATCTTCATAACTCTGAAGCCGTTTGTATTTACCCATACACGCGTTGAGTAAAGCTCGTGCCGCAGCGGTGGATTCTGCGGTGGGCGTCGCATCCGCTGGCTTGGACGTCTTGCTTTCGCTACCTGGGGTCTGTTGACTTCCCGTCTCTTTGCTTGCAGACTTGGGCGTGGTCGCCGGTCTATCGCAAGCGGCTAGAGTCAGGCATGCGAGTAATATGGCTAATATCATCGACTTGGCTGCTACGCCCGGGCTTGGCGACAAATTGAAGTACGCAAATAATAAATTGGTGCGACTTATTGTAGAGCAGTTGTCCCAACTGCTCGGGAGCAAGTACTCGGTTAATCCATTAATGGTACGGCTCATGACTACAACTCATAAGGTTCAAGGAAATCAAAACGCTGTGCGAGAACAGTTGAGGACAACTGTTCTACAATGTCCTAGCTTTTTATCTTGCCAAGTCTTGCCTGTGCTTTTTCAACGATGGGCAACATTTCTTTATTGCCATTATAAAGATTGACGATTCCATCCCAAATCTGTTTGGCACCAATTGCATCTCCGCTCGCATACATTTTCTCCGCTTGCTCTAACTTTTCGAATAGAAACCGTCTCAATTCTTCAGTGCTACTCGGGGGATTGGATTCGATTTTCGCAATCTGCCGCCTGGCCAAGTTAACGAACGGTCGCTCCTTGTTTTCGTCCTTGAGCAAGTTAACGATTCCCTTGTATCTCTCGAGCGCTGTGACACGATCACCGAATTGTTCGAAGCGATTGGCTTCGGTGTATTTTCGCTCCCCTTCGGTGGATGGCTCGCGACCAAAACGACGATTGCTTTGCATTCTGACTTCGGCATTTTCCATTTCGATCGATTCGAGTTGTTCTTCTGCCCAAACGGCACTCTCACTGTCAGGAAACCTCTCAATCAATGGAAAGAGATACTTGTCACGAGCCTCGTTATGGGAACTCAAATCCTCGGTCGCCATTAGTTTTTCAGCTCGAGAGCGGAGTGTTTTCTCACCAGCAGGCCAGACTAGAAACGTAATGAGGCAGATGGCAGCTGCCAACAACCCTAACAAGACGAGTGGCCGTTCGAAGAATCCGGGCTGGTCGTATGCATCCTCGTCGTCCAACCGACGCTTTTTCTTTTTCTTTCTGCCAAGAGCGATTTCTGCTTCAGCCCGATTGGTGTTGAGTTGCAACGGACTGAATCCGGAAACCGCATGTTCTGCAACTCCCATTCCTTCCGTTGCTCGTCGCTGTGCTTCGCGAAGTGCCATCACGGTTGCAGCAGCGGTAAAAGGCCTTTTCAGCGGATCTTTATAAAGCAATTGTTCGACAATCGAACTTAGCCAGACAGGACAATCAAACACAAGCGAGGCCACCGGTGCAACATTTGTACTAACGATCGCCTGCTTGACCTCGGTGGCGGAGTGGCCCAAAAACGGTGGTTGCCCGGTGATTGCGCGGTAAAGGATTGCGCCAACACTGTACAAATCGGTCGCCGCATTCCACTTGGGTTGGTTAGAAAACGTTTCCGGTGCGGAATAGGCTAATTGCTCGGGCGTGAGCGGAGCCGGTGCGCCAGGTCCACGTCGAAAGTCGCTAATCTTGACCTTGTTCGCATCTTCGGAAACGATGATTTTGTCGAGGCGAAGTCGACCGTGAATCCATCCTGCCTCGTGCGCGAATTGCAACGCTTCGCAAAGCTGAAGTCCATAATCGAGCACCGACTCCCATGGAAGCCTTTCCCGTCGCTTTAACGACGATGCGAGCGATTCACCTTGCATCAATTCGTATACCAAATACGCGTCCTTGGCATCGAACCCGCCACCATAGCACCGAATGATTCCGGGATGGCGAAGCGCCTTAAGGCTCTCCAACTGGTCTGCAAATTCCTGTTTCGACTCGGGGGTCATTCCTAATGGAACGGAGAATACGCGCACAACAACTTGGGCGCGCTGTTGCATATGCACGGCCCGAAAAACATTCGATCCGCGTTCACCGAGCGGAGATTCTAATGCTAAAGGACCAATTCTAGAACGCGTCACAGAGTTAGAGTCCTCCAGTACACTGGCCAGCGAATTTAAGGCCGTTTATGACACAGTCCCTAACAGCGTCCGCATCCACCGTAGTCACGATCTCTAGATCTCGACGACCCAACGCGAATGCCCTTCTATCTACAATGGTAGCTCCCCGCGTAAGCTCGCCAAGCTCCTCGATATCTACCGAGAACTGTTCTGACTTGAACAAAATAGGTTCCACCAAATAGACAATTCCGAGTACGGCCTGCAATGTGACCGCTTCTTGGCCCCGAAGTTGGCGATACGACCTAAACAAATGCGGTAGCATCGTGTGTAGCAGACTACCCGCTCGCGTCGTTTTGGCCGGCAGCAGCCCTAACAAATTGATATCAAATGCGACCTGATTGGTGATTTCGAGTGGAATAAGTGCTTTGGTGGTGGACGAACGAAATACAGTCGAAGCACTGGACGGATCGAAATGCATATTGAATTCTGCAGCAGCCGTAACGTCTCCTATGCACTGCGTGGATCCGCCGAGCATGATGATCTTGTCAACCGACTCGATAATGCTCGGATCTCGCTGAAATGCTCGTGCAATTCCGGTCAAAGGTCCCAAACACAAAATCGTGATATCGCCAGGTTCGGCTCGCAGTAGTTCCGCAATCAGCTTTTCGCTAGGCATGATATGTTGGCGATTGACAGGTGATAATCCTAAATTACCAAGTCCATCTTCGCCATGCATTTGCCGATTGTCCGATACGGGGGCATCCTCCGGGTCGGTTCCGGAACCAACTCGTGGGAACCGAGGTGGATCCAGCTTTTCCAAAAGTCCCAAGATATTTTGAATACTTCGCTCGGATTCGACGGTTCCCGAGCAAGCGGTCACGGCAACGACATCCAGCCGCGGATCAAACAAGGCCATGATCAACGCAACGGCATCGTCAATCCCTGGATCGCAATCAATTATGACTTTACGTGCCATGCTGGACAAATATCTCTGAAATGAGTCAACTCGTGTTAAGAAGCTATTCTAAGTTTTATGTCACTTATCCTCCGTTTGCTAGACGCGACTCTAGCATACACTACGAACATGCTCGAAGAATTCCTAAGTCTTGCCCAAACGAACCAAGATCTGTCTCAAGATCAAATGCAGCAAGCCATCACTTGGGTGCTCGCGGGAATGGTGCCGGATGAGGAAATTGGCCAGTTACTCCTAGCCCTGAGAGACAAGGGGGAGTCGGTTTCCGAGTTGGTCGGTGCGGTTCGGGCCATGCGAATGATGATGACACCTATCCGGACAAGCCGTGTTGGATTGCTGGATACGTGCGGTACGGGCGGCGACGGTGCCAAAACCTTCAACATTTCAACTGCCACGGCCATCGTGGCTGCCGCAGCCGGAGCATCGGTTGCAAAACACGGCAATCGCAAGATCACGAGCGCAACGGGTTCGGCCGACGTCCTGAGCGAACTCGGCGTCAAAATCGACGCAACCCGCAATGTTGTCGAAACCTGCCTAAATGACCTAGGGATTTGCTTCTGCTTTGCTCCGCTTCTGCATCCCGCCATGAAGCAGGTGGCAGCTGTCCGGCGTTCGATTTCTGTTCCGACTCTCTTCAATTATCTCGGGCCTCTCTGCAATCCAGCCGGCGCAGCCTTCCAAATCATCGGCGTTGGCAAAGAAGAGCTGCAAACCAAAATGGCGGCGGCCTTGATCCAGCTACAAATCGAAGCAGCCATCGTAGTTCGAGGCGAGGATGGAATGGATGAAGTCTCCTTGTCGGCGGATACGCACGTGCTTCATATCCAACGAAGCATGCTCACCCAGACCACTTGGACTCCGCAGTCTTTTGGACTGTCGTTGATTAACGTTGACGATCTCAAAGTGGACGACCCCAAGGAGAGCGCGGCCGCAATCCTGGCGATCCTCGGCGGAGAGCGAGGGCCACGTCGAGATATTGTGCTTGCAAACACATCGGCCGCACTTTGGGTCAGCGGCATGACCCATTCACTTATCGACGGCGTTGCTCGAGCGGAACGAGCGATTGATTCTGGCAAAGCAACAGCAGTCTTAACATCGCTGGCTGCCCTTTCTCACTCAATCGTTTGATATTCCCACTCTTTGACGTCCACGATGGACTGGAACACACAATAGCCGACCGGCTTCGACTTAAAGACCTCGCCTCTGAGCGAAAACTTTTTATCGGCGCGTTCGACTTGGATCACTTCCTCATCGTCGATCCAGACGGCGATCTTCTTTTTGTCGACTCGGACTTTAAACGCGTACCATTGCTTGTTCTTGAACTGGCGAAAGTTAGTCGTATCGTTTTCCGACGCATCGTTGCCATTGATACTGCTCAATCCAACCAATCCGCCCCCCCAGCCGCCGCAAATCAGTGAACAGAATTCGTCACCGACCGGGAACGTGACCCCAGCAAAGAAATCCGAACCTTCCACCCGCGATGCCTTCCAACGCATCTCGAAGTTCTCCTTCGGAAAGTCTTTGCGAATGGAATTGATGCCGGTAAGCGGGTCGCCACGATCGAGTCGCAAAACCCCGTCGGTCAACTCGGCAGTCGCCTCGCCACCGAAATTGGTGACTTCCCAACCCTTCAGGGAATCCTTTTCTAGCATAGGCTTCCATTTGGACTTTTCCTTATCCGGAACCACCTTGGCAGCGTCGGTTGTTTTTGGTGGATCTTTTTTGGCTGGCTCTTGAGCGATGCCAAAATGGCTCGAGAGAAGCAATATTGCAAACATCAGTAGGAGTTTGCCGGTTGGCGAGCGGAATAGCATTTCATGCCTTTCTATTTGGAATGTGTGGAGTGTGTGGTAGGGCGAGCGGCAAATTTAAATCTACCTGCCCAGTCTTCATATGGGAGAGCCTTCATATGGGAGAGCCTTCATATGGGAGAGCGAGGCTCCTGCCGAGCTTGGCTTTGGCTCGGCAGGAGCCTCGCCCTCCCGGTAAACGCAAATCCGCCGCTCGCCTAGCCACTCCATCATAGCAAGAATACTCAACGGAGTGCGAAGGATTGCACGCAACTGAATCCTCACCAATAGCGTTCGACAATGACATGCCCGGGGTTGGACTTTTTGTGACGGTTCATGCCTCGGTCCTTCAACAGTGCCTCGACATCGTCGAGCATTTGAGGGTTACCGCACATCATAACAACACTGTTCGAGGGAGTTAACGGGTTTTCGGCTTTGCTTTCTAAGGAGCCATTTTCGATGGCGGTCGTGATTCGCCCGGAAATGGCTCCAGGTACTTCCGCTCGAGAAACCACTGGGATCGAATGGAATCGGTTCCCGAACCGGGTTTTAATCTGTTCCAATTCCTCTTGATACGCAAGATCGGTGGCGTGTCGGACGCCGTGGACCAAAACTACGTTTTTGTGCCGTTGCCAAATGGTGTCTTCCCGCATCATGGCAATGAAGGGGGCTAAGCCTGTGCCGGTTGCGAGGAGCCAAATGGTCTCCGCAACTGGCGTGTGCGAAAGCGTAAAGCCACCGGTGGCCTTCTCGGACACATCGATGGAGTCCCCTTCGTTGAGCGCCCATAGGCGAGGCGTTAGTTCGCCTTCGTCGACTTTTACTATAAAGAACTCGAGAGTATCGCCGGGTGGCGAAGCGACCGAGTAAGGACGGTGCAAGTGTTTTTCCGGCAATTGCAGGCCGACCTGCAGGAACTGTCCTGACTCAAACTGCCCGACACCAGGACAGTGAATCGAAAGGGTGAACAACCCATCGGACCAAACATGCTTGCGTGCAATTTTGCCAGAGATCCACTGGAGAGCCATAGACCAAAGTTCCTTGAGGAGTGGGAAAACCAACTGTTTCTTCGTTTAACCGAGTGGGCATAGCCTCGTTTTCTACTGATCGCGGCCCGTTGTGCACGCGGTTAAACGAAAAAAACTTTTGTGTAGGTGCTTATGGTATCGAATTTCCCAAGCCTGCTGGGGGCGGTGCGGGGTCCCCAACATTTTTACGAGAATATTTTGCGGTTCCAAAAGCTTTGACCAGACGTGTCCAGGGCATGGCGATCATAGACGTAACCGAATCGAACTTGGCCGTCGCCAAGCACGTCGAACGCATCCTATGAACCCGTGAGAACTGGATTATGGCGACCGTAACAACTCCAAATGCTCCCCAATACGTTCAGCAAGCCTTCAACTGGGAAGACCTCGAATCCGCTTCGGTTGTCGTGAAGCGACCGACCGCAGAAACCCCCGCCATGGGCCACTCTCGACCTCAACGCACCAACCAGCCACTGACGGTTCCAACGTATTCCACGAGCACGTCAGCAAGGCGAGGACGCTGCGAACACGTCGGAGGTATCCTAGCTACGGTTCTAGAACGCTACGGCATCGGCATCGACCAACTCATTGCCGAAATCGATGGCCTGAAATAGTCTTAAGACGCGCGGCAGATTGCAGTATCCCAACCCGAAGCGTAAGCGAGGGACAATTTCGCAGGTCCCTCACTCACGTATCGGGTTATGATTGGTTGTTTTCACATCGCCGCTCGCCTAAAACGACGTATTTTCTAAAGAAAAAAACGAACTTGCTATGACTGAGCCCATGCTGAAGATTAGAAACCATCATGCTGCCTCATGCGGTGATCCGCCAATAGTGGCGAGTGATACCGAACACGTCTACCTCGGCTACTTCGAAAATCGCCACGGAGAACAATGGATTTTTACCTTTGATCGAAAAACGTGCGCGGCGACTTTGCGTGGTGGCGATGTCGGTTGGAATTCGATCTACAACGTAGTTGACGGCGCGGTTGCAGACTTGATTCTTGGGAAAGATGAGCAAGTCTGGCTTCGAGCGTGTTGGATGGCAGTGCAATGGTGATTGTCGAAGGCTGACCAACGAAACTCTTGATGAGCCGGCAGTAATGTTAATACCGGGAGGGAGTGGCTCCTGCCGAACCAGAGCCAAGCTCGGCAGGAGCCTCGCTCTCCCATTGGAACCTTGGACAGGTAGTTTTCAGTCTGCCGCTCGCCTTGAAGGTGATGTACTGACGCTAGCAGTGTCAGCCACGCGTCAGCCACGGTTAGAGCCTTACCTCGGTTTGCTTTCGACAAAGGGTGAGAACTGCATGTAGTTGAGATGTCGGTAAATCTCGCTTTGTTCGAGCAACTGAGCGTGTGTGCCGATGCCGGCGACTTTGTGATCATGGAGTACAATGATTTGATCGGCGGCCCGCAACGTGGATAATCGATGCGGAAGAACAATTAGCATCGTATTCTCGGATTTCAGTTGCAGAATCGCATCGAGCGTTTCGGACTCGGTGGTTGACTTCACGCGTACGCTTGGCTCTTGTGCCACGATAAGGCTGCGTTTTTTGACCACTCCTCGAGCAAGACCAATCCTGAAGAGGGCGTCCGGCTGCAAGCGATCTTCATTGGGCGTTACCAGCGTTGCGAGCCCGTCCGGCAAGTTCAGAATCGCATCCGACACGTGCATGCGCGTGGCGATCTTCATCAAATCCACCGTTGCATCGGGTGAACCTACCGACCACAGATTGTCTTCGACGGTGCCATGAACCAACGGACCACGAGCAGCAGCCCAAAGTGAAAAATGGCGAATCGCCGATGCATCCAGATCCGTCGAATCCACTCCATCAATCATGATTCGACCACTGACAGGTCGACCAAACCCAAAAATAAGTTCGGCAAATGCATTCGCCTGAACGCTCTGACTGGCGACGATCGCGGTCAACTGTCCAGGTTTGATCGTTGTTGAAATGTCCTCCAGTAGTTTTTGTCCGGAGCTGTTCTTGATGGTGACATGTTCCAAGACGATGCTGTGCAAGATCTTTGTTGGCCGAATTCGGTCTTGCTGGCTGTTGTCGACGGTTGGCTGTTCAAAATAAGTGGCCAGTCGATCGACTGCCGGTTCTGCCATCTTGTAACGATGAAATGCTCGCTGGAAACGATGCAGGCTTGCGACACAAAGAACGATCGATGTACACAGAACAAAGAGTTCGCCGAAATGCAACTTGGACGTTTCGTCTAAAAAACGGATGGAAACTACCACAATTAGAAATGCAATGAGCACGGCGCATGTCAACAGCATCGTCGGCGACTTCCAAGTCCCTCCGTCCGCCAATTGCATTTGGGATTGGCGATAGGAATTTAAATGGCCTTCATAGCTCACTTTCGTATCCTCGTGATCGTGCACAAAAGCCAAGAGAGGGGCCGTGTTGCAGAGGTACGAAAGCTGTTCGCTGGCAGCACGTGCACGCTCGAAAAGCACCGGTCGCTTTTTTCGGCGAGCCGATTCCAAATTGGAATAGAGTACCCACACCAAGACGGCACAAATGAGCGCCAACGCCGTGATCCAAAGATGAATGGACGCAGATAGCACCAGCAGCAGAATGGCCTGAATAATGTGCCTTGGGAATACGCGAAACCACTGACTCATTGACTCGCGAACGGTAGGTACGTGAACAAACAGCATCTCTTGCATTGCGTCTTGTTGTCCGGACAGCCCCTGCTCCATTGCCAATGCGCCCGATTTCCCAAAGAGCTTTCGTTGTAACTCGACAGCGATTTCCAGCGATGTATGCAGGGCTGCTCGATAGCAAGTAAGCAGCGCAATACATTCCAACGCGATCACGATGACAATCAAAGCCACGATTCCAAGCACTCCGCGTAGAATACTGCCGCCTGAATTGAGCCATGCTGTACCCAGCTCAAAGAATTGGCCGACCTTCAAATGGTCAGGCATGGCAGACATTTTGCTCTCGGCCGTCCCTTGCTGACCGGCCAGCAACAGTTGGATGAGCCACCCGCCCAATACTAGTAGGATCGGAACAAGCACACCTGCCATGGCCCCGAAAACCCAAACCGCCCAATGATATTCTGGCATTCTTATTTGCCGAAGTAATCGCTGCCAAACTCGTGAATGCAAAATAAAAACTCTCCTTTACGTGTCAAACGGATCTACTCCAGGATATTCCACCGGAATCCAATCGTCTTGATATCCACAGCCGATTTTAACGATTTTGACGCTGATTCGAGTCGCATTTCAATAAGAACGCCTGTTGGATCCTGGAAACAGACTGTTTGGCAGGCATGATGCGAAAAGTCAACCTATGTTTCCTAAGTGTGACATCGCTTCCGATATTCTCAAAAACACAACCTGCAAATCACGATCCGTTCAATGGCAATCAACAGCACTAAAAAAGAGCACAAGGCACGCCTTTTGATCGCGGACGACGATCAATGGCTTCTGGAGTCTATGGCAGACTGGCTCTCTAGCGAAGGCTACTCTGTACAAACGGCGCTAAGCACCGAGCAAACAATTAAGATGCTCGCCAAGGAATCTTTTGACTTGCTATTGTGCGACGTCCGATTTGACGATGGTGACGGTCTGGCCTTGCTCAAGAAAGTCCGCAAACGATTTCCGCAATTGCCGGTTTTGATGATGACCGGTTATGCAGGTCCCGATGCGGCACGCGAATCGATTGCCGCCGGTGCTTTCGAACTGTTGACAAAACCCATTATTGACGATGAACTTCAAACAGCCATAACCCGAGCTCTCCAGCAAAAAGACATCAAGGATGAAAACGAACGCCTCAAGGAAGCCCTCGATCGGCGTTTCGGACTCGAGAGTATTGTCAGTCATGATTTGCGCATGCTCAAAATCTTTGAGATGATAGACAATGTCGCGGATTCCCGCGCGTCGATTCTCATCACAGGTGAAAACGGAACCGGCAAGAGCATGATCGCCCGGGCTATCCACAAAAAGTCATCGCGCCGCAAAGCCCCATTTGTGGAGGTTGCTTGTGGTGCGCTTCCCGATACCTTGTTGGAGAGCGAATTGTTTGGCCATTTGGCCGGTTCCTTTACTGGTGCCACCCACAATAAAGTCGGTAAGTTCCAACTTTCCGATAAGGGCACAATTTTCCTAGACGAAATCGGAACGGCAAGCCAAGCGTTGCAAGTCAAATTGTTGCGAGTTCTACAAGAGTTGCAATTCGAGCCGCTCGGAGGAACCGAAACCATTTCAGTCGATACACGCACCATTTTAGCCACCAACGAGAACCTAGACGCCGCCGTTGCTGAGGGAAGGTTCCGTCAGGACTTGTTTTACCGTGTGAACGTCATCCACATTGAACTGCCGGCGTTGCGTGAACGTCCCGACGATATTCCGTTGCTGGCCGAACACTTCTTGCGAACCGCTTGTAAAGAATTCGCACGCGAGGTCGATGGTTTCACCAACAATGCCATGAATACCATGTTGGCACATGCTTGGCCGGGTAATATTCGCGAACTTGAAAACGTTATTCAACGTGCGGTTCTGCTCACCAAGTCTCGAAGTATCGACTGCGAAGCCCTGCCGCGATCGTTGCTTGGTGCGACACATACTGGGACGCAACCTCATTCCGGAGGTCCGCCCACTTTGCACGCGACACCAACGCCTCTTGGCCACAAGCCGGATTCGGTGCCACAGCATGTCGTTGCAAGCGCCCGGACGCTAAGCGAAGCACTGGAAGCGCCAGAAAGACAAATCATCTTGGAAGTGCTCAAAGCCAATGACTGGAACCGAAACGTCACTGCCGATCAACTGGGGATTAACCGAACGACTCTCTATAAAAAGATGAAAAAACTCGGTATTGAATCCATGGCATAGTAGCGTGGACGAGCGAGGCCCTTCGCTCGTTGAGTTCTTGTCGGACCTGAGCGAGGGCCTCGCTCAGCTACATAAGACCGGAGCGAGGCCCTTCGCTTGTTGCGTTCTTGTTGGACCTGAGCGAGGGCCTCGCTCAGCTACATAAGACCGGAGCGAGGGCCGAGCTCAGCTACATGACGACTCGCTCAGCCACACAATGAGCGGAATCGCTATTTGGCTAAGGACGCTCGAACCAATTGCTTATCGTTGCGGGCGAAGATGCTCTTTTCTGCAAAAGCCGGGTGCGACCAACAAACGCCCCCACGCTGTCCAAGTTGGACACTGGTTGGCGCAATCAATTGGCAACGATCGAGGATGTTCAAGCCAGCTTTAGAAAGTTTTGCCAGCAACAGCTCGCCGCGTTCATTGAACATCCAAACTCGATCGGCTTGTCGAACCATGTGGATGGTTGCCCATCGTGCCCTGGGGACCGCGGTCAAGTCTTCCCAAATGCGATTTCCATTTTCGGCGTCGAGGCACCGAAATTCGCCGTAACTGTCTGCACCAAATACGAGCCCATCCTGCATTAAACAAGTTCCAATCATGGCGTGCAACGATTTCGTATGCTGCTCATCCGGTCCCATCTCTTTCCAAATCACTTCGGACGTCAATTTGTCTTTCGGAATACGCACCATTAAAGAACCATCGTAAAAAGACGAAACAAATAGTCTGTCACCCTCAACAATTGGGTCACCAACTCCGATCGGCATTCTCGACGGTGGAAACGGATGTCCCCAAAAAATCTTTCCTGTCATCGGATCTATCCCGGACAGACTGTCACCCGTCCAGCAAACCAAAACATCCTGCCCAGCTTGCTTAATGAGGATCGGAGACGAATAGCCAGCGCGGTCTGCCAGCGAACGCCATACCTCTTTGCCATCGACCCTTTGAAACGCCACCATGCAGGCCCCATCCGCTCCGGACACTTGCTGGATGACAAGGTCGCCATAAACGAAGGGCGACGCCGCAATGCCCCAGATCGGCATTTTGATGTTGTATTCCGATTGCAGATCACGCTTCCAAATGACCGCGCCCGATTTGGCATCCAGGCAATGAAAGTGGCCCATGGCATCGACCGCGTATGCGTAGCCTTGGTGAATCGTCACGCTGGCGCGCGGGCCTGCGGTGTAACTGATTCGATAGTCCGCCGGATACTCGTGTTTCCAAAGTGAGTTACCCGTCCTTGAATCAAAGCAAAGAATCCGTTCGGATGCGTTTCGATTTTCAGCTTGCCGGTCCATTACGTAGACGCGGCCATCCGCAACGGTCGGTCCGGTATATCCCGGGCCAATCTCGACGGACCAGTCCAATTGCAATTGCCCATCCGGCAAATCATCCCGGATCCCGCTTTCGTTCCAATTGCCGTCCCTCGCGGCACCTCTCCATTGAGGCCAGTCGTCCGCAGTACTTAATCCAGCAAAAGCAAAGTGAAATAGAAATGTGTATATTAGAACGTTCTGAAGTGATAATCGCATTGCAAAGCCTCAAGCATGTGTTCCGCCAACCGAGTTCGGGCCGACAGTTTTACCGTCGCAGGGCGTAATATATCCGATATAGGCAACGATACGATCTCGTAGCGACTACTATGCGACTAGTATTTCGTTTAACCATGAGCCGCAGGTTTTGAAGTTGCACGTTTAGATGTATTTCGGGCCAAAGGCCCAACCATTTGCCTAGCCCAGGCCAACGGCCTGGGTGACACGCAAACACGCCATTGGTTAGGGCTGAAGGCCCGGCAATTTGACAATCGGACGGGCCTTCAGCCCTAAAATAATTGCTTTTTGCGTAGTTCCAGGCCGTTGGCCTTGGCTAGGCAAACTACCTGGCCTTCGGCCCTCAACACAATAGTGCAACTTCAAAAGCGGCGGGTGACGGCGGACGCGGCTATTGTTTTTTCAGAAGTGTTGGGCTTAGCAAGCTACAAATGCCTAGAAAAAATCTCATCCAGGGCTGCTCGCTCCCTATCTGTGTCCGTCCAAGAAAGGTCCAATGCAAATCTAGACGCGTCGACCAAGCTTCCACTGAACCGAGAAGCGTTTTCGTTCCCTCCGCTCCTTTGACGCTGAATTTCTTGTTCTAACAGGCTATGGATCCAATCGATACTGCCGAGGGCTAACTCATTTGCATCGCGATTCGAAGATACGTCTTGTTCGTTCGCTGCAGTTAACACGGATTCCGATGGGTGGGCTTGGAATAAGAACGGCAGTGTCGAGTTTGAGGCCGCTGAAGTTGGCGGTTCTGAATCCGTGGAAACGTCTGACTGCGTTGAAATGGAGGAGGCATAGGCAGGCGTTGCAATCGATTGCCCAGCCAAGAAAGTTTCGACTCGCTCGAAACTCCTCGCTACACTGGTACGGGTTGCATCTTGCATGCCTACATAGTCTGCACCCGATGTCAGTTTGCCACCGTTGGGTGCGTAAACCGTGGCGCGATCGACACCACCCGCGGTCGAAAACGCTTCGACATTCTCGAAGCCTCTCGCGAACGTCGAGAACCCCGGTCCAACGATCGAGGTCGATTCGCCGCTGGTGCTGAACAAGTCGTTTCCAATGGAATCGTAAAGTGCAGCGCTATCGATCCCACCAGCCGAAGCATAAGCGAACACACGTTCGAAGCCAGCCACGTAGTTAAAATACCCTGCACCGCCTAGACTCGTAAACTGCGGGCGGACGCTCAAAATATCGTCCCCTGCAGAGTCAAACACAAACGCTTGATCGTCCCCTCCTTGAACCGCATGCACAAAGATGCGTTCGATATGGTCGACCGAAAACGCATAACCCACGCCCGTCAACTCGGCTTTGTTCGGCCAACTATTGAGGCGATCGTCGGTCTCAGCGTCATACAAATAAGCGCGATCAGGCCCGCCTCCGCCGAGGAAGTGAACATTTTCGAAATGGGTCGCACGGATACTCAGTTGCGCACTTTCGAAAGTTGAAAGTCCTGGTCGCAATTCTGCCTTCTCAGACTGAGCAGAGCCGATAACTGTGAGTGTATCATTGTTTTGTTGTCCATCCATCGACACACTATTGATCGTCTTGCTGTCGAATTGATACGCAATTCCAGCCACCGTCGCAACGATGCCGTTGCTGAGATCGACTTTGAAATTGTCCGCCGCTTCGGTTCCATGGATGGTAAGGGCAGTGCCTTGCTGTTGGAGCAGGTTTACGACATGCACGTTGCGGTTGGTAGCGTCAGGCAGAACGAACTCGATGCTTTGGCCCTCCGTAACGTTGAGATCGATTCGCCATTGTTGGTCCACGACGGTGGAGTCAGTCAAGGTGCCATTCGCAACCGCTGGCCTTAATACTTGCAAGCTACCGGATGCTTGCGAGCCCGCGTCGACGACGACTGATAGGAACCCGGTGTGCTCTGCCGTGAGTAAGTATCTCGACGAGCCGCTGAGTGATCGCTCCAGTACATCGACGGAACCGAGATCGACTACATTGGTTGGAATTGCCGGGACGTTCCCCCCGCCGCCCGTAGTTCCGCCACCACCGGATGTACTTGCGGCAAAGGTCCAGTCCAAATGGTAGGAACCAATTGAGTTTTGGTCGGCGATACTCAGACCGATCGACTCGCCTGCCAGCACCGAAAAGGACAACCGCCCGTTGGACGCTTGCAGGACAGTGTCTTGGCCGCTTCGCAAAAGATGGAAGACAGCATCATCGACATAGTCGCTGCCAAGCTGAACCGAAACGGTCCCGTTTTGTATTGGTGCAAGTCGGTAGACATCCCTGTCCGCAAGCGAATTGATCCATCCGTCCGTTTGCCAACGGTTTTGAATCGTAGCCAGTTGCCCGGTCGCAAGCGAGTCGCCAGCGGTATCCAACGGGAGCAGACTCTCGATCGCCCGGTCTAGGTCCAGTGACTGATAGTTCTGTTTGGTGACGCTATCCCAGATCGAGTTTGCAGTCGACTTTAAGTGTTCGTAGATCGATTGCGACGTGATATTTTGCATTCCTACCAATTCCATGGCTTCGCGGACTAGGACGCTGGCACCGGCAATGTAAGGAGCTGCCATGCTTGTGCCGCTGGCGGTTGACCAATCGTTGGAAACGCCATCCTTGCCATAGAAATAGTCGGGAACCGTGCTCTCGATCGATCGTCCAGGTGCCGCAATCGATCGGGCATCGCGTTGACTGAAATCGCTGAGTTGCCCATTGGCGTCGATACTCGAAACAGGAATAACATAGGGGCTTGCCGCAGGATAGGAGAGGCCAGGTGTTTTGTATTGTTGGAAAGAATTTCCTGCGGAAGCGACGACGACGATTCCATCCCGCTGCAACTGGGCAAGTTCATCCTCAAGTGTGCCCCACGATGGCACGGTGCTTGAATTCCAAGCGGAACCGAGCGAGAGATTCACGGTGGTGATAGGGTTCTCAAAACTGTTTCGATTTTCATGAACCCATTTGAGCGCACTTTCGGTCCAAGCCAATTCCCCTTTTCCCGCATCGGTGAAAACCCGCAAGGACACCAAGTCGACGTTGGGGGCGACCCCTAAATGCACACCGTCATTGGCTCCTATGATTCCAGCGACATGCGTCCCGTGAAAGCCGGCTGGTGCATCGTCATATGGTCGTGCATCATTCTCCGCAAAATCCCAACCACCGACTACCTTGTATCCCGGTCCATATCCTTTGCCCAACGCCACATGGTCGAACGCAATGCCACTATCGATGACTGCGACGGTCTGGCCCTTGCCAGTCAATCCGAATTGCGAATGAACTTGATTCCACCCCGTTTGCGAATGTGCTTCGCTCAGATGTTGTTCGACGCCGGGTGCTAAGTTGGGATCGAGAGGTTGGGCGTAGGCAGGATTCGAAGGGAGATCAACAGAATGCGATAAATCGTTTACAAAAGGACTGCTGGCTGATTCCTGTGGTCCGATGCTCCAGGGCATCCAGGGCATTGCCGACAAGGCTAGTCTGCGTTCGCATTGCTCCCAATACGGGCGGTAAGACCAGGCAGATTCGATATTTGCTTGTTCGCGTTTTAGCGGTAACGAAACATCTGCGGTTCCGGATGGCTTTGGCGATCGCGTCGGATTCATTCGATGAAAACCTGGATTTGAAAAGTTACAAAAGACCAATTAAGGCGAGCGGCCGAGAAATCAACATACGAGCGAGGCCAACTTCGCAGGTCCCTCACTTACGTGTCGGGTTGTGATTGGTGCTTCCACATCGCCGCTCGTCTAAAAGTAGGTCACCGCCACGATTCTCAATAATATTCCAGGTGTGAAGCAACAACTCTCGCCTGCGGTTTGCTAGCGTAATCGATTCGACCGCTACAATAGGCGTTTTGCACAAGAGATTCCGTTGCGTTGAACTGGTCTGAATTCTCGATCCACCAGTTGCCGAAAGAAAACAATACAGTTGGTGTGGTCTGCTTCAACTCAGATTTCCCATGCAAATTTGGGAATAAGAGTTGGGTGTGCTTCTCAGCTGCGATTTTTTCAGCGGAAACGGTCTGTCGCAAGGATGCGAACGAGCGGCTTCTGCATTCCATGAAGAAATGGTTTTTCTGCCGCTGGGAGCTGGAACAATGCATGGATGCAGAAGTCCGGTTCCAAACGCGGCACCTTTGATCTTTTCTAGCCAAATCATAAAACGCGCTCGCACCGGAGAATTCGAATCATGGCTCGGTTGAGTTGGGTACAACGTCTCTACTGGCGCTACTTCTCCAAACCCGTAAGCGAACGGGCTCTGTTCCAACACGTTATCGAGAATCCCTTTGCATCGATTCTTGAAATCGGCCTCGGATCGGGGGAGCGGATCAAGCAAGTTTTGCCTTTGTGCACGTTACCAGAGGGTGTCACGCAAATTCGGTATGTCGGCGTCGATGCTTTCGAGTCGGCAGCCGCGGGCGTGCCGCACATGAACCTAAAGACGGCACATCGCATGCTGGCAGAGTTTGGAGTGAAAGCACACTTGATTCCAGGGGACCCGACCAATGCTCTGGCACGTGTCGCACACACAGTCTTGCCAAGCGACTTGATCATTATCGACGGCTGCTGGGGCGTCGATAGTCAACAGGGTCGAGCAATCACGGATTGGTTGCCAAGGCTGTGCCACTCCAAGTCAACCATTTTTGCAACGCCGGTACAAGGTGGTATGTTGCAAAAGGTCGCATTGCCATCGACGGCGGTTGAACAATCGGTACTCAAGCGAGCGGGCTAAGCATGCCGTCGGCTTTATGCC
>JANMLD010000345.1:0-3408 GCA_031372345.1 Pirellula sp.
TTTTCCCCAGCGGTTAATTTTTTAAAACTGTTGTGGGTGGGGGGGGGGTGGGGGGGTTGGGGGGGGGGGGGGCGGGGGGTGGCGGGACGCGGGAGGTTGGAGGCGGGAGTGGTGGAGTGATGGAGTGATGGAGTGGTGGAGTGATGGAGTGAAACGCTGTGAAGCATTTTTTCCTGTGTTTCGCTACCACTGGCTTCATGCCAGTGGGGCGATAATTGGCAGCTACTAGTAACCCGTGAGTGGCTAGCTAGGCTCTCCTCCGGTTTCATACCGGTGGAAGCAGCGTTTCTCGCATCCAAACGTTGCTCCCACCGAGTAAACTCGGTGGAGAGCTCGAACCGAACGATCATGCCTGTAGCTGCCAATTGTTGCCTCCGTCGGGGCGAGCCCGAACGGAAGGCGTAAGTTCAAATAGCGTGCCATTTCATTGATCAAAATGCTTCAAGGCGTTGGATGAAGTGGGGGAGGGTAGTGGCGGTGAAAACCGCAATACACCATACTTCATCGCTGTTCTGCAGGCTTGATCGCTGTTCTGCAGGCTTGCTAACGATTCCAAACGTTTAGCAGGAACTTGAGCCCCAAGGGACAGGAGGAACCTGAGATGGCTCCCAACTCCCCTACTCCCCTACTCCCATCCCTGAACCCTCAACCCCCCACCCTTCACCCCCCACCCTTCACCCCTCACCCTTCACCCCTCACCCCTCAACCCCCCACCCCTCACCCTTCATCATTCACCCTTCACCACCCTTCACCCCTCACCCTTCACCACCCTTCACCCTTCACCACCCTTCACCCTTCACCCTTCACCCTTCACCACCCCTTCACCCTGAACCCTCAACGAGCCCCTTCTTGACTCCTGATTTCAACAAACGACGTGAACGCCTTTTCCGAGAACTACGGGATCGCAAGTTACCGAACTTACTCGTTACCTGCCCTTACAATGTGACCTACCTCACCGGCTTTACCGGCGAAGACGGCTATCTGTTCGCCAATAAAGACACGATCACGATTCTCAGCGATCCACGCTACGAAGAGCAGTTGCAGCAAGAATGCCCGCTCGATTCCGTTTTTGTACGCGGTGCAACGATCACCATGATCGATGCAACCGCCAAGTGGTTAGCAACGCAGCCGGTAAGTGAGGTCTGCGTCGAATCCCAATCCATTACCCTTGCCCAGTGGGAGAAACTTACGGGGCAAGTTGAGAAGATTCGATTCGGCTCCTGCAGCGGTGTCATTGAACAGCTCCGAGAGCGCAAGGATGCTTCTGAGATTGAGGCCATCGAGAGAGCCATTTCCATCGCGGAACGAGCGTTCGTTTCGGTTCGAGCGATGTTGACGGGGGACATGTCTGAGAAATCCGTGGCTGACCAACTTGAGTTTTCGATTCGCAAACTCGGTGGCACCGGCAGTGCCTTCAAGTCCATTGTGGGTGTTGGACCCAGAGCTGCCCTTCCACACGGTCGACCGTCCACCAAACGCATTGACGAGGACGCGTTTGTGTTGATTGACTGGGGCGCGAAAGAGAACCTTTATTTGAGCGACATCACTCGCGTGCTCATAACCGGAAAAGCGACGGCCAAGTTTCAGAAAATTTACCAAACCGTATTGGCTGCACAAGAAGCGGCGATACGAGCGATTCGCCCCGGTATCATCATGAGTGAGGTCGACGCGATCGCTCGCGGAATCATTGAGAAGGCAGGATTCGGAAAGCGATTTACGCATTCGTTGGGCCACTCCTTTGGTCTCCAGATCCATGAATCGGTCCGACTCGCCAAGGGACAGGAACGACCGTTGGAAGCCGACATGGTTGTGACCGTTGAACCGGGAATTTATATTCCTGGGGTCGCAGGCGTTCGAATCGAGGATGACGTGCTCGTTACCAAGTCCGGAAATCGCGTTCTGACATCGTTACCTAAACAATGGGATGAGATTCAGCCATGGTAATTGTTCGTGAGGTTGCGTTGGAAGATCTCGACGCGCTTTGGGATTTGATTGGACAGGCCAATGCTGGGATGACCTCGCTCAATATCGATAAGGAGCAGTTGGCGGATCGCATAGAGCGATCGCATTTCGCTTTTCGGCGATTGACGGAACGCGCCGAAGGAGCCCCATATGTATTTGTGATGCAAGATCTCGAGACTGGCCGTTTGGTAGGCACCTCCTGCATATTCTCTAAAATTGGAGGCTTTGAACCGTTCTACGCTTATCGCATTGTCGAGGAGAAACATTACTGTGAACTTCTTAAGCAAACACAAGAGATCAAGTCTCTGCATTTGATAAAAACACATAACGGACCAACGGAGATCGGTAGTTTGTTTTTGCGACCCGAGTACCGCGGCCATGGATGTGGCAAGTTGCTAAGCATGTCCAGATTTGCTTACATTTATGCTCATCCAAAACGGTTCGCATCGCAAACCATCGCGGAGATGCGAGGCTTTCTCGATCCGAATGGAGTAAGTCCATTCTGGGAAGCGATCGGGTCCCATTTCTTTACGATGGATTTTCCGCGGGCGGACTCTCTATCCATGATCGATAAGCAATTTATCGAGGACCTAATGCCAAAGTATCCGATCTATTTAGAGCTTTTACCGAAGGACGCGATCGACGTCATCGGCACGGTGCACCCTCAGACGAAGCCGGCGCTAGCGATGCTCGAGTCTCAAGGATTTGTGCGGACCGATCAGATCGACATCTTCGACGGTGGACCGGTAGTCCAATGCGCCACACAAAGCATTGCAGCTGTTCAAGCGACTGGCAAGTTCTCGGTCTCGCCGGAGAGCGGAAGCAATAGTTGGCGAGATGAAGCCCATGGGCAGTTTTATCCCAAAGCCATTGTCACAACTTCGAAATCGCCATTCGTGGCTGTTCAGTGCGACGCGATCATCCAAGATGATTGCGTATCAGTGGATTCTTCCGTCATGACTGCACTCCATTTGCAGCTTGGCGAAACGGTTTTGGTCATGAAGCCATAAGCCAGTTGGTGCTTAGGCGAGAGTCGAGAGTCGATGTGAAACGACCCCTCATCATCCGAACCGTGAGTGCAGGACCTGTCCCTCGCTTACGCTTCGGGTTGGGATACCGTTCTCTTACCGAGGTGCCAAAATCCAAGCCGTTGCAACTGCAAAAAGCGTACATCCAAAGCAAACGATTTCCCAAAGGCTACCGATCGCTTCGATGGGAAAGAAAGCTTGTGTCATGGGAAGTGCACCTTTTGATTGAGCCTCGCCGACGGACGGGAACTAGCTGGACGTACCGAGTTGGGTCGATACCGTAGTGAAGGTTGACTTGGCGTTCTTGCCAATGCTTGTAACGGCTGTTAGACAAACAACGATAATGAGCGATAGCATAACGGCATATTCGACTGCCGTTGGTCCATCTTCACTCTTCAAAAAACGTTTCAGTTTCATC
>JANMLD010000367.1:0-1268 GCA_031372345.1 Pirellula sp.
CACTTGCCGTTCGTTGCACCGAAGAAGTATTGGGATCTGTACGATCCGAATTCCATCCCCTTGCCAACCATCGATCATTTGCCAGAGGGTAGTCCCAGCTTCGCTGGCCACAAGAACAGCGAACTCCACAATTACCCAGGCGTTCCAAAAGATGACCCCATTCCTTCTGATTTTGCCAAGACGTTGCGACACGGCTATTACGCTTGCATCAGCTACACCGACGCACAAGTTGGCAAGCTGCTCGATGCATTGGACAAGGAAGGGCTCGCAGACAACACCATCATCGTTCTTTGGGGGGATCATGGCTGGCAACTGGGTGACCACGGACTTTGGCACAAGCATACGAACTTCGAGCTCGCGGCACGTGCCCCATTGCTGATCAGTGTTCCCAAATCCAAAACCGCAGGCCAAAAGTGTGAGGCGCCTGTTGAGTTCGTCGACGTCTATCCCACACTGGTCGACCTCTGCGGCCTGCCAACCGCGAAGAAGATCGACGGAACCAGTCTTAAGAACTTTCTAACCGACCCAACAGCGCCAGCCACACGCGTTGCGATCAGCCAATATCCGCGGAAAGACCCAGCCACAGGCACCGATCTAATGGGTTACAGCATACGCGACAGCCGTTGGCGGGCGATTTTTTGGCGCGACCGAAACGGACCGAGCATTATGGCAACCGAACTCTATGACGAGCAGAACGATCCAGCCGAAACCGTAAGCGTAGCCAAAAAACCCGAGCACAAAGTACTATTGGAATCACTTGCGAAACACCTTCCACCCGTCGGTTCCTCTGCCATAGAAGGTAACGCGCCGAAAGGCAATAAGGCGAAGACAGCTGTTTCAATCTCAAATCAGCCCGTTGTGGAATCAAGCGAACGTGCGGCACGCTTCGACAAGTTGGATAAAGAAAAAGTGGGTAAACTCAGTCGTGAGGTTTACACCAACAACCAGTCCGACTCGGCTGCCGCCAGTGTACGCTTCGACAAGTGGGATACGAACAAGGACGGTTTCCTATCTCGCGATGAATTCATCATGCAAGGAAACAAATCGAAGGACAAGTAACACTTTGCAAGGCGAGCGGCATGTTGAAATCTACCCGCCGAGTCTTCATTTGGGAGAGCGAGGCTCCTGCCGAGCTTGACATTGGCTCGGCAGGAGCCTCGCCCTCCCGATCACGATCTAAAAAAGAAAATGAATAACAGCATGACTACAAGCAAACTGAATATACTTGCCATTATGGCCTTGCTCCTGGCACCTTTTGCCTCGGTGCA
>JANMLD010000408.1:0-34758 GCA_031372345.1 Pirellula sp.
GGATTGACGCGATCCATTTGAAATGCGTCCGTTATTCGGTCTTGCTTCGACATGTTAGAGGCTCGCTGATTTTTCTGAGCGCATGGCTTGCATCTATGCAAGTAGAAAACGCTCTATGCGCCTATTGTATCCAAGTTCGCATCGGGGCGCTTCCCTCCAAGAAAAAGAACGCCAAGATTGCCACACGCCCCTATCCAGTCGATACAAGCCCCGCTCGTGGCCTCCGACTTGAATCCAGAAAACGTCCGCTCATTGGCGGTTCGCTCGGGATGGAGCACTCGAAACGTGTCGACGAGTGAGCAAGTCCGACTTCTGTGCTCGAATCGTTTCGATTAAAAAGAAACGTCGACGATTCCAATGGTTTTCGCCGTCAGCCGCGGCCCCATATCTAAATCTCCCAATCGGAACGAGGCCAGCGATGGCCGTCCCTACCGTGATACAAACTAACATTCGCACCATCAAAAATCAATTGGCCAATGCGAATGAGCCTTTCTTTCGACGAGCCCTTACTGTCGCAAGAACTGCAACCGCGGCGACCAGGAGCATGGACGAGGGCTCGGGAACGGCCGCGATACTGTAGTTGAGGTCCTTGAGGAACGCCACATCAAGCGCGGTCAACGATTTTCTTGTACCGATGGTAATACTGGGTGACATTACAGTTTCCTGCAAGCCACCGTCGGAAAGACGTGTGCTCATGATTCCACTGGCGATATGAGCACCCCCAGCATCAATTAAGTTGACACCGGTTCCGGCGGCGGCAATCGCATTGGCACCCGTCCAGTCGTCTCCGCCTGTAATCAGCGAGTTCCAAGTCTGCGAAGTTCCGAATCCAATGGCGTGCAGAGTCTCATGAAGCGCGACCGAATAGAAATCGCTCTTGCCTGCGGCAACGGCGGTGGTGCTATCGAAATGCCAATTTGCATTGAGCGTCGCGTCATTGTCGGTAGTTCCGTTGTTGTCGGTGTCGGAGTCGAACCAAAGATTGCCGATAGACGCACCTAAAGTAGCTGTATAATTCGAGCCAAACAATGACGTTGTAAAAGACGAAATAACTGGACCGCCGCCACGCCCATGTTGATCATTTGCCTGCGCATTTGCGACCGCTGCAGCAAACGTTCCTCCACCGGTATCGGAGCCACTAGCGTTTATACCGTAACCGGTTGGTCCTCCTTGTCCTAGCGTTGACCCTGCGAGGTTTTGCATTCCGACAAAGATTCTTATCTCGTTCGCGGCCAAAGCGGTGTCGAGGATGTCGACAGGAACGTTAGTAGTCGGATTGGTGTAAGTATATTTCCAATCCACAGTCACGGTTTTCCCGCCGCTCGTTCCGATGGCCTTATCGCTGACACTTCCGAGATTATAGTTGATTACTGAATTGATGTCGGCAGCAGCTTTTTCAAGTGCGGCCTTGGCTACCAAGTGCGAGGCGAAGAATCCCCCGTCATTCGAGTAATCAAAAGTGATTCCTGCATTGGCTTGCGATGTCAGCAACGCGACGGAAAGTGCCACGCTGATCCTAAACAAGTTTCGATTCATCATGGATTCAATCGTCAAGGTCATAAAAGATAGAGTTTGAGTTGGGACCCAAAACGCCTTATAGTACTAGCTAAGCCCACCAAAATAAAGACTTTTGAATAAAAATTAACAGTTGTAGACGAGCGAGGTCCTTCGCTCGTTGGGTTCCTGAAAAACCTAAGCGAGGGCCTCGTTCAGCCACAAGAAACCAACCCGTAGATATCACTTTCGCGGTGCGAAGCGTCGATTAAGTGCCATTCGTTCCTGCCACGTTTAGGCTTATCTAAAGCAATCGTGAAATCAACTCTAGTACCACCAAGTATGCGTTTCCCCAGGCTCCCTCGCGAAAGAAAGTCGTTGCCTGATTCAGAGTGCCAATGAACGGGCGCAGGACCCATCCCATCTGAATTCCCACGAAACTGTAAATGACAATCCAAGCAAACACCATCCAACGGTGGCGTGGATCGCGTTGAATCAAAGGTCGATACAATCGTCGCAACAATATTTGAACGGACACACTCGCTAGGCCGAACATACCTGCATTAAAGGCCAACGCTTGATCATAACTGCAGCCCGATACGTACACCAGCATTGTGAACGGTGCAAAGCCTGCTAGTACAATTGTCAAAGCCGCCTGAGTCGTCATCAGGGCTCGCAATGCCCGACCGAAATCCGCGTGCAAGCCAATCATCGAATTGGCGACGTAGAAACTAGGAAGGCTAATCAAGAATGTCAACAGTAACAAGAACGGAACTTTCAAGGCGGAGTAGCACATTTGCAACACACGTATCTCGCCCCAACTTGGAGCATAAGAGCCCATCGTCGCTCCGTAAAGACTCCCACACGTTGCGATCACTAGCAAGATCCGCAAGAGCACAAATCGTTGGTCGGCGGCCAGCCAATTCTCAACTCGCCCACGCAACACATCATCAATCAATCGCGATCCATTTCGAACGAGATTGGGCACGAAGCTCAGATTGGGTTCGACCCTGGACATGGCAGCTCCATCCTCAGCTACCGGAGAAGATTTGTAAGATCAAATCGAACACGGTTTGAAAGAAGTTTCCTTCTCGCTCCCGAAACCAACTGAACGGTCTATCAGGCGAACCGACAAACGGTCGCAAGACCCAGCTCATTTGGGCGCCGACAACTGAAAACACGAACACCCACACGCGAAAGATCGCTGTCGCCGAGGTTCCCGTTCCGGCTGACGGTTTTTCGCGTTGATCGGTGGCAACGGTTCGTGAAAGGTTATGATCCGTCAATTGCTTGTTGGTACTTTCTGCGTTGGGTTCCATGTGTTCAATCATCCGAGGGACCACAACCTCGGTACGATGGGCAGCATACCGATTGAGCATCCGCAGCAAATAGTTCAGACCAAGAATGCCCGCACCAGTGCTCAACACAACCACTAACAGCAAAATGAAGCGATAGCCCGAATTTCCAGCTGGGGTGCTGAACGCGAAAAAGACGATGATCGGGCCGAGGGAAGCTAAGATTGTAACCATGACGGTAATCGCTGCGATCAACAGTCCCAATGCAGCCGAAACATTCAATCGCGAACCCATCAATGCATTAAAAACATACAGCGACGGAAATGTCACGATGAGGGTCAAATAAAACAACAACGGGGCTTTCACCGTTGATGCGAGCAATTGATTGAGACCGTCGCTCATCTTGGGCGCGCTGACCGCAGTAAACGAACCGATACTTGCGCCGAAGAGCATCGCCATGACGATCGACAACAACACGATTCGAAAGATCGGAAACTGAAACTCTTGCTTTTCGGAGTCAAATCCCAAATCACCGCGCAGCAAGGCATCGAATCGTTTGAGGGTAGTGAGCATGATGCAAGTTCGGAGCGGTAGAGCGAATCAGGTTGGATGGCGAACGGAATGACACTGTGTCCATCCCTTGAAATGGACCCCTCATGGATTGTAATTGGACCGATGGTGACTCCATCGGAAATAGATCGATAATTTTAGCAATCCCGTTTACGGGCCGATCTTGGACACAAGGGACCGGCGGACACAGGACATCATAGGGTTCGCGCCGATTTCGAAAAAATCGAATTGGCGTTTTTCGCCGACGGGTTGCATCCAATCCGCTGCCAGTTAAAAATTGATAGTTAGCGACCGAAAACTACTCGGAGCCGACAAAAAGTCTGGGCTAGCCAGCGACGGGCATAGCATGAGTCACTCAGCCACTCAACAATGACTCCTGACACCTTTCCTGACACGGTATGCGATAGCGAACAACTGACGAGGGAAATGGAAACCGTCTTTCGTAGCTGCCTGTCGAACGCAGTTGCCTGGGATACTCCCGGTCATGCGAAGGAGTGAGCGGTACTAATTCACTATCTTCTTGACTTGCGAAGCCAACCCAACAGCTTATCTAAATTGATCCGGCTGATTCCAAGCGGTTTTGCTTTGGAGTCAACTACTCCCCCCACATCAATCTCTTTGAAATCCTGGCCGATCACTATCCAACGCGTTTCAGCAGTCAACTCACCGGTGGATTTTCCATCGGGTGGCAAATCAAAGGTGACGAGGCCTCCCATCTCTGCAATCATTTCCTTAACCTTTTCGCGATCATCGGTGCCATTGCCATCGATATCCATTTTGCCAAGCAACGCAAATCCGACTGTTTTTCCCGGTTGCCATGCTACCGAATAAATTGAATCGCCCCTGCTGATGTTCGCAGGCGGAATGGACACAACTTTGCACCTTGAAAGATGTTCCGCGCCCGCGATCACTTCGACGACTTGGATTTTCGCTTTCGGCTTCGCACCCGCAACATGAATAATGTCTGGGGCCAAGACAGCAAAGCTAACACCCGGTTGCACTCCGTCGGCCTTGCCTAAATTGATATAGACTACATCCCCACCCTGCGAAACCTCGGTGATATTGCCCTGCACATACTTTCTTTCGTCGTCTCGCAATTTCGCTAAGATCGCATTTTCCCCCTCCTTGCGACTGAAGTCCCGTTGTCGGATTTCTTCGTTTGCCAAATGGGCCGAGATGAGCGAGCCTGGATTGGATATGATTTGTGTCATCAGCAGCGTACCATCGGCTAGTCTTTCGTTGTGACCACGCACTGACAACCCCTCAATAGTCCCCTTGGGCAAGTTGCGTTCCCCCGACGGGACATAGTTTACTAATTGAAATTCATCGCCAGCTCTGCCGATCTCGAGCGATAGAACTTTCCTTGGCCCTGTCGAACGTTCTTTGAGCATAGTAACAATTGGCCTTAGCCTATCGCGATTCGTAAAAATCTTGGCGTCCAAGTAGGCTTTTTTGATGAGCTCCGTGGTCTGCTCAAGCGTCGCTCCCGCAACCTTGATCGGTCCGATAGACGGCAAAGAAAGGGTACCGTTCTTCTGAACTACGATTGGAAAACCAACGGCCGGGTCAAGTTTTCCACTATTCGCATCTGGGTAATTGGCGGTTGGAGGTGGCTCCGGCGGTTTCGCGTTGTCCTCGAAGGGCAACACCCCTTCGATGTAGATGCCCAGGATGTCACCTTGGTCGAGGAGATAAGGTGCGGGCTCAGCCTGCCCTATTCTCATTGGACTTTTCAACGTGTATTCAACTTCCAAGTAACCAACGACATCCACATTCGGTTGATAATGTTGATAGGCGGACCAATGAATCAAGTTGCCACGAAGAGTCTTCGGCTCGATTTTGACCGAGTGAATCTCGGACAAGAGCAGCATCCGCAATTCGGCGGTGACAAAGTCGCTAGTCGAACCGCTTGTGTCCTGCCAATTGAAAAGTTCCTTCAACCCTTCGACGTCTTTCTGCTTAATCCCTTTTTCAAAGCGTCCGATCAAGCGATCCATGGCTTCCCTGGAAAACTCTTTCTTCAAGAGGATGTTGGGCGGCTCATCAAAATACGAAACGAAACGATTGATCAGAGTAAGGCCTTGTTCGGCATTCTGTTGCCGTTCCATCTGTGTGTAGGGTCGAGTAAAGAGCGGGGTCGTGCGAACCGGAACGGAATAGACCGTGGGGGCGTCTACTTTCACCACCAACCGAACCCACCACACGCCTTGCATCTGCTGCTCGTCATCCAAGCGCGTGAAGCGTCGGAAGTAAGTATTCGGTGGAAGTTTTTTTGTCTTCAAGATTTCGCGCAGCGTCTCTTTTGGAGGCTCAGGAATGTGTTCTAACTCAATATATTTCGCAATCGCGTCCAATGTTTCTTGTTCCGTGATCGGCGGTTGCCATCGACCAGTTGGACTTTCCTGTGCCTCTCGGTTGAAAACAGTGACCGCTTCCTCGAGCGACCTGGACTGTAGGTTTTTCACCTCCACCACGCAGTAAGGATATTTTACAGGTACGTCCACATCTTGATTTGCGGGAGTGTTTTCATCGGCAACGTTTGTCTCGGCCGTGTTCTTATCGGCAACGGAAGATGCCAGGGTCGCAAGGGTTGCTACACCGGTCGAGACTGCGATTAAAACCGTCAACGCTCGGAGCAAAGTGACCCCGCACCGATTGGTTCGCACATTAAGGATCGAGACGATCCTATTCTCAACGTTCGGCTTGCTCGCCATGGCCAATGCCAGCGATCCGGTTCCCGATGCTGCTCGTACACTGGTCGCTAACTCCAGTAAATGGCCAGCGTAGTCGCTGGCATCCACCCCCATTCGCAAGACGTGATCATCGCAAGCTCGTTCGCATTCAACCCGCAGCCGATGAACCGCATACCATGCCAGCGGATTAAACCAATTTACGGCACGAGCCAGCGCCGCGACCCAAAACCATGTTGTATCGCGCCGACTCAGATGAATCATTTCGTGCAGCAAAACGGCGTTCAGCCGATTTGCAGTCCACTGGTCCACGTCCGCGGGCAGAAACAATCGCGATTTCCCAAACGACCACACCATTGGCATGGCTCCAGTTGGACCGATGAGAACGCGAGGCACATCAATCCCCAAGTTCTTCGCGACGTTGATCACTTGTCCGACAAGTCTTTTGGGAATCGGGTTCTCGTTTTTGTAAACCAGTTCTAACTGTATCAATCGATAAAATGCCAAAGCGATGGGAAGAAGGCAAAGAAAAAACCCCGTACCCCACGCAATTAGTAATTGGTATGCGCTTAATCGAATCGGAGCGCGCTCAATCGCGGTAGGAACATCGCTTGGCCGCTTAGCTTCGACCTGTGAGTACTCAGCACTCTCCGGCACGAATGGTAGCGAAGGAGAGATCCAAGTGTCGGGCGGGATTTCACTCAAAGGTTGGTTGAATGCCACTTTCAAGCTCCCATTCGCTTGTTGCTCGATACGGCTTTCGATCGATAGCCAAGATGGAAGCACACGCCACTGTGGCAAAAGCATGGCGCAAGCCGGCATCAACAGGAGGCCGATCAAAGTGCTTGCCCATACCCAATGTCGAGTCGCAGCCGATGCGCGGACCAACATGAAACTAACTGCGGTCGCTAGCACCAAGAGCAGCAAGCTCTTGATCGATGCATCTAAAAGAGACAAGCACAAAAACCCTGCGGCGCTTGATCCAAGAATGGTGACGTTGTTGAAACTGGCGAAAGTTAGATTTCTCATGGGTGCATCAATTCTCGTGCATGCAGTGAATGGAACATGAACCCTATCTTTTCGAACGTTGGTTTTTTCCCGTTTTGGCGTGAGCAATCATCTGTTGAAGCCTTGCTAGTTGTTCGGGCGAGACCTCTTCCTTCCTAGCAAAGTGAGCTGCCAGAGCTTCGTCGATCGCCCCACCAAAAAACGTGTCCAGCACATGCTTCAGCGCATTGGAGCCGGCGGCTTTGCGAGATTCACGCGGACGATAGACTACCTCGCGAGTATCTTGTTTTCGATTGAGGTGTCCTCTTTCCTCCAGGATTTGAAGCATACGCCGGACCGCCATGACAGTCGGTGGATCGTCCAACAATTCTTGAACTTGTTTAACTGTAGCTTCGCCTTGAGCAAAGAGAATGTCCATGATTTGCCGCTCGCGTCGCGACAGAGTACTTGGATCAAGCATTTCGAAATCCTCGGGAAAAAGCAGATGCGCTAAAAGTTTAGCTATTCGAGGCGTGGCAGTCAATAGAATAGAGCTAAAAAAGTAGCGATTGTTTCGTCCGATCGTCGCTTGCCCAGCATTGGAACCTATTTTTTAAAGCGGTTGAGAAGCTGAATACGTTGCTCGATGGCTAGTGGTAGTTCGATGGCTAAGGCTAGATCGATGGCTAAGGCTAGTTCGATGGCTAAGGCTAGTTCGATGGCTAAGGCTAGATCGATGGTTAAGGCTAGATCGATGGTTAAGGCTAGATCGATGGTTAAGGCTAGATCGATGGTTAAGGCTAGATCGATACGCACTCTTGTTTAGGGCCAAAGGCCCGGTTGTTTGCCTAGCCCAGGCCAACGGCCTGGGACTAGGCAAAGACGAAATTGCGTTAGGGCCAAAGGCCCGGCCGTTTGTCAAATTGCCGGGCCTTCAGCCCTACATAATTTCGTGTTTGTGTGTCACCCAGGCCGATAGCCTGGGCTAGGTAAATGGATGGGCCTTTGGCCCGAAATAAAACAAAATACGCAACTTTGCCTTACGAAATCAGACGGGTTGTTAGCGAGATGGGCCTTTGGCCCGAAATAAACAAAATACGCAACCTCAAATCTTACGCTTCGGGTTGGCGGCCAATGTTAAGGCAGTTTGATGGGTTCTTTTTCAATGTCGGATTCTTCGATCCAGCCAGCCTTGGGCTTCTCCCCTTTTTGATACTTGTCGTAGAAACCAGCGCCGCCGGTGGCAGGGTAGTTGTCAAAGACATGACCATTTCCAGCCATGCGCGGGTCATCTTGACTTCGGAGCTCGTTCTCCATGCGGTCTCGCAACAGCTTCATTCCCGATACATTCACGGGTTCACTGGCAAGGTTGTTTACGCAATTCCTATCTTTTGTCAAATCATAGAATTCCTCGGCTGGCCGCATTCCAAAGTCGAGCTGCCAAAACTTGTTCGCCCGGTCCTTGCGACCAAGTTCAAGAACCAGTGTTTTCGTGGGACTTGCGTCCGTGTCGGTGTAGCCGGTTTCAGGATTCCCGGCTGGCCATCGCGTCGGCTCGTAGTTCTTCAGAAAGAGATGCGTGCTTGTCACAATGCCTCGGATGGGATAGCCCCAGTCGTTTGGACGGCCGACGTCAGTACGCTCCTTGCCAATAAGAGTGTGATCCCGTTCCACGATAACTTGACCTGCTTTGTCGCTTTCCAAAATGGGACGCCAACTCTGGCCAGTGATGGGCATCATGCCGCTGTCTTTGTGTTCAATGCGAGTGTAGTCGAGGATGGTGGGCGCGATATCGGTGAAGTTAACAAAGTCATCGATCACACGGCCTGGTTTGTTCAAGCCAGCAGGCCAACGGATCGCCAACGGGATATGGTTCGAGTCCTCGTAGGCATAGCCCTTGCCGCGAGGGAAAGGCATTCCGTGGTCGCTGGTGACAATGATCATCGTGTTTTCGAGCTTGCCTCGCTTTTCCAACTCAGCGATCATTCGGGCAAGATGATTGTCGGTGTGCTCCACTTCGAATGCATAGTCGAGCAAGTCGTGCCGAACGATGTCGTCGTCGGGCAAGAAATCGGGCACCTTTGCGATATCGCTGAGCTTCTTTCCTCCCTTTTTCATGCCGGACTGAAACTCATAAGCGCGATGTGGCTCTGTGCTCCCATACCAGAAACACCAAGGTGCATCCTTGGGTGCCGCGTCGAGGAATTCTTTAAAATTGGCCGCGTAGTCATTGTTGCCCATTTCATTAGTAGGTGACGGTGACTTGTGCGAGTTAAACGGTTTGCCTGTGATCTGACGCTGATTGCCGTTCGCGTCCTTGGCGACGCCGGGTCCCCAGCCTTTTCCAGTAATTCCCATGTGCCAACCTTTCTCAGTAAGCACCTCGGGCCAGCTTTTCAGCTTTGCGGGAAAAAAGGACAAGTGGTTGCCGGCCTCTTCGTTTTGCCAGAGATGCCGTCCAGTCAAAACGATTGCGCGCGACGGTGCGCACTTGGCCATCGGCGTGTACGCGTTTTTGAACAACAGGCCTTCTTTGGCGACGCGATCGAAGGCAGGTGTCTTCACCCATGGTGTGCCATAAGCGCCAGCGTGCAGCCCCCAATCGTCAGCAATAGCGAAGAGGATGTTGGGGCGATCGGCAGCTGAGGCTTGGCAGCAAAACACTGCGAAGATCGCGACGAAAATGGAAAACGGTTTCATGATTTCTTCGACTCGCAATGCAGTGATGGTTAATTATGTCTGCTGTTGATGGCTATTGTGGAATGAGATCGTTTCGTGTCCTAATTTCAGTTAGGGAAAGCTC
The DNA here is from genome assembly GCA_031372345.1 of Pirellula sp. Taxonomy (GTDB): domain Bacteria; phylum Planctomycetota; class Planctomycetia; order Pirellulales; family Pirellulaceae; genus JBKCUI01. The sequence continues at coordinate 9,840 of JANMLD010000408.1, forward strand.
TTGAGGTGTGCGAGCAAGTCTTGAACAACCTCGGGCTTTGTTTCTGCATGGTTGCGTGTCTCATCTGGGTCCGTTTGGTAATCGAACAATTCGACTTGCGATGCGGTCCCATTCTTGTCGAGTTTAGCGATGAGACGCCAGCGATCCGTGCGCACGGTGCGTTGGCCTCCGCTCCAGAAGCCATGCGAGGGTTTGACGGCAATCGCCGCGGGATCCGCTAACTGAGGGCGTAAGCTGCGGCCATCGAGTCCTGTCGGTGAAGGCAGGCCGCATAGATCGGTTAGCGTTGGAAATAGGTCTACGGTCTCGACCGTTGCAACACTCGTAAGCCCCGGTGATTCGAGGCCAGGATGACGGATCATCAACGGTGAACGAAGGGCTTTGTCGTACAGACAGTGCTTGCCCCAAATAGCGTGTTCGCCGAGAAGAAAACCGTGATCGCTCCATACTACGACAATCGTGTCTTTTTCCAAACCTAAATCTTGCAAAGCGGCCAACACTCGGCCTACCTGAGCATCCATGTAACTCATACTGGCTGCGTACGCGCGACGCATCAATCGCCCGTATTCCAGGTCGGTATCTGGGTCGCGTCTCGCCTCGTGGCCATAGTTGCCGCGAAACTCACTGCTGTTGTGCCAGCCTGACGGCCACATCGGTTTGGCGGCGGCCTCTGGTGCCAGATCAGGTACACCAGACTTGTGCAAGTCATGCCATTTCGTTGGGGCGGCGAATGGCAGATGCGGTTTGAAGAAACCTACGCCGAAAAACCAGGGCTGTTTTTGTGCTGCCAATTCCTTGAGCGTCTTGATCGCTTCAGCCGCCACCCAAGCGTCCGGATAGGCTTCATCGGGACCGTTGTGTGCTTCCCACGGCGGTGATTTGCCGGGTTGGCGCGCAACACCGTTCGCGTAACCGTGCATGATGGCCTCTGGCGTTTTCCAAGGACCATCAGGAATCCAAGCTCGGTCCCATGCACCGGGCAGCTCCTCCGGTCCTTCCGCCCAAGCCTTACCAGTTAAGCCGCCGGGATAGTGCGTTATCTTACCCAGCGCAAGCGTGCGGTAACCGTTTTGACGGAACACGGCGGGCAGGCTTTGCGAACCCCAATCCTTTTGCGTTTGCTTGATGCCATCGTTGCCGACTTGCGATGGAACAGTTGGATAACGTCCTCGCATCAATGCGCAGCGCGAGGCACCACAGGTAGGAACCTGTACGTAATGCCGGCTGAACACACGTGCGGTCTTGGCAAAGGCATCCAATTGAGGTGTTTTCGCATGCGCAACGCCGAACGCACCCAAGTCGTTGCGAAGATCGTCGATAGCGATAAAAAGGACATTCGGCTGGGGCTCAGCTGCATACGCATAGCCGCCAGAAACCGCAATGAACGCCAAGAGAATGAGTTTGGATTGCATAGTTTTTTCTGTTGGCGTCGCTGGTAATGGTTGGCTCTTTGGTTGGTTGTAACTCGTAATCCGGCCAACTTATTCTAGAGGATCTGACACAACCTGTTGGGTCGGAGTCTCTTATTTTGGACGGCTGGTGGAAATGACGGCCAGGAGCGGCAGTGTAAAAAACTACCTACCAAGGGTTTCAATGGGAGAGCGAGGCTCCTGCCGAGCTTGGCGTTGGTTCGGCAGGAGCCTCTCCCTCCCGGTATAACCCAATCTGCCGCTCGCCTTATGACGTCAACCGCCTGCGAAATCATTTTGAGTTACAATGCAATCCCCGCCGGGTTCTACGAAATGCATTTTGCTTCGATCCGGCAAGAGTTTTTCCTTCCTGAAACGAAAGTTATTGCCAATCATGTTTGCTCGTTTTCTCCGTACATCCCTTTCTAGCAAAGCGTCTTGCGCTCTCATTCCATTATTCTGTTTCGCTGTCTGTGCCCCATTTGCGAAAAGCCAAGAGTATCTCAATGGAGTCAAGTGGACGGCCCCAGCTATCGTCACGCCTGGTACTCAAAACGCGGATCCACCCTCGGATGCCGTAATGCTCTTTGACGGAAAAGATAAGTCGCAATGGAAAAATGCCGACTCATGGGAAGTAAAAGATGGCGTATTGATTTGCGGAAAAGCCCAAATCACCACCAAAGCTGAATTTGGAGATTGCCAACTTCACATCGAATGGTCCGCTCCAACACCTGCCGTCGGAAATGGCCAAGGCAGAGGAAACAGCGGCGTCTTCATGATGGGCAAGTACGAACTGCAAGTCCTCGACTCGTTTGACAACCTCACCTATTTTGATGGCCAAGCTGGATCGATTTACAAACAAACACCTCCCTTGGTCAACGCCATGCGGCGTCCCGGCGAGTGGAATACGTACGACATCTTCTGGACCGGACCACGTTTCAAAGAGGACGCTTCGTTGGACACTCCGGCTTTCATCACCGCCGTCCACAACGGCGTTTTAATCCTCAACCATTTCCAACTGCTCGGAGACACTCCATTTAATCGTCCACCTCAGTACAAGGCACACCCAGCCAAGGGACCTATTTCTATCCAAGATCACGGAAACCCAGTGCGGTTTCGAAATATCTGGATTCGAGAGATCAAGCCTGTACAAGGAGTCCAGGAACGAGAACCCTTCCTCCGCGACGGCAACAAAGAAACGCCGATTTCAAAGGCTGGCGAAAAGAAATAAGGGGACGATGAATCACGTTGCTTCCACCGACCAGGGTCGGTGGAGAGCAGTCCATGAGGGAAGCGAAGTAGCTGACAATCATCGCTCCACCGACACGGGGTCGGTGGAGGCGTGTTGGCCAGACTTCAGACTTCAGACTTCAGACTTCAGACTTCAGACTTCAGACTTCAGACTTCAAACTTCAAACTTCAAACTTCAAACTTCAAACTTCAAACTTCAAACTTCAAACTTCGTTCTGCCTACTGCCCGCCTTCGGTGCGTTTGGACCACCAGGGTAAGCCCACGCCGCCGTCCATTGTCAACGTAGTTCCTGTCATGTAAGCGGCTTCTTCGCTCAGCGTAAAGCAGATGCCATGCGCCATTTCTTCTGAAGTCCCAAGACGCTTCATGGGTATTTGCTGTGCGCCGTTGGCGAGTTGCTCTTCCGAAAAAAACTTTCTTTCTCCAGGTGTATCGATCCAGCCTGGATGAAACACGTTGACTCGAATTCCATGTTGAATCAACTCGATCGCCGCGGTTCGGGCCATATGGTCAATCGCGGCTTTGGCCATGTTGTACGCCATGGCGGTTGGAAACGGAATGATCGAGTGAGGTGAACTGACGACCGTTATACTGCCCCCCCAACCTTGCTTGATCATTTGTTGAGCCGAGGCTCGAACTCCGTGTAACGCTCCCCACATGCTGACTTCAATGGTGCGGCGAAAACCTACCATGTCCGCTTCGACCATTAATTGACGATCGCTATAGACCGCATTGGAAACGAATAAATCCAAGCTACCAAACTCGCTTACTGTCCGCTGAACCATATCCTCCACGGCAGCCAAATCCGATACGTCGCAAGCTACGACAAGTGCTTTACAGCCGAGCTTTCGAATCTCTTCGGCAACTTCGTCGGCTTGATCTTTGCTCGAGCTGCAATTCACCGTTACATTGGCACCACCTTGTGCTAGAGCCATGGCGACTGCCCTTCCAATCCCCTTCGAGGATCCGGTCACCAATGCATTCTTGCCTTTGAAACTATAGTGCATTTGACTCTGTACTCCCGTTGTTTTACTTAGATTTGAAATGCTACCGAATCGGATTCTGGCCCAACAACTGTCAAGACTACCTGCGGTAACCTCGGAGGGCAACATCTGATTCGGTGGGCGTGCCGATGTCGAACTTATGCATTCAGCCCATAGTGCCGAATGGCATTGCCTGACCAAAGCTTTTGTTGGTCTGCGTCTGGACGAGAGCTGATGATTTGCGCGAGCATGTTGACCCAAGTTTTAAGCGGACCGCCGAGCAAGCAGACTGGCCAATCACTTCCGAACACCACGCGATCCGGGCCGAACGTGTCCAAGCAGAAGTTGACGATTGGGGCCAGATCGCTCGCATCACCACCTTTTGGCAAGCTAGCCATGACGCCGGAAATTTTGCAAATCACGTTTGATCTTTTGGCAAGTTTTTCTATCCCCAATTTCCATTCCTCGGCCGAATGCGATGGCTTTTCATCGTCGCGCGGGATCGTGCGGAATGACTTTGGATCCGCGTTGCCGCAGTGATCGACGATGAAGCGAGTTTCAGGGCAAAGTTCGGCAAGCTTAGCACCATCGGACAATTCCTTTGGCCGCATGCACAAATCGAAACTGCGGCCTATTTCGCCAAGTTTCCTAACGCTATTAACGAACTCGGATTGCAAGCATAAACCGGCTGGCGTTTCATTCTCGTGCAAAACTCGACGGGCCCCTTTCACTTCGGGAACCGATTTGAATTTGCTGATGTAGTCCCCGAAATTTGGCGATTCTGGCCGGCTGCCGATTACAGCTCCAATGGTCTGAGTGGACGCATCTCGACTCAAGCGGATCACTTGTTCGGCTTCTTCATTCAGTTGGGAAGCGTCGACCGCAACCTCCATGTAGATTGCTTTGATGTTCAATCCCTGCGTGGCCTCTCGATACTCAGGCAAGTGATAGGTATGCTTTAAGATGTCGGGTGCGCCGGCAAGCCACGGCAGCTTCTGTTTCTCCAAGTCCCATAGATGTTGATGTGCATCAATAATAAGGCGGGACGGGTCGGCGGCCCAATTGATCGGGCTCAAGGTACTCACCGCTGGCGTTACCAGCGCAGTCGCGGCAACCTGCCTCAAAAAATCACGGCGAACGTTCATACGGGGTCTCGACTGAAAAAAAGGATTAGGGACGCAACATCGACGTTTGTTCGAGTGGGCAACAATTTCTACATCATCTCCAAGTTCATCGCTTAAACATCAACGGGAGAGCGAGGCCACCCCGTAAACATCTTTTCAATGCCTAATTGATTGAAAATCAACGGGAGAGCGAGGCTCCTGCCGAGCTTGCGCCGCCATGGTTCGGCAGGAGCCTCACCCGCCTCACCCTCCCAGTGATTCATGGAGGCATTGAATTCTCACAAATTCAACTACGCTAGTAGCATGGAAGTTCGTGACGCCTTAGTATGAAGCGTTCGAAAGCCCGTGACAATGACGGATTCCGTCATTCGTCCCTCAAAGCACCGACCATTAACCGAGACTACGCCCATGCGATTTTTAATATTCGCTGCGTTTTTTGTGACAAGTTCCGTGGCGGCCATCCAACATGCTTGCGCGGAAACTTGGCGAGTTGGGGCAGCATCAGCCATCATAACCCCTGCAGAGTGGATGCCGATGGCTGGTTACGCCAGCCGCGATCGGCCAGCCGACGGAAAGGTGACGGAGCTGTATTCCAAAGCTTTGGTACTCGAATCGGCCAACCAAACCAGGGCGGTCATCGTTACCCTGGACCTAGTGGGCATCGATCGGGAACTGGCCTCCGAGGTTCGCCAGCACGTTTCGAAAAAGTTCTCGATTCCAGAGTCGCAAATCCTGCTGTGTTGTTCGCATACTCACTCAGGACCTGTTGTGAAACGCAATCTGGGGCCGCTGCATTTCTATCGGCTCAGTCAATCGCAACGAACACAAGTCGAGCAGTACGCGGATACGTTGCGTGACACCATTGTTCAAGTGGTTGGGGAGGCCTTGAACCGATTGGAGCCGAGCACGATTCGTTGGGGAGTTGGCCATGCGGATTTTGCTGTAAATCGTCGAAACAACAAAGAGGCCGATGGAAGCAAACTCAGAACCCTCGGTCAGCTCATTGGTCCATCGGATCACGATGTACCTGTACTTGCGGTCCGCAATGAAAAGGGGGATTTAAAATCGATTCTTTTTGGGTACGCTTGCCATGCGACTGTGCTGAGTGATTATCAATGGTCAGGCGACTATCCCGGCTATGCCCAGATGGAATTAGAATCGCGACATCCTGGTTGCGTGGCTCTGTTTTTTGCAGGCTGTGGGGCAGACCAAAACCCGATCCCCAGGCGTACTGTAGAACTTGCCGCTCATTACGGACGGCAATTGGCGTCGGCAGTCGACCAAACACTTCTTACGACCGAAATGAAAATCGCCACGCCGACCATGACGTGCCAGTATCGGGAGATCGACTTGGCGTTTGATAAACTTCCTACCGTCGAGGAACTGCGTCAACAAGCGGACTCGAAGTCCATCTACGAAGCCTTGCGGGCTAAACAACTCCTGGAAGGCATCGAGGCTGGTAAGCCTCTGTCAAAATCGTACCCGTATCCTATCTCATCTTGGCGGATCGGAAACGAATTGAATCTCGTGGCCTTAGGTGGCGAAGTCGTCGTCGATTATTCATTGCGGATAAAAGCCATCCCGCCCCGATCGACATTTGTGGCTGGATACTCGCACGACGTCATGGCGTACATCCCCAGCCTTCGAGTGCTAAAGGAAGGAGGCTATGAGGGGGGAGGAGCCATGGTCTACTACGGACTGCCCTCGATCTGGTCCGAACATGTCGAAGCGCAAATCATGGATGAGGTACAGCGTCAAGGACCTGGCCAACGGCCTCCGACACCTGTTGCAAGCTCCGACGTAAGAAGGGTGAGGTAAGCAACTCTATGCAGGCACCTCGCCTCACAATGGAATTGGAACCGTTGCCAAGATTTGTTTCAACTGGTCCAAGCGAGCCGGTTTGACCAAGTGGTGATTGAATCCGGCTTGAAGGGCTCTTTGCCGGTCTGCGTCCTGGCCGTAACCGGTCAAGGCGATTAGGACAATGTTTTTGAGGGTGGATTCCTGACGTATTCGCTTCGCGACTTCGTAGCCATTTAAAGTAGGCAATCCAATATCCAGCAAAACCACGTCTGGCTTATATTCAATTGCCGTTTGTACCGCCATCATTCCGTCATGAGCTGTACGGACATCGTGTCCCATGGCGCGTAGAAGAAGCGAGAAGCTGAGTACCGTGTCGACGTTGTCATCCACGACTAGCACGCGTAGTTGCCGCAATACTGGCTGTTCTACAGCCATGATGGTCGGTGATGAAACGGCTTTCTCAGCCTTGAACATCGGTAATCGGATACAAAACTCGCTTCCCTGTCCCACTTCGCTGTAAACCTCGACCGTTCCGCCATGTAGATTTGTCAGGCGTTGCACCAAAGCCAAACCAATCCCAAGCCCGCCCTGCGAACGGTCGAGCGACCGCTCGGATTGTGTGAACAGATCGAAAACATGCGGAAGTAGGTCTCGGGGGATGCCGACACCATTGTCTCGAACTCGCAATACGCACTCTTCACCTTCTTGCTTGGCCGTCACCCAAATACGACCACCTTCGCCCGTATATTTAGCCGCATTGGTGAGAAGATTTACCAACACCTGTTCCAATCTCGAAACGTCCGCGTCCAGCCAAATGGGCTCCGGCGGTAGCGATACGGTCAGTTGATGTCCCTTTTCCAGGATCAGTGGCCGCGCGGTTTCGATGGCACCCTCTACGATGCGACTAACCAGCACCCTTTCTCGGCGAAGTTGAACTCGGCCGGTGGTGATTCTAGACACTTCGAGTAGGTCGTCGACGAGGCGTTGCATGTGTTGCAGTTGGCGTTCGATGATACTTCGTGCTTGCTGCTGCACGGGGTTCTCGCTTCCTTTCTGAAGGCCTAGCAGTCCCACGGCATTGGAGATGGGAGCGAGCGGACTGCGCAACTCATGACTGAGCATCGCTAAAAACTCATCTTTACGGCGATGCAAATCGGAAAGTTCTGCTGCTTGGGTTTGAGTCTGTTTTTCCAAGCGGCTTCGGTCGCTGATGTCCCGAATATTACACTGAGCAACCCGACGGTGGTCCCACTGGTAAACATTGCTAACAAACTCGACTTCAACGGCACCATTCCTATTGGTTTTGAGCGGCAAATGATCGTAACGGACAAAGCCCTTGGCTTGCAATTCGTGAAAGACAGCTTCATTCGCAGCTTGGTCGCGAAAGAGTCCAATCTCCCACAATTCCTTTCCAATGAAATCAACAACAGGGTATCCAGACAATTCGGTCATGTAAGGATTGGCTTCGAGAATCCTTCCAGTGATGGCATCAAGAATAAGAACTCCATCTTTGGCCGTTTCGAATAGTCGTCGATACAGTGTCTCCGACGCGTTCAGTTTTTGTTCAAGCACACGTCGCTCTGTGATGTCCTCGATGGCTATGAGTATTTGTGTTGTTTTTCGAAGCGGGTCGAGAATGCGTCGAGCGTTGAGCAACATGACGCGTCGCCCCAAATGTTCGAAATCATGTTCGACCTCGAAGGCTTCGATGCTGGTACTAAGGGGAAGGATCTCCTCCAGCAACACTCGCAATCTCGGTATATTCCACTGGTGGTTGCCCAAGTCGTAGATGAATGTTCCGATCGTCTCGGATGGCTGAACCCTGAATTCGCGATAGAAAGAACCGTTAGCGCTTTCGACTCGCAGGTCAGCATTGAGCACAAGTAGCGGGTCACGAACGGTTTCGACGATACCTTCGGCGTAGTCGCGAGCAGCCGAAACGGCTTGCTTACTTAGCATGAGATCGTTGATTTCCAGCAGCATAAGGACTGCACCGTCCACACTGCCATCGAGCTTGGTGTAGGGTCGTACTCGAAGCGAATGCCAACACCCCCCTCTATCGGATACCCGGCATTCTCGCTCGCTCGCGCTTGACATGACTTCGGCACACATGTTCTGAAGGTCAAGTGGAGTTTTTGCCTCATCGGCGAGCACCAGATTGTGTTGCAGAAAACTGATCGGTCGTCCCAAGTCAGTAACCATCAGGCCGAACTGCCTCTCGGCTTGCGGGCTAAATCGCCGAATTCTGAGATCGCGTCCAAGAAGCAGAACGACGAGCTTCGCCGAGTTTTGGAAATTGACGAGATCGTTGTTTAGGACGTTCAGCTCGGAGTTGCGATGCGACATCTCTTCATTGAGTGTGGTCAATTCTTCATTGGCGGATTCGAGCTCTTCCTTGGATGTCTCCAATTCTTCGTTGATGCTTTGTAGTTCTTCGTTGGCTGACTGAACTTCTTCGCTGGCTGCCTGAAGCTCGTCGCTCGCAGCCTCGTGTTGTTCCTGGTTGGTTAGCAAGTACTCCCGCGTTTCGGACAGGTCTGATTCCAGTTCGTTGATGCGACGGGCTTCCTCGTGCTCTGTCATCGGACTCTTCGATTGCGATTCCCACATCGGTGACTGACTTGCATCCATCGCATTCAGAAAAAGGATCAAAAAACAAGTTTCTGGCAAATTCTTGAGGGGGATGACCGCCAAGTGGACCGAGTGAGTCTCACCATTTTGAAGGAAGCGGACGTTTTCCCTGAGTGTCTTCTTGGATTCTTTTTTTGATTCATCGATGGCCGAGCGAAGCGGCAGCATGAGTCCCTCTTTTGCCATCTTCAGCAGGTTGAAACTGGCTTTACCCACGGGCGGCTCAAGGTACCGACCGGTGGGGCCGCGAAATTGAAGTACGCTCAGTTCGGCGTTGACAATCACTCCAGGAGGTGCAAACTGATTGACCGTGATCCGATCAGCCTCGCGCTGTGCACCCAATTCATAACTAACTACGTCCGTGGAAGATGAGAGTGGCTGCCCCATGGAAAGTGCGGTACCACGCCGACTGCTCAGCGTTGCCTTGCCACGATCAAGACTTATTGGCAAACGAAACGAAGGGGTTGCGGCTGCATTCCTTGAATAGATTTTGCACTTCTTGTCCACCGGCGCAAAAAGCTCCCCAAAATTACCGATCGATTCCGACGCACCCAATATTAGGAAACCACCTGGCTTGAGAGCATAATGGAAAAGTGGAATGGCTTTGCGCTGAAGGCTCGGGCCAAGATAGATCAACACGTTGCGGCAACTGATGAGGTCCATGCGGGAGAAAGGCGGGTCACCGACAACGTTTTGCTTTGCAAAGACAACCATTTCTCGAAGCGACTTGCTGACACGGTATCCTCCCTGCTCGTCAGTGAAGAACCTGTCCAATCGCTCGTGGCTAATCTCGTCGGCAAGGGTTTTTGGGTAAAGCCCGACGCGTGCTTTTTCCAAAAGGGATTCGTTGAGGTCCGTCGCGAACACCTGCAGGTTACGTCCGCGCGGTGCCTTGTCAGAAGACTCCACGAATGCGATAGCGATGGAATAGGCCTCCTGCCCACTGGAACAACCAGGTACCCAAACGCGTATGGAGTCGTCTCCTGGCTGTTGCAAAAGCTTTGGGAAAACGTCGCGTTGAAGTGCTTCAAAAACCTCCGAATTGCGGAAAAAACTCGTTACGTTGATGAGCAGGTCGTTGCATAGAGACTCGAGTTCGTGGGTGTTGCCGCGAAGGAAGGTAGCGTATTCCTCAAACGTATTCATTCGATTAATAACAAGACGCCTGGCGATGCGACGTTGGATGGTACTGGACTTGTAGAGCGAGAAGTCCACTCCGGTTTGATTGTGTAAGAGCGACAACGCGGTTAAATAGCCATCTGGTCCCTTGTGATTATCTGAGACTGCCTTGCCCTCTAGAGTCCCTCGGCTTTCATCCGTTGGTGTGTTTGAGTCGTTTAGTTGATTGGCTATCGCCTCGTCAGGTTCGTTTTGGGTATGGTCCGAGAGTGCGATCGGTTGTCCTGCGACATAAGGATGCTTAGCGAGCCTCGCAATTTCCTCGGCAATGCCGGCCGGTGAAAGAATAAGATCAACGCATCCTGCCGCCACGGCGCTTCGAGGCATCGAGTCGTATTTGGCCGAATTGTCTTGCGCAAACGTGATTCCCCCTGCGGCTTTGATGGATTCCAACCCTAGCGTACCGTCGCTGGCTGTGCCTGACAGTACCACTCCGATAGTCCGCTCGGCACGATCCGAGGCCAATGACTCAAAGAAAGTATCAATAGGTCGATGCGGAGTACGCGTCTTTGGTCGCGGATTCAATTGCAGCTTACCATCTGCAATGCTGAGGTTGGTATCCGGCGGAATAATGTAGATGTGGTTTGGCTCTACCGATTGGTTGTTCACGATCTCGCTCACCGGCAGCGATGTGGCACGCGAAAGAATGTGTTTCAAAGAACTCTCGTGCTCAGGATCGAGATGTTGCACCAGCACAAATCCCATGCCCGTGTCCAGCGGTAGTGCCTCTAAAAATTGCGTAAAGGCCTCCAAGCCCCCTGCCGAAGCGCCGACGCCGACGATTGGAAACGCAGCTTCCGCGAGCGGTCGATCGTTTCGACTTGCCGCAACTTCGCGCGCAGCCGTATCCGATGTCACATTCGGCTGTTCAGGCTTTGGTTTCTTCTCCATCACGTTGATGCCGCCGTTGCTGGTTTAGGTGCATAAAAAAAACCGATGAGGCGATCACCCTTAAATCGGTCTCGCGCCTCATCGGTTTACTTTCAAACAAGCCGCCTGACACCGTCAAGTTGCTTTTCATTTAGTCATCCGAAAACTCAATGCTTGACACCCATTGGTTCCTAAGCATTCCTGTTTAGCAAGCCATTTAGAATAGGCCACAACGCTTGGCAATTCAAGGGGGGCGTCTTAGGCTGCTTGAACGTGATTTAAGGATCACATCCTGCCCCATCGCAGCGGTATTCTGTTCTTTATTGGAACTATTGCTTACCTACGGTCACGGTGCGTTCGAGTTGGATGCCAAAGGCTGCGATCCGATCTCGAACTTTACCTCGCGTGATCCCGAGTATTTCTGCGGTTTTGGATTGATTTCCTCCAGCCACATCTAGGATTTTGGCGAACAACCGACGTTCCATGTGTTCTAACGCTTCTGCATATAGGTTGGTTGAACCGAGCGCCAGTTTCTCGTCGATGAATTTAAAAAGTTGAAAATCATCGACAGCTACCGGCCACACTTCCTCTATGTTTTGATGATCAACCTGGTTTTCGCCTTCGCTCTGTCCTTGTTTCGATGCGTTCGACGTTGCAACTTCAATAGGGATGACCTTTGCATTGGATGCGGGCCCTACCATGGCATCGACTTGCGCGCAAACAAACGGTGGCAAGTTGTCTGTCCCGATAACCGTTCCAGTTGTATTGATCATCGACTGCCGCACGACCGATTGAAGCTGCCGCACGTTGCCCGGCCAATCGTACTTGAGCAGAAAATGGTAAGCTTCGGGCGAAATCCCTAGGATATCCTTCTTGCCCATCTCAGATTTGGCGCGGCGAAGGAAATACTCCAGCAAAAGTGGAATGTCCTCGCGTCGTTCTTTTAACGGAGGCAGTTCGATGGTAAAACCATTTAATCGGTACAGCAAATCCTCCCGAAACTCGTTGTGTTTCACCATTTGTTCGAGGGGACGATTGGTTGCCGCGATGATTCGTACGTTGGTGGTAACCAATTCGTTACCGCCAACGCGTTCGAACTTTTGTTCTTGGAGGAGCCTCAAAACCTTGCCCTGAATGATGGTTGACATGTCGCCAATTTCATCCAAAAAGATCGTGCCACCATCGCATTGCTCGAATCGGCCAATGCGCCGTCGTTCCGCACCGGTAAACGCCCCTTTTTCATGTCCGAAGAGTTCACTCTCAAGGAGTTGATCGGGGATCGCTGCGCAGTTGACAGCCACGAATGGCTTTTCGGCCCGGTCGCTGTGCTGAACCAAGGCGCGTGCCACCAACTCCTTGCCGCACCCGCTTTCACCTCGTATCAAGACGGTTACGTTTTCGGCAGCGACGCGACCGATGGCCTTGTAGACTTCGATCATCGCCTTGGATTTTCCGACGAATCGCTCTCCACCCGATTCGCCTTCCCCGACCTGAAAAGCAACCGGCTCATCCATCATGCGTCTCGCCTTGAGGGCGCTCAGTGTCAGACTTCGTATCTGCCCAATGTCGAGTGGCTTTGAGAGATAATCGAACGCACCCGCTCGCATGGCCTGGATAGCAGTCTCACTTGATGTATCTCCTGTGATGAAGATGACAGGCAATTTGCGATCCATCGCCCGAATCTTCCTGAATAATTCGAGCCCATTATGATTTGGTAAAAAAACGTCTAAAAGGACGACCGATGGTTTTTCGGAATCCAGTAACTCCAGTCCGATATCCCCATCCGCTGCTGGTACGACGGAGATCCCACAATATCCATCCAATCCACTAGCGACAATGTGGCGAACAGAACGGTCATCATCGATAATCAGTACTTTGGACAAACCAATACCCCCCAGCGCAAGAAAATTTTCTGCCGCCTCATCTTTAACGATTTACCATGTTAAATCTAGCCATTAAGCACACCAAGCCATGGTTTTTTGCCCAAGAAATCGTTAACGCTTCACAAAACTCCACTAGCACTCATCATGACGGTTTTCCCGCCGTGCATCGTTTTAACTATCAGGGGGACAGCAAAATGAAGAGAACTTCTGAAATTGTCATCCTCAACTTGGCACGCCAATTGCCCTACTCTACCCTCGTTTGAACAATGCACGCAGCCCCTTTATCCTACAACAAACGCCGAAAACATGTTTCAAATCGATGAGAAGCGAGCGCTTCTAGCTTTGGACGGGAATCGAAATCTGCTGGTGGAATTGGCAGAAATGTTCAGAGAGGACGCACCACTGATTCTGAATGAACTGAAGACTGCAGTGGCCAATAAAAGTGCAATTCAAACCAGATCCGCGTTGCACAGTCTGAAAGGCTTGGCATCCACTTTTTTTGCTCAACCCACGGTTGAGCTTGCGCACCGACTCGAGGACGCAGCCGCCAGCGGAGATCTGGAATTACTCCAGTCGGGAGAGTTGGAAAAGCTGGAACAGTCTGTGGAATCCGTCATCGAAGAATTCGCAGAGCGAGGCTGGGTTGTTGATCCCTGAGCGCTCCCCAAGGAATCAGGGTGGTCGCTTATCTGTCACCAAGGGTGCGATTCGACAACATTGAAACAATTGGCACGGCTATTGCGTTTACCGTTAAGCATCGATTAAAGCTAGTTGGCGTCGGGCTGACTAGCACTTTAGAGACGTTAAACCGGGGAACTTGTCATGGACTTAATCCAAGTAATGCCGTTTGCAGCCATTGAATACTCGTTAATCTACATGCTTGGGGGCGGTGGAATCATTGGTGCATTGGTCATTTTTGTTATCGCTAAAATGTTAAAACGTTAGGTTCGGTCCTTTAACGGGTTTAACGGATCTAGATGCGTAACACCTTTCCAACGATCCTAGAAAATATGTTGCTCAGCCTGCTACGGCCCGCAATTCTCCTCATTTTCTGGCTTGCAGTGAGCAACGCTCCGCTGCTAGCCAATAATGAAGAGACGTCCCCCCGCCAGCAACTGGACGCGGTAAAAAAGGAACGGGAGCAGATTTCGGCGCAGCTTGCAGCGGTTGTTCCGTCCGACGGGGTTTCTACCTCATCCCATCCTGCATTGGAAAGCAACAGCGAGCAACTCAAGAAACTCGATTCTGTTTTGGCCCAACACCAAGCCAAACTGATCGAGTTAGTTGACGCTAGTCAAAAAGCTCGGGAAGCGAAATTGCTTTTAGAGAAACTGGATAAATTCGTACCAGTCGAAGAAAAACCCTACTCCTTTCTTGCGCTTGAAACGCTCCGAGATGCTCTCGAAAGGGAAGAGCTCAATGAGGAGCTTTTTAAGTCCGAGTCCAAAGCCGCCAAGCTGCTGGTTGAAACCGCGGAAGACGAAGTGGCGGAAAAAGAAAAAATAGCCAAGAGCGCGCGAGGGCTAAAAAGTGACAGCGACGCAAATTCATTGCGCAAAGCGGAAGCCGAGCTTAAATTAGCCAAGGCAAAGTTGGAGCTGCGAAAGACAGAATTGGGGCTGTTGCAAACCCGTCAAGAACTTTCCGCTTCCCTCCAAAAACAGCTCAAAGTGAAAATAAATGCGTACGAAAAGGGGGTGAAATTCTCCGTCGACGATCGAGAGTCCATTGTTTCCAAATTGAAAAAAGAACAATCCACTTGGTTAGCGCAAAAACGGGAAGCGGACTCTCGCATTGAGCGTTTAACCGCGCTTGAATCACGTCTCAAGGCCGCCGAGTCAACAAAACCGATCTCCAATTTGTCGGAAGCCGACGCGAAACTGCTTGCAGAAGCGATGGATATTTATCAAACCCAAGGCGTGTTCTTTAGCCAAGTCGCAGACAGCCTGAGTGAGGCTCAATCGCATTGGAAGTCTCGTTTCGAACTGCAGAACTCTAAACCTACCAACTTAAAGACCCTCAAGGAATGGAAAAGTTCTCTCGACGATTTGCTCGAGAGAATGGATGCGTATGGTTTGGCTATCCATCGCAAGAGCGATTCGCTCCGCATTCATGGAGACTTAAGTCAATCACCAGATAAAGAGGTTGCTGCGAGTCCAGAAGCAACCCAGGCGAACGAGGAAGCCCACCGCTTCATGGACGTCGCAACTGCGAAAATGACTCAACAATTTCAGGCCACGAAGCTGCCACTGACAAGATTCCGAAAGGAGTTACGCGATGCCATTTCGAATTTGTCTACTATTTGGAACACGGATCCAATAGAACTAGTGAAAGGGATGCTTTCCTATGAAGTCGCTGAGGTCGACGATAAAGGGATTCCCATTTCACGAGCCATTTTCTTGATAGTTTTGATTGCTGTTGGAATTTACCTGTCGTTCTACGCTAGCAAATTTGTCGGGAAGTATGTCTTTCCACTTATTGGCGTCAAGCCAGGAGTGGCGGTCGCCTTGCGTTCTATTTTTCGCTACTGCCTATGCATTGTTTTTGGAGTTGTTGCGTTCAAGCTAATGGGCATTCCACTGACGGCGTTCGCATTCCTTGGAGGTGCTGCAGCCATCGCTGTCGGATTTGGTAGCCAGGACGTTATGAACAATTTTATGAGCGGAGTGATCTTGCTGACCGAACAGCCGATCCGCGTGGGTGACGTCATTTTGCTGAGCGATAATCAGTGCATCGTAACACACATTGGATTGCGGAGCACACGGCTTCGGAACTATCAGAATCATGAACTGATTGTTCCCAATACGCTGCTCATCGAAAAGTTGGTCACCAACCTGACGCTTAGCGACAATCTGCTTCGAGTCGTGGTTCCGTTAGTTGTCGATCGGACGGAGGCGATCGGGGAATCCATGCAACGCATCATCCAAGCGATTAAGAAAGAGAGTCGTGTTCATCAGGCGATGGAACCGATTGTTCTGCTTAAAGAGGTCGATACCTACTATCTGACTTTCGAAGTGCATTTTACGATCGAGTTCGCCGATCCGATGGAGAGCCTTATCGCGCAAAGCAATGTCCTTATGGTGATTGGCCAGCTATTCCCAACCAAGAAAGAAGAGGAATCGTCACCATCGGAATCAGAGGATTCTAGTCCATCACTGCCGAGTGACAATGCGGGGAAGCTGACTCGCAACCAACTGGAAAAGGAAATCAAAAAACTTCAGGCGGTTCTGGTTACCAAGAAGTAGCTCGATGCGAATTCGCACTGATGTTCTTTCGATCAGGTTGAATCGAATGCCATCGACGCAATTGGGGATGTGACAGGCGGAAGACCAGTCGTTCCTCGAATTCTATAGGATCTTCAGGATAAGTAGGGATTTTGACGAAATGGTCCGCGACATGCTTAGTCATCAGTCCACAACATGCGAGGCCGTGTCCGCTCGATTGGGTCCGGACTAGACGGTACGAAGTGTACGGCGCATGAGGCCGATGCTTGCTCGCTATTTAGATTGTTTCAATTCGTTGTTAGGAGAAGTAGTCATGGTTTCGAAAAAATGGGTCGCATCAATAATCGCTCTTGCTTGTTCGTCGAGCGTTGCATTGGCACAAAATGCGCCGACGCAGTCCCCGCCGTCAACCGCTCAAAAACTTGAGAAGCTTGACAGCAAGACGTCGGGAATGGGCGTCCGAGCCAGCAAACTCATGGGAATGAACATCCAGAATTCTCGAAAAGAGAGTGTTGGACAAATTAAGGATATTGTACTGGACCCCGCTTCCACGCGAGTGCAATACGTCGCCGTGACCTACGGAGGATTCCTCGGACTTGGTGACAAATTGTTTGCAGTCCCAATGCAGGCGATCAAGGTTCAGATGGATCCGGACAACAGGGATCGCGTGATTCTTGTGTTGGACGTCACCAAAGAACAAATGAATGGCGCCCAAGGATTTGACGAAGCGCATTGGCCAAATTTCTCCGATCCAAACTTCTCCGGCGACTTGCATCGACGTTACGGAGTGGAGGATAAGTGGAATCATGGTGTGCCTCACGATGGAAATGTTGACGTTAACGTCAACCGACAGGGAGTCAAAATTAAAGTGGATGGCGATCGAAAGTAATCATCGACTTTTTTGACAGACCCTACAGCCGCGCGAATCATTTCTCGCGGCTTTTTTCGATTTATGCAACCGTTGAAGGGAGTCTTTCAATTGGGGAAATATGAGATGTTGTCGGAGCCGCTCCAAGTTGTCGTGCTGAATTCGCTCACTCAACCCGATTGCGATAGTGAACTGGAGCGAAACCTGAAAGCAATCTTGCATGGCAGCAGAAGTCTCGCGCTGGCACAACTGAGAATTCGGTGCGACGGCGATCGGGTCCTGATTACGGGCGATCTTGCGACCTACTTCCTAAAGCAGGCTGCCCAAGAACTGGTACGTCCTTGGATTTTAAATCGGGTCTTATGCAATGAATGCAAAGTATGTGGCTGACGTAGTTGGCCTGATTGGGCAAAGGGTACAGCATTTGCTACTCCTAGACAAGCATCACGCATAGGGAACCGACATAGGAAAGGAGAGTGCGACACTTTCCCGAACAATGCCCGTAGACTTGCAACAGCTTTTGCATGAATTTTGGAATCGATGAGTTTATTTATGTTCTCGCTCTTACTAGCTTTCGTCCTTCAATCGGCAAGTCTCACGGCTGAACCACCCGAAGTCGTCGTCGGGACACCGTCTTCGCCGACAAAAGGTACGACGGATGACTTCCCAGTATTGATTCGAATACCCCATTCGCTGATTTCTAAAGGGGTTGACCGCGACTTTACGCACGTGTCGACGGTGCAACGAGAAGTGATGGGGACTAATTCTTCGGGAACAGCTCACTGTCAAGGAACCGTAACTTGCACGATTGAAACGAAAGCGAACGGGGCAGCATTTTGTTGTCGCATATCGGGCACGGTGCAATCGGACACCTGTGGAACCAATGGGCCCGCGATCATTAAATCGAATGCCGTTACGTCCTACGTCGCACACAAACGGTTCTCTTTTGATGGGCATCTTTTCACCAGCTCTCCCGCAGTGGTGGTTGCAAATACCCGACTGACTATTACTGGTATCGATAGCACGTTACCGGGTTTGCGGGGAAGAATCGTCCGTCGCGTAGCGTCCCAACGAGCCGAGCAGAGCCATTCCCAGGCGGAATCGATTACAAAGTCGATGACCGAACAGGAACTCTGCGAACGAATCGATGCGGACTTCGATGCAAGGATTGTTGAGATGAATCAAAGTTTTTCGAAACGCTTATCGATACTGAAGCATTTTCCGTCGGCAGGCAATAAAGTTCATATTCGCAGCCACCCTGACAGGGTTGAGATTTGCTTGGGCAGGGCACTCCTTCGTCCATCGGAAGAAATTGGGGTTCGCGCTCCAATTGGCAACGCAATCGAATTGTGGATGCGAATCGATCCAGGCTTGATAGCTCAAACGCCGATCGCTACGTTTCTGGTCAGCCACGCTCCAACTTGGTTGGCAACCTACCTATCTAGTAACCCAAACCTGTTTGTACCGGTTAACAAAGAACTCGCCATCGAGGCTCACGATGGTTGGGTGGTTTTTCGCTTAAATGAAAAATGAATCATGGCCAACCGAGATCGTGCGAGATTGGCCTCCGACTAGAAACGCTCGGCTCACTTTGGGTAATTACAGTCACAACCGAAGAAGGCAAAGTCACGCTCGCGGGCAATGTTCGGTCATGGAACGAGCGCCGTGAAGTTGCAACGGCCGCTTGGCATGCCCCAGGTGTTACCAACGTCGAGAACCTAATCAGCGTGAATTGAAAACGGCCCTCTGAATAAGCATGAAACGGCAGGGCTTGTCGCTCAACGTCGAAATACAAATAACCCATTTCCCATCCGAAAAGTAAACTCTTTAATATGCCAAACTCATCCATTACCAAAAGTGTTCCATCCCATTTGCAAGAGCCAATCATCCCTTCCCCGCGCGGTGAAACACAACCGTATGGCACGGCACGACGAAATCCGTTGGCTTTGGATGCAAACGTTGCTGCTGCAAGCGTCGATAATCTAAACCAGTTGCTTGCTGACACATTGACATTGGGCTCACTTTACAAAAAGCACCATTGGCAAGCGTCTGGCCCCAATTTCTATTCGATTCACTTGCTTTTTGATAAACACTACGAGGAGCAAGCGGCATTGGCCGACGTACTAGCAGAGCGGGTCCAGACACTCGGTGGAGTATCGATCGCCATGGCACATGATATTGCCGATCTAACCCTTATTCCGCGTTGCCCAAAGGGTCGTGAAGATACAGAAAACCAAGTGAAGCGATTGCTTCAAGCCCACGAGATTATTTTGCTCGAAGCCAGAGCGATGGCTCGAGAATCTGCCGAGCATGGAGATCTTGGAACGAACGACATAATCGTCTCGAACTTGATAAGACTCAACGAACTTCAAGTCTGGTTTATAGTCGAACACATTCAGTAGACTCGTAGAACAGGCTGCCAGCCTGTTGCAAAACTATCAGCAGAGCCGTAGGCGCTGGTCGAGCCAAGCTGCATTAAATCGGCTAGTGCCTCAGGCTCAATCGCGACGCATTTGTCTAAATTTCATATTGCCGCTAGGCAAAATGGCAAGCAGCCTGTGGAATATTCTATCAAAAAAGGAAAAGCAAATGGAAACAAACTACGCAACCGAGAATGTCTCCGACACGGATCGTGAGCAAATTCGCGATTTGCTCCAAATGAACATCGATAGTCGCGACGGATTCGCCTACGCTGGTGAACGCCTTGCAGAAAAGCACTCATCGCTTTCGAATCGATTTCATCGATATTCGCAACAGCGCAACGATTTTTCTGAAAAGCTCAAGGAAATCGAGGTGAAGCACCATGAGAAACCGATCATGCGTGGCACGATCGCTGCATCGTTGCACCGGACTTGGATGGAGTTGAAGGACGAACTCAACGAAGCCGTCGATGTATCCGCCGTGGTTAATGAGGCACAGCGAGGCGAATGCTACATCAAACAAGCCTATGAGGCCGCCATCGACACAGTCCTCGAATCAAGGCTCCGTGCACTTTTATTGCATCAGTACGCTTCAGTTACGGAATCCTACTCCTGGCTCGCTGGTCTGCATGAAGAGAACGAGCGGCGAAAAGGCCATGCAATCTAAACTATCGGTAACGCTAGCAGTCAACAACGAATCCACAGAAGAGAATTTCGAAATGACTTGCACAAAGATATCTCGTCCAAGACTAAGGCCGGTCCGAGCAACTCGAACGTTACTGGTCGGACACGAACATGGCATTGATCAAAAGCCTACGAACCACGGTAAGCGAAGTCCTGTCCTTGCCAAGTTCTAAGGAAGTTATTGCAGATCGTTGCCTTGAATTGGCAGAAACAAATAGTAGTGGACGTCCTGGCCTATGTCTCAGCTAGCGAGGCCAAAGTTGTCTGAGCATATACGCCGAGCGATTGATCGACGCATACCAACAGTTGTGTTTAATCAATTCGCAAACCAATGGATTCAAAATGACTATCAATGCAGGAACATGGATCGATCATCACAAGGCAGTCGTCGTTCTGCTAACCGACGGTGTTGAGACAACCGAAGTTATTCTGGCCGATGAATACGCAAAAAACGCACCTGACTCCTATAGCAATGAACGCAATGCGCACACTCGCAATGACTTTTTTGCAGAAGACAAACGCGAGCGGAAAGCCATGATCCACTTCGTCAAACACTATGATAATGTGATCAAGCACCTGCATCACGTTGACTCGATTTTCATCATGGGGCCCGGCGAAGCCAAAGGGGAATTTAGCAAACGCCTCGAAGGAATGAACCTTAAGGGTCGAGTGTCGCATATCGAGCCAGCGGACAAAATGACCGATCGCCAGGTGGCAGCACACGTTCGCGAAGTATTTGGCCCAACTGCCGATCCTTTAAAACTTTGTCAAGAGGCATAAAACCAACTTTCGATCAACGGTCAACCAACTCGCATGTTCGATTTTCGCAAGTGGACGGCTGCAACAACTAAGAACGCAGATCCGATAATCACTGGCACTCAGAGTCCCGCGTTCTGAGCTCTCGAATAGAAGAATTTCTTGGCAACTTCAACAACGCAAACATAAAGCAACGTAAGTCCAATTAACATTGCCATCAAACCGGCTGGCAGTGGGACGAATCCCAGCATCGAATGAAATGGGAGAAACGGCAAAACTAAAGTTATTGCGATCACAGCGATGGTGCTCCACAACAACAGCTTCCCAGGGCGGCTACGGAAACATATTCGCCGAGTTCTTACGACTAACGCAATCACCAACTCGGTCAAAAGCGACTCGATGAACCAGCCGGTGCGGAATTCGTTCTCGGATGCGCTAAATACGTACAATAGAATTCCGAATGTCAGAAAGTCGAAAAGCGAACTTACCAATCCAAAAAGTACCATGTAGCGGCTGATAAACCTGTTGTCCCAACGATGCGGCTTCGCTATCCATTCTGGATCAACGTTGTCGCCAGCGATTGTCGTTCCCGGAATGTCGGAAAGAAAATTGTTTAGCAGAATTTGCGACGCTAACAAAGGCAGAAATGGTAAGAACATCGAGGCTATCGCCATGCTAAACATATTGCCAAAATTCGCGCTGATCGTTGTCAAAATGTACTTCAGCGTATTTGCAAACGTCCTTCGCCCTTCGTCGATCCCTTCTCGCAATATGTCAAGGTCTTGTTCGAGCAAGATTAGGTCGGATGCATCTTTAGCAACGTCGACAGCCGTGTTCACCGATATCCCTACATCGGCGGCATGCAACGCGGGAGCGTCATTGATTCCGTCCCCCATGTAGCCAACAACGTGCCCCGTCTTTTGCAAGGCCAAGATAATACGTTCCTTCTGGTTGGGATCGACTTCAGCGAAAATCGAGGTGCGCTGCGCGGCATACCAAAGCGCTTCGTCTCCCATCGCGTTTAGATCAGCTCCTGTTAGTAACCCTTCCATAGGCAAGTTGACGGATTCGGCGACATGTCGCGCCACTAACTGATTGTCCCCGGTGATCATTTTTAGCTGAACTCCACGCTCGGCAAGATCTGCAATCGCTTTTGCCGCATCAGCCTTGGGAGGGTCGAAGAAAAGCAGAAACCCTGCGAACTCGAGTTCCTTTTCGTCGTCGCGAGAATACGACTCTTCACGCGTTGCGATCTGCTTTGTGGCGACTGCCAAAACGCGAAACCCTTGGCCACTCCATTTACGAAAACGCTCATCGATTTCGCTAAGTTTCGCAGGGTCCAACGGACTACTTAATCCAGCAGACAGTACAGAGTTGCACACCTGCAACACATTGGCCATCGCTCCTTTGGTGATCAGCGTCCGCAACCCTTGCTTGTCAGAGACAATCACGCTCAGTCGCTTGCGAGTGAAGTCATAAGGGATTTCGTCGATCTTATTCTCGGAACCAATATCGACAGCCGACTTTTGTCCGACCGCAATGATCGCCTCATCCAATGGGTTGTTCAAACCGGTCTGATGCGTGGAATTGAGATAGGCCGATCGAAGTACGCTGCTGGATGCCGTTCCTTGAGAATCCAGTGCTTCCTTGAGAATGACAACACCTTCGGTTAGCGTGCCCGTTTTATCAGTACAGAGCACATCCATACTTCCGAAGTTTTCGATCGCGTTTAGCTTTCGCACGATGACTCCACGCTTGGCCATCCGCTGAGCTCCGTGAGCCAAGGTAATACTGATGATGGCGGGTAAGAGTTCAGGGGTCAAACCAACGGCTAGCGCGAGCGCGAAAAGTAATGAGTCGAGCGCTGGTTTTGCACGGAGAATGTTGACCGCCAGCACAGCTATAAACATCACGAACATCACTCGTGTCAGAAGGTAGCCGAAGCGATGGACCCCACGTTCAAATTCCGTCTCCGGAGGCCGCAGCTTGAGTCGCTCCGCAATCTGTCCAAAAACCGTGCTCTTACCCGTCTGTACAATCAGAATCAGGGCAGTTCCGCTGCGGACACTCGTCCCCATGTATACGCAGTTGATACGCTCCATCAGACTCGCGTTCCCGTCCACAACCGCAGGCTTTTTCTCCACCGGAAAGACCTCGCCGGTGAGTACGGCTTGACTCACAAACAAATCATTCGCTTCCAAAACAACTCCATCGGCCGGAATGAGGCTGCCGGCAGAAAGCAAGACAACATCTCCTGGTACCACTTCGCAAGAGGGGACCTCACGCTTGGTACCTTCTCTCAATGCAAACGATTTGATCGTCACCTTGGATCGCAGTTTCTCAATAGCATCGCTGGCTCGGTACTCTTGCCAAAACCCGAGCATCGTACTGCCGATCACAATCGCTATCACGATCAATGCGTCGGGCCATTCGCCTGCAACGGCTGAGATTATCGCAGCAACGACGAGGATCAAAACCAAGGGGCTTTTGAACTGACTTAACAGCAAACCCATCGTGCTCTGTTGGCTGGCGGCATTGATTGAGTTTTTCCCGTGCTGCTTGAGCCGCTGTTCGGCCTCCGATTGGCTGAGACCGGTACTCGCAGATTTCAGATCGCGGAGTAGTTGGTCCGTGGCCGTACTCCAGTAGGAACGAAGATGGGACGAAGCCGGCTCAGTGGATTTGTCTACTGGTTTCATGACTGTAACTCACTCGGTTTGAGTGACCGATCTTCTAAATTGGATGGATGAAATGACAAAGAAGGTTGAACCAATAACCGCTAAAGCGAGAAACTGGGGCCAGACAACCGCGAGGTCAGCTCCTCGAAAGAGGATCGCTTGTGCCAACATGACGAAGTGGGTTGTCGGTGCAAGTAACATCGCATTCTGGACTAGTTCCGGCATGCTCTCGCGCGGTGAAGAATTGCCCGAGAGCATTTGTAGTGGCAACAAAATTAGCACCGCCAACATCCCAAACTGCGGCATCGATCGTGCCAGTGTTGCCATCCATATCCCCATGGATGTGGCCGCAAAAAGATGAAGAGTTGTACCTACCAAGAATAATCCGATCGAACCTTCGATCGGTACTTTCAAGATGCCTTGAACGATGAAAGCCAATGAAAAAGCTGAGGAGATCAGAACCACGAAGCTCATCGACCATACTTTCGCCAACATGATTTCGGTTGGCGTGACTGGCATCACCAATAGATGTTCAATCGTCCCATGCTCACGTTCGCGAATCAGTGCGGCACCGGTCAAAATGATCGAAAGCATCGTGACATTGTTGATGATTTCCATTAATCCACCAAACCAGATTTGGTCAAGATTGGGATTGAAACGAGCCCGCATGGCTAGCTCTACGGGTTCGATTTGCGTCGTCCGATAGCGAAGCACAAATTCTTGCACTTCACTGAGGACCATTTGCTGAACGTAGCTACTACCCGAGAACGCTTGTCCCATCTGGGTCGCGTCAACATTCAATTGAATAGCGGGTGACTTTCCATCGAGAACATCTCGCTGAAAGTTCGGAGGGATATCGAGAACGAATGTGTATTCGCCAGCATCCATGCCACGATCGATATCTGTGAGTGAAATCATCACTGGTGCTTTGAAGTGAGGCAAAAAAAATGCCGAAGCGATGCGTTTTGACAACGGCGAATCGTCTTCATCGACGATTGCAATGGGAGCTTTGTTGAGAGTCTCTGGAATCGCCGTCGCCGAGACGTAGATGGCCAATGTGAATGCGTGAACGATCAGAAGCAACATAACTGGATCACGAATGAGACTCCAAAGCTCTTTGATCCCCAGTCGATAGATGTTGGAGAGTGAAGGCAT
>JANMLD010000451.1:0-4821 GCA_031372345.1 Pirellula sp.
TTGTTGACCGGCGGCAGATGCGCGCCGGGACGGCCGCAACGGCTGGGCTAGTTGTCGATTTCGATGTCGACACCGCGCTCAATGGTTCTGGCGGATTGGGGTCCTACATCCGATTGTTTGATGCGCAAGGATCTCAACTGGCATTCAACGACGACGGCGTTGCTCCAGGCGAAAGCCGACTTGGATTCGATGCTTATTTGCGGTACACCTTTACGGCCGCAGGAACCTACTACCTCGGCGTTTCCAACTCCAATAACAATAATTACAACGCAGTTACCGGCGACGGCGATACAGCAGGAGGCTCTAACACGGTTGGCAGCTACCAATTGATTGTGCAAGCCCTTCCTATCGACGTGAACGATTCCATTGCAGAAGCAGCGCAGTTGGGGAGCGTTTCAACAACTCCAATCACGGTTAGTGCAAGTCTCGTGACCGATATTGATGTCAACATGGTGGCGTTCTCGGTCACTTCGGGGCAAGTCGTCGATTTCGATATCGATACCGCACTCAATGGGCCGGGAGGATTGGGTTCCTACATCAGGCTGTTCAATGCCCAGGGCCAGCAGTTGGCTTTCAACAATGACGCGGCGGCCCCAGCCGAGAACACTGTTGGATACGACGCCTACCTGCGTTTCACGTTTGTGACCGCTGGCACTTATTACCTAGGCGTATCGAACTCGAACAATGTGCAGTACGATCCAATTACCGGCAACGGCGACACGGCTGGAGGCTTCAATTCGATCGGTAGTTATCAGTTGATCCTACAAACCGCCCCGGCTAATGTCTCGGATCCGAATGACACCATCTCCGAAGCAAGTTCATTGGGTGCGATATCGACGACTCCGACGACAGTCAGTGCTGTCATTTCGCCGGACACCGATGTCAACATGGTCAGCTTTAGTGTCAGTGCAGGGCAGGTTATTGATTTTGATATCGACACGACCCTAAATGGCAACGGTGGACTGGGCTCCTACATCCGATTGTTTGATGCTCAAGGTGCACAACTTGCATTTAACGATGATGGTGTCGCTCCAGGTGAAAGTAAACTCGGATTCGATGCGTATTTGCGGTACACCTTTGCGAGCGCTGGAACTTTTTATCTTGGTGTTTCCAACTTCAACAACATCAACTACAACGCGATTACAGGGGACGGCGATACGGCAGGAGGCTTGAACACGGTAGGCAGCTACCAGTTGATCGTACAAGCCCTGCCTATCGATTCAAATGATTCCATTGCAGAAGCTGCTCAGTTAGGAGCCATTACATCGACTCCGATTACGGTTAGTGCAAGTCTTGTTACCGATATTGATGTCAACATGGTGGCTTTCTCAGTCACTGCTGGCCAGATTATCGATTTCGATATCGATACTACGCTTAATGGACCGGGCGGGCTGGGGTCCTACATTAGGCTCTTCAATGCCCAAGGCCAGCAGCTGGCGTTCAACAATGACGCGGCTGCTCCCGGTGAAAACAGCGTTGGGTTTGATGCGTACATGCGTTTTACGTTTGTGACCGCCGGCACGTATTATCTGGGTGTCTCCAACTCAAATAATGTTCAGTACGATCCAATTACTGGAAATGGGGACACGGCAGGCGGCTTCAACTCGATCGGTAGTTACCAGTTGATCTTGCAGACCGCTCCGGCTGGTGACTCTGACCCAAATGACACCATCGCTGAAGCGACTTTTTTGGGCGCAATCTCAACGACACCGGCGACAGTCAGCGCAACTATTTCGCCGAATACAGACGTTAACATGGTCAGCTTCGTCGTCAATACTGGACAAGTTGTCGACTTTGACATCGATACCGTTCTAAATGGTCCAGGCGGATTAGGTTCGTACATCCGGTTGTTCAATGCGCAAGGTTCAGAATTGGCATTCAACAATGATGCAGCGGCTCCGGATGAAAGTGTAACAGGATTTGACGCATATCTTCGCTATTCCTTTGCCGTTGGCGGCACCTACTATTTAGGAGTGTCGAACTCGAATAATACTCAGTACGATCCGGTAACGGGTAATGGTGACGCGGTAGGTGGTGCAAATGCAACCGGCAATTATCAATTGATCATTCAATCCGCATCCAATGTAATAGCAGATCCGAATGACGCGATTTCTGAAGCACTGTTGTTGGGCAGCATCACCTCGGTTCCGTCGACCGTGAACGCGGCCATTTCGCCAGCCTCCGATGTAAACATGGTTGGCTTTACTGTGGCCGCGGGGCAAGTCGTTGATTTTGATATTGACACCCCTTTGAATGGTCCTGGAGGACTTGGGTCCTACCTAAGACTGTTCGATGGGCTGGGGAATCCGTTGGCGGCCAATGGTGCGGCAGCGGCGCCCGACGAGAATGTGATAGGTTACGACGCTTACTTGCGTTACACGTTCGCGGTGGGTGGAAGCTATTTCCTTGGCGTTTCTAATTACAACAACATCCAATACGACCCAATTACTGGTAACGGCGACTCCGCTGCGGGATTGAACGCGACAGGCAGTTACCAATTGAACATCCAAACGGCGACGATTGCGTCGACCGATCAAGATGATTCGATTTCAAAGGCTATTCCATTAGGAGCCATTTCGACGACTCAAGTCAGTGTTGATTTCGTTATATCTCCTGACACCGACGTCGACATGTACAGCTTTTCCGTGATTGCCGGTCAAGTTGTTGATTTCGATATCGATACGGTGGCCAACGGTGCCGGGGGACTAAATTCGTTTCTCAGGCTGTTTGACGGACAGGGGCAACCCTTGGCCATCAATAACAACGCCAAGGCACCGGGCGAGAGCGTCGATGGCTTTGACGCTTACTTGCGGTATGAATTTACGCAAGCAGGTACTTTTTACATTGGAGTATCCAACGACAGCAATATTCAATACAGTCCCATCACAGGCAATGGCGACGTAGGTGGTGGTCAGAACGCTACTGGCAGCTACCGTTTGATTCTGCGAGGCTTATCAACTACGCTGACCATGAGCATAAATGTTGCCAGCATACCGGAGAAGAACGGACAAGCCGTGGGCACCGTTTCGCGCACGGATGCGGATCTTAGCAAAGCGTTGACGGTGAGTCTCACCAGCAGTGATGTCACGGCCGCGACTGTGCCTGTTTCCGTAGTTATTCCAATCAACCAGTCCTCGGTCAGTTTTGTGATTGCAGCCGTAGACGATCACGTTGTGGATGGGACATCAACGGTCACCATTGCTGCCACGGCAGCAGGCTTTACACAGGGTTCCAGTACGCTGAAGGTCACGGACAGCAACGGCTTTTGGCACAATTCCGCTAACCCTCTCGACGTTGACGCGGATAGCTCGATATCCCCGCTCGACGTTCTTTCGATCATCAATTACCTGAATCAATTTGGGTCAGGTCCGGTAACTGCTAGCAACCCGCCTCCTTTCCTAGACGTTGATAGCGATAACTTTGTTTCTCCCCTGGATGCGTTAGTCGTTATCAATTTCCTGAACGCTCATGGGAGCGGGGAAGGTCAAGGGGAAGGGGAAGGGGAAAGCGTGAATGGTGCGGTACCGATTGAATTCATTGACGACTACTTTACCAATCTGGCTAGAACTAAATCGCAGGCTGGAACTCAACGCGCTCGCCTAGCAGCGTCAGCCACGTGAAATTTTCACGAAACTCGCGCATTTCGCGATCGAACTTGCCAGAATGACAACGAAACAAAAAATCAAGAAGACGATTGCGAAACTGCAAAGTCCACCTTGGAACGCTTGCTGCCAATTGTTCTTCTTTAGCCCGTCCAAGAATGCAGGCCAAAATCTACCAGACACCATCTGAGCTGCCGCCGTGAATGTGGTTGACACGATGAAGGCAAGAGGGATTGCCGTTACAAACACGTAACGACCGCGACCGCATTGGAATAGCCATGTCGTAACGACGCTCAGTGCAATGCCCGCCAACAATTGATTGGCGATTCCAAACATTGGCCAGATGGTTTCGATCGAGCTGCTCCAAATAAGCGAACCCCAGGCGAATGTGACGATGCCGGTACTGATGATCACACCGGGCCACCAATCCATTTTCGCAAACTTGGGGAAAACGGTTCCGAGAACTTCTTGCAAGAGGAATCTTGCAATGCGCGTCCCGGTGTCGATAGTGGTCAAAATGAATAGAGCTTCAAACATAATCGCAAAGTGAAACCAGTATTTGATAAGGCTGTCGATGGCGATCGTACTGGAAAATTTCTGCATGGCGTCGGTCATGATTTTAGCCATTCCGACTGCGAGAGTGACGGCCCCACCGGTTCTGCCTCGCAGCGTTTCGCCTCCTACCTGACGCTCCAATTCTTGCAGGTGATCCACGTCGGCATGCATCTTGGTCAAGGTCTCCGCGTGCAAATGGATCTTGCTCAAGTCGATGTTGATCGCCCAGTAGTCGCCCGCAGGCATGGCTGCTGCCACAAACAGGGCGCATATCGCAACGAGCCCTTCCATCAACATGGCCCCATATCCGATCATCCGCAAGTCACTTTCGGATTGAATCATTTTGGGAGTAGTTCCAGAAGATACTAAGGAGTGAAATCCAGAGATCGCACCGCACATGATGCAAATGAATACGAATGGAAAAATGGCGCCACCACCAAGATACGGACCGCCCCCGTTTGCATAATAGACATTGATAGCCGGGGCTTGCATGACAGGATTGGCGATGATCAATCCGAGCAATAACAGCAGTATCGTTCCAATCTTGAGGATGCTCGACAAATAGTCTCGCGGGCACAACAACAGCCAGACCGGCAAGACCGATGCAATAAATCCATAAAAGCAAATCGCGAGGATGATTCCCTGACGCGATAAAGAAAAGTAA
>JANMLD010000472.1:0-29893 GCA_031372345.1 Pirellula sp.
CGATTCTTTGGCCAACCGCACCGAGACTTATTCGGATGGCTGATTAAAAACATGCCACTTCCATCGCGTCCGCGTCGCAAAGTCCAACGCTAGAAATCTTGGACTCAAATTCGAGAAGTCGCTCGATGAGTGGCTACCGGTGCGCAATGACTCAAGCAATTCTCGAGCCTTTCGAATAGAATGCTGCCATTCAACCGCCTGCCCGACTTATGATCGACGCCGAAATAAGTCACGAACAGACATGTTGGGTTCGTAAGTGACAATGAAAATTCCGAGAACTCGACGCCTAGGTCGATGCAACCGCTGTCAACCGGGCAGCGTTCAAACCCACGTTCGGTCGCCGCCACTGTTGGGATGAGCGAGCTATCGCTAATGTGCAGAAGTTACGCTCGACCTCCGCGATGAGAAGGCGGCGTTACGAATTTGCAGTCGGCTAATCTAAATTGGGGGGATGCTCGTCCATCGCAACCCACATGAGGCGTACCCGGATCAACTGCTCCCGGTTCATTCTCAAGGCTGCGATCGTCGCTCGTCCAATTGGTGTTCGAGCGACAAGCTCGGTGGCTGCGTCATTCCAAGCGAAGTGCTTTGACCACGTGTCGAGATGTGGATGAAATAGGGCCACCTCTTTGAGGGTGAGTGGATCAATAGCGGTGGTTCGAACCGACTTGTAACGATTGCACGTTGGACAGGCCAAACAAATATTCTCGAAAATCGTATCACCACCCTTCGATCGCGGCACGATGTGCTCGACCTCAAAGATGGCGACGGTCAAATTTTCTGCCGTGTGACAATATGCACAGCAGTTTACAAAGTGGTCCCGAATCTGACTTTTGAGTTCAACAGAAACATATGCGCTCACACCCCCGTTGCCCCTGCCTGTTGCCGTAATGTGTATGTGGCTCGAGTCTTCAGAATTGTGAGCTGATCGACCCTAGCTAACAGGCGATCAAGTTCGACTTGATCTTTTTCCGAGAGTTCATTGACAGCGTTTCTTGCCAATAACTCATCAAGGCGAGCCTGTGCCGACGGTGCCAATAGACTATCGGCTAATGCTTCCAATTCGTCGTCCGTAAGGCCGACCAGTAGTTCCGACTCTTTGCTCATAGCTTTTCTCCAATCACTCGATTGTACCATCTCCATTCCGTCAATCAAATTCGAAGCCAAAACTAGCAATAAAACTCCAAACGAGCTCATAGTCTGAGTTCGGGCGTTCGGAGAGCGTCGACAACGCCGTGAAAGCTCAGGGATTTGGGGCCGTTTCTCAACTCAACGAAGTTGGACAAGCCGAGGAAATTTCTGCCCGATAGCTAACTCGCACCGGTTTGACACGCCGGAGCATCAATGTTTACTTGGTTTCCAGCCAAACGTTCACTTCCAAGCGGCTCGCCGGCCCATTCAACCAGGCAGTTGGGTTACATTAGGAATGAGATTACCGGCGCCGCGCCGGAGAATTACTCGTTCGTCCTTTCGAGATCAAGCAATGCGCAAACAGAAGTGGGTATGGCGCGTCCTTAGCGGACTCACTTTGATTCTTGGCTGCTTAACCACAGTGGTTCTGGTTTCTGACTACCGAAAGACAATAATCTTGAGAGACCAAATCGGAAAAATATCGGTCGGAACATCCGAGAGCGAAATCTTGAATTTAATCGGCTCGCCAGATTCCGTTTGGACGGGTTCTCGCCCGGATCCGTTGACGGGCGAGATGGTGGACGGTTACACGGTTTGGAAATATTGCTCGAGCTTCGATTGGGATGGGCAAAGATCGCGATGGAATGATGCGTCTTTCCTTCCATACTGGATATCGAGAATAGACCCGACAATTGACGTCAATCACGATGCGGTGATCGAGCTTTGGATTCGCAGTGGCCAATTGCAAGCGATCAAGAACTCTGTCATTGATAATTTGCTTGGGCGAAACCCTACACTTTCCCTTTGACTGGAAAAGGCGGACAAACCAATGGATGCACCGAAGTTTGCGAACGGGTGTTTTTTAATAGATAGATCACTCCGCGAACTGGGTGATCGGAACCGTTTGACAGCAAAGAAAACGGAGTACCGACTTGACGCCGCGTGAATTCAAATCGCGATTCCTGGAATCGCTTCCGCCTATACCGGAAGACATTGACTTGTCGCTCGACGAATTCGTTTCCTTCCCCCCTGAACTTGCCGCAAGACTCACAATCTCTGAAACGGACCGACAGTTACTTATCGAATCGGGCTTGCCAGCCGACGCCGCCCCGTTTCTTTCGTTTGGTCTTTCTGCAGGCCGCGTCTTACAGCCACTAGCAGAGTTTCCAGATTCCGTTCCGATTGGGCATAACGGTTCTGGCGACCTGATATGCCTGGATCAGCTCGAAGCTGGAGCTGTTGTGTACTATAATCACGATAGCCATATGCAACGGGTCTTCATGAATTCCTCACTGATGCAGTTCGCTGAATGCGTTTGCCTTTTTGCGCGATTTATGCAAACCAAGGATGCGAGCGAGTTCACGACACGAGTCCGCGAGATTGACCCTGCTGCTCTGAGCCACCGTCGAACTTCGCGCGGCGTATCAATCCTTTGATGATCGCAAACTGCAGACTGCTCCTTGGATGGTTCGTATGGATTGACGTCGTTGATTATGCATCCCCTCAACTTTGTTGCATTCAAAAACGAGCGACATCCCATCCAAACAGCATCCAAGCGGATGCTGGAAGCTTACTCAACTTCTGACACGCTCCCTCGTCGCTAGCCGCACGAACGAAGCATTTCGCAAATTGCTTTTGGATTCCAATGGTTCCCGATCGGAAGATGGTACATCTAACCCCAACTGATGCGACGAACTTGTTTTTATCCCGGTATGGGAAGGTTATCCCTGAAGCTTGGGGAGTTACGCTTCCCTTCCGCCAGCCGCTTAAGTCTAACTGATCCCCCAGGCGTAGTCGAATCGGCGAGTCCTGCGTCCACATCGGGCATGGAGCAACTTGTGGAAGTCGCTCGGCCATAGTTCCCGGCAACGGGCATCCTTACCCGATTTCGGTGCTTGGTGCTAAGGGTCTCCAAAGACGACAACATGCTTGAGCAACGATTTCATGTCGGCGGTCATACGCCATGCCGCCCAGTCGGCTTTACTTTTCCGCGCCTGTTCGTCCGACATCTGGCGTAAGACGTCCACGCAACATGCGTCAAGTCCACCGCCGCGTGTAGCACCTTTCGGCCAGGCATTCATGACGTGTCCCGTCGTGTCTTCGCAGTTCGCAATCATCCAGTCGACACCTTCGAACTCGCCCAATTGAGAAAGTCCAACCGCCGCGTGAAATCGCGTGCTCTCCAAGTGACCCTGACTGGCCGGTATCGCGGTGAATGGGTTGTTTGGAACGGGAATACGAAGGATTGACTGGAAGAATTCTTTTGCTTCCGGAACCCGTGAGCGGGCCAGCGCGATGGTGTAATGGTCGATCCGAAAACGATCTGCTCGGTAGGCACGATTGAGTAACTCCGTGACTACCTCACGGCCAAGGCAAACCGTTGGAACCCAGGCTGTGATCTCGCCAGTTTCATTGCGTCGCCCGATGGCAACGCGAGCAGCGGCGTCGGTCGCCAGCATTTTCCCCAGTACTCGAACGCATCCGATCTCGCTTTGCTCATCGTTACGCTTCAGCTCTGCAAGGACACTCTTCCAAAATCCATTCTCGCGTCCACGTTCGGCAACAAGGTGCGTGGCCGCGAGAACTGACTCGCCGTTGATCTTGCCCCGGTTAGCAACATACTGTTCGAACAGTTGCCGCGTTAGATGGTCGTCCCCCCGATCCTGTGCGAAAGACATTCCAGAACAAATCGGGATAGCCACAAAGAAAATCAGCGATGTCGTTAGACGCGGTATCATAAGTCTTCGTTCCATTGCAACGAAAGAATCCATGTAAGTCTTGGGTTTTGGGTGGGAGTCATTCGTATAAAATCTGGCGACTCAGACCCATATCCAGTTCTGCGGTAGGGTTCCCCCGCCGCTAACAGCTTCAGTCTATCCGATGCAACAGTGGAGGAAACAAGGGGACACCACACTTTGTGCGCAGGCTCGATTTTCTGTACCTCTTTGAGACAATGTCGGCATCGACTGCTCGTTTCACTTTTCTAGTCGGGCACAACTGCCACCAACGGAGCGCAACTTGCGTATCGTCCCAGGTCTCAACGACGTCCGGTCGTGACCTGAGCAGCAGGTGGAAGTGATTTGCGAGGCACGCAAAGGCCAGAAGGTCGATTTCGAAATTGGCTGCGAGTAGCTTAAGCTCTTCTTCGATCCAGCGTTTTCGGTGATCGAAATTTTTGCCGGATCGTTCGTCGAATCCCATCAGGGAGCAAGAGCGGACCGTTTTTCCGATCCGATGAACGGCAACAAACTCAGACGGGTCAAAAATCTCAGCACGAGCCAATCTCGCCATGATTTCACTCCTTGGCATGACCGATACAAGAAAAACCGAATCGTTCCAGCATAAAAATTCCAAATCCTGTTCGCACCCACACACCCTCAAAAGAAGTGGTGTCCCTAAGTGAACCTTAGTCAGCGTTTCGCCATAGGAGAGAAATCGGAATTCTGCATCGGGGCTCATTCTCAGTCGCAGCAACTGTTCGCAAGGTTTTGCGGCCAGATACCTTTGGCAGCCCCAGCGAGCATGGTCCGAGTGTGCATGTGTGACTACAGCGCGAGCAACGGGCAAATGGGGGATCAATGTAGAAGTCTCCTTGGGCGCAGTACAATCCCTTCGAGGTGTGTGTTAAAGTAGAATCCAAATCAACCTACTTTCGGCTTCATTAGTCCGATTATTCCCAAAATCCACAGCGACCATTGAATCGACTATAGAACTTCTAGCGTAGAGTTGCCAGTATGGTTGGAATATTGCTGCCCAAAGTACGAGGATTACTTCAATGACTGTGTTTAGAAACTTGGCACCTGTTTTGGTTTGCTTTTGGCGCGGTGTCATGGCAGTGGTGGCCTTAATCCTAGTGCCGTGTTCCGTTTTCTTCGTTGGCCAAATTTGTTCCGGCCAATCCGTCACTATTGAACATGTTTCGGTCGTAGATATTGTAGGGAAACGAATTCTATCCGACCAAACCATTCAAGTCGTTGATGGGCGAATTCTGTCGCTTGAGTCCTCGTCTGAGAAAAAGCGATCTACCCAAAGTCAGATCATTGACGCCACGGGACTGTTTGCCTATCCCTCGTTATTCGACTCCCACGTTCATCTCAACGAACCGGAGCGGGATTCCTTAGCGATGATAGCGAATGGTGTTTTGTATGCTCGCGATATGGGTGGACAAACTACCAAGCGAGTAATGTTGAAGCAAAGAGCGACAAGGGGAGAGCTAAACGGTTTACAGCTGGCCGTTACCGGCACGGTCCTCGATGGAAAGCCCCCCATCCATCCTTGGGCAACGGGTTGCGATACACCCGACGAAGGCCGGCAAGCAGTTCGCGCATTAAAGAAAGCTGGTGTCGATCAAATCAAGGTTTATGCACTCCTAAAACCCGATGTCTATCGTGCAATCGCGAATGAAGCGAAGTCTGTAGGATTACCCGTTGTTGGACATATCCCTGATTCGATCACGGTCAAAGAGGCAATGCAAGCGGGGCAGCAAAGCGTTGAACATCTAACGCGTATGGAAACCTTGTTCGACGGCGTCGTTCCGCTAGGTGCGAGGCCAACTACGAACGAAGCTTTCGCTGGCGGTTTCTGGGCCAACTACGAGCGCGTTTCCGATGACAACAAGAAGAGGCTGTTTGCCGACCTCAAAAGTTCGGGGTTGAGTCAGTGCCCGACACTCGTTTTATACTTGGGACAAACAAGAACGACCCCAGATGAGCGAACGAAAGCTGCCTGGCTTGAATATTCGGATCCTTCACAGAAGCCATGGTGGGAAAGCGAGATTCCCTCACAGTGGCTTGGCTATGGCGACTCACTTCGCAGCAGTTTGCCGGCAATCTCTCTTGCGATTCGTGAAATGCACGAGGCTGGCGTACCGCTGCTGATTGGTACAGATCTCTCCAATTTGGGTACTCTTCCAGGTTTTTCCGTTCACCAAGAAATGCTCCTTTGGCAATCGGCTGGCATACCGGCAGTGGATGTTCTTCGATATGCAACGATTGCGCCCGCTCAATTTTTGAAATGCGAGCAGGACTACGGATCGATTGAATCCGGCAAAGGAGCAAATTTCGTGTTAACTCGCCTTAATCCGATCGAAAACATTGAACATGCATCCGAGATAGAGTCGGTGGTTGTCGGTGGCAAGTACCTTGATCGCAAGGCCCTAAATGCTATGCTCGCAAACGTAAAACGGATTGGACAGTCAAAGCAGTCGTTGGACACCTCGAAAATTGAGCTGCGACTCAGCAACACATTGGAGAAGAAGCTCAGTTACAGCTACCAACAATGGCCAAGCGGTGGCGAACGATTTCGAAACAGTCTCTCCAGCGATGGCCTGCAGTTTGAATCCTTGATTGATTTCGGTGGGTGGGGCGTACCGCTTTTGGTTTCCGCGCGTGGGAGTCCTTCGGGACAGTTGCAGCAAGTCAAACTGGAATCTATCACCAAGATACCAAGCGTGATTGAACTGACGCTGGACGGTGAGAGCATCAAGACCCAAATCTCCTTGGGCGATTCCATCGTGTCGGAGCAAGTCAGTCCAAAAGGAAAGGAGTTCTTTTTGTTGTCATGGGCATTGATTGATTACCAACTCGACCAGCTACAACTGAAAGAGGATGAATCGACGACCATTTCGATGCAAACATGGAATGCAGCAGACCAAAGACTAGATCGGGTGGATTGCAAATTGACTCGTCGCAAAGATGAGGAGCTTGAATGGAATTCAATTAAAGAGAATTGCAAGGTTTATGTCTGGATAACCGAACCACCTGCCGATCGCATCGCGCACAAAGTTTGGATTACTTTCGAAGGACGATTACTCAAAGCAATCCGCCAAGAAGAATCGGAAGTAAGAAGCGTGCTGGCGATTCCCTGATGACTCTTTGCTTCTGCCAAGGGCGGGACATAAATTAAGTAGGACAACCATCGCCAAAAGGATACCGCCTATCCAATCGCAATCGAAACGGTCTCTACTGTTCAGCCTGGGGATCGCCATTTGCTGTTGTTGGTTCGTGAAGACCAAGCCAAGAATCCACGGGCTAATGCTAAGGCAGGATACACACCGATCAAAACAACCATCGCCAAAAGGATACCGCCTATCCAATCCCAATCGAAACGGTCTCTACCCTGGCTTGTTTGCCAAACGGCGTAAAACATAAACAACACTTGAGCTGCAAGAGCTGATTGCACGACGCGAACGGAAGAATGGTTCAGTCCTAATGTTCGAGCCAGCCATGCGACAATAGGCAACATCTGAATTGCGTGCAGCGCAACTCCGTGCGGGAATTTCAAAAAACCTGCTCTTCCCCAAAGTTCGTAGGAGCGTCCCGCAGAAATACTGACCTCACCTAGGACCGAGGTAGCGATGCCTAGTAGGCACGACAGCGCGAGCAAAACCATCCCGCCGTGGATCGCGAAGGCCATTGCAGGATCGATTGACCGAAGCCAACGAGTTCGCCATGTCAAATAGAAAATTCCGCCGGTCACGAACAGGATCAAACCAAGCATCGTAGATTCAATCGCCGCATCAACGCTGGTCGAGTGGTTGAAGTGCGATGCTACGCCGCGCCAAGTTTGCAATGTGATGAGCGACACTTCAATGAAAAGAGAAATCGCAATCGCATTGATAAACAACCGATCGAATCTCTTTGGGCTCAGTTGAGTCATTAGCCAAGCGAGCGACCACATCGTCATGCCGCCTGAAATGCCAAAGAGTGCGGGTTTGCGAAATGAGAGCGGACCGTGCCATGTTGTTCCAAGGATCGCCAGTATTCCTAAATGAACACAACCGCTTATAAGTAGCAATGCGGTTACGGATAATGCGAGCCTCGACGAGGGGGCGGTCAAGGTCTGGGAGGAGTTTGCTGTTGTTTCAACTTTGATTGCGGCTGACTTCATAATTGGCTTGCGATTCGTTGATCTGGAGGGCGACGCTCCTGCGGAGCCAAATGCATCTAGGCTCGGCAGGAGCTTCACATCGTAACAGACATTCCGAAAGATAGATGTCGGACGTCCAGATCCAATCCCTTTAGGCTTCGTCACCGCGAAGCGAACGCGATGATTTGGCATCAATGCCAATGACTGAAACAAGAAAGCTCCGGACGCAACTTGTTCGGCCACGTCGGCTAGCGAATTGCAGGCGTCATGGCGTGAGCGTGAGAATTGCTTTTATTTTAGCCATGAAGTTTCTCAAGAAAGCGTTGTGCTGTACTTCGGTGATGATCGAGTTTTGCACCCATCCGGTCAAGTTGCCCGACCATGACTCGCATGCGTGGATTGGCACTGAAGAAATCACGCTGTTGATCAATGAAACGCCAGTAAAGTGCATCCCAAACTTCGCACCAATCTCCTTTGGCGTAGTCGCTCATCTTGAGGATATAGCTTGAACCGCTGATGTACGGTTTGGTAGTCATGAGTCCGCCATCGGCATGTTGGCTCATGCCATAAACGTTAGGAACCATTACCCAGTCGTAGGCATCGATAAACAATTCCATGAACCAGCGATAGACCGCATCGGGTTCGATGTCGCACAACAACATGAAATTGCCAAGCACCATGAGTCGTTCGATGTGGTGGCAATAAGCGTACTCTAAAGTGCGTTTGACGCTTTGATCAAACGGATCAATGCCGGTTGTTCCGGTGTAAAAAGAGGCTGGAAGCGATCTCGACAGATTCCATGCATTGGTGGTACGTTGTCTGGATCCCGCGTGAACATAAACGAGACGAATAAACTCCCGCCAGCCGATGACTTGTCGTACGAATCCCTCTAATGAGTTGAGTGAGACCTCATCGCTCATTGCGATAACCTGCTTGATGATCTGCTCGGGTGTTACCAAGCCAATGTTCAGCATGGGTGTAAGCACACTGTGAAAAAGAAACGTCTCCTCCTTGGAAATCGCGTCTTCGTAGTCACCAAACAAAGCGAGACGATCGTCAATAAATGCTTCGAGCCATGCCGCAGCCTGATCGTGCGTGACGGGGTAACAAAAGGCATCGATTTGGCCTAGTGCATTCGGAAATTCTTTGGCAACGTAGCGTTTGGCTTCCGTAACGCTCGGACGCGCGTTTGGCGTCTTCAAGGGGGGAACAGCATGTCCTTTCGGCAATCGTTTTCGATTTTCGGTGTCAAACGTCCACTTGCCTCCGATCGGCTTGCCTTTCTCGTCTAGCAGGAGTCCCAATCGTTTTCGCTGCTGCATATAAAAATCGGTAAAGTGATAGTGTTTTCGGTTCTCCGCCCATTGCTGCATCACCCCGGCGGGAGTCAGAAAAGAGGGGTCCGCCATCCATTCGATATCGATTTTCGCAGCGAGACAACCTTCTGACACACGTCGCTTCAGCCAGTCATCGGTGGGCTCAACAACGAAGGCTTTCGAGATTTTCTTGGACTTCAGGAAAGCCGCTATTTCACTGGAGCACGAAATCGATTTCGAATCCATTCGACAAACTTGCTTTCCGGATCGTTCGCACCGCTGCATAAACTCAGTCATCGACGCGCGATGCAGCACAAGCTTTTGGACATGGAATTGATACTGTCTAAAGAACAAAGGGTCTTCGACCAGGACGACCAATTGCGCAGCCTCGACGGCGGGGTTTGTTGCCCAGAGTTGGTGCGGATAAACTAGTGCGGCTGACTTAATGGTCATTTGGTCGAAGTCGGTGACTGAGTGGTGACATGCTAGAAGCTATTGGCAGCCATTCCAGCGGAACCCTGCTTAACTGCATTAGTTAGGTTAAGTGTAACTTTTTCCGCCAGACTTGCCATTGTCCGCTGGTGCAGTGAGGTCTATGAGCTGGTATGCCGCGTTGGAACAACGGATCACGGACGCCTTGACCCGACTCATCGCGCACTTCAGTCGCACGGACCAAGCGGAGCGCGTAATTCGATGGAAGCAGGAACTCACGAGTCTATCAACGCAATGCAGGCGTTCGAAAAATCTACTTGCACCCTACTAAAGTAAACGACCGTGCGGCTGATGAGAGGGATGCTAGAACAATCGGTTGTATCCGTTCAAGGCCGCCACTCGATAGGCTTCGGCCATCGTAGGGTAATTGAACGTGGTGTTGATGAAGTACTCCAGTGTATTCAATGGCGGTGGTTGCTTCATGATGGCTTGGCCAATATGCACAATCTCCGAGGCGTTGGGTCCGAAACAATGGACGCCCAAGATCTCTAACGTCTCGCGGTGGAAGAGCAGCTTCAGCATCCCAATGGCCCGACCGGTTATTTGCGCTCGAGCTAGACTCTTGAACTGCGAGTTACCCACTTCATAAGGGATCTTCGCTTCGGTCAACTCACGTTCCGTCTTTCCAATCGAGCTGATTTCGGGACTCGTGTAAATGCCAGCGGGAACATCCAGCAGTTTCATGGCTCCTTCGTTCACTCCTACGATGTGTTGGGCTGCTGCCCGGCCTTGCATGTAGGCCGCACTCGCTAAGGACGGAAAACCAATCACATCCCCCACCGCGTACACGTTCGGACACGACGTCTGAAAACGATCATTGACCTTCAGTAACCCTCTCGCGTCTGCTTGGACGCCGACACTGCCCAAATTCAAGTCTTCCGTGTTTCCCGAACGACCGTTCGCCCAAAGCAAAATGTCCGTCTTCACCTGTTTGCCACTTTTCAAAAAGAGTACCACACCATCATCATGTGGCTCAATCTTTTCAAAGGTCTCATTGTGCCGAAGCACCACCCCCGAGTCTCGCATGTGATAACTCAACGCATCGATAATTTCATCGTCTAGAAATTCTAATAACTTCGAACGAGTGTTGACGAGATTCACCTTAATTCCAAGGTTGCGAAACATCGACGCGTATTCGCAACCAATCACCCCCGCTCCGTAGATCGCGATCGATTGCGGTTTGAAGGAAAGCTCCAGAATCGTGTCGCTATCGAAAATGCGTGGGTGCGAGAAATCAACTCCCTCGGGACGAAAGGGGCGAGAGCCAGTCGCCAAAACAATGTGATCCCCGTGAATGCGTGTTTCCTCATCGATTTCTACGGTGTGGTCATCTAGCAAGCGAGCTTTGCCGTGGGTCACCGGCACGTTGTTGCGTTCGTAAAACGTCTGCCGCATCGACACCTGTTTCGCGATGATTGCTTTGCTGCTGGAACGCAACTGAGCAAAGGTCGGATTGAAATGGATACCGAGTTCGCGTGCGATTGGGTTGTTCATCGCCTCCATGACGCTGTAGATCGAGAACCGAAGGGCTTTGCTGGGAATCGTCCCCCAATGCGTGCAGCCACCACCGATCTTGTGATAAGCCTCAATGACGGCAACTCGCTTGCCGCCCTTGGCCGACTGCATCGCAGCTCCCTCGCCACCTGGACCGGTTCCTATCACTACGACATCGTATCTTTGTTCAGTCATCGCGTTGCAATCACGCTCATTGGAGGATTGTTTCAGTAGTGGGATGTCCGCCTCGGAGATGCGTACCTACGTTTGCCGCTCGCTTTACCATGGGCGAGAGGTAATAAGTCCTTCCTCGGGGCTGCTGGCTGTTGCGTATAGTCTACGCGGAATTCGCCCGGCTTGATAAGCCAACCGGCCAGCTAGGGTCGCATGTTTCATGGCCGAAGCCATCGATACTGGGAAACGTGCATGTGCGATCGCCGTATTCAGCAATACACCGTCCGCCCCCAATTCAAATGCCATGGACACATCACTAGCCGTCCCGACCCCAGCATCGACGATCACCGGATAAGTCGGGTCATCGCTTTTTAGGTACTCAAGGATGATGCGAAGATTGTTGGGATTCAAAATCCCCTGTCCGCTACCTATGGGCGAACCAGCCGGCATGACGCTGGCCGCCCCAGCCGCTTTGAGTCGAACGGCCATGATAGGATCATCGCTCGTGTAGCACAAAACCTGAAACCCATCGTCCACCAACCTTTTGCAGGCTTCCAAAGTCGCAATCGGGTCGGGCAATAACGTCTTCGAATCTCCGAGGACTTCCAGTTTGACCCAATCCGCCCCAGGGTTCTCTAACGACTTCAGGATCTCGCGCCCCAAGCGTGCGATGCGAACGGCATCGGTCGCGTTGTAACAGCCAGCCGTATTGGGAAGCAACGTAAAGCGTGACAAGTCGATGTAGTCGAGTAAGTTTTTGCCTTCGCGATCGTAGAGCTTTTCTCGACGGACTGCGACCGTGACGCAGTCCGTCCCACTCGCATCCAGGGAATCC
Organism: Pirellula sp.; assembly: GCA_031372345.1. Classification (GTDB taxonomy): domain Bacteria; phylum Planctomycetota; class Planctomycetia; order Pirellulales; family Pirellulaceae; genus JBKCUI01. Next base: position 12,310 of record JANMLD010000472.1, read on the forward strand.
TTCATGAGCTGAAGCGTATCGTACTTGCCCGTTCCGACGATCAATCTGCTCTTAAGTACGTGCGTACCTACCTTCAGCGTCTCGTCTGGAGGGTTGACGGTTGCAGCAATAGGTGAGTCGGAGGGCATGTCAGCCGCCACCTACCAGCGTGACCACTTCGATTTTGTCGCCGTCGTTCAAAGACTTCGAATCGTACAGATCCTTAGGGACAATTTCAAGATTCAGTTCGACCGCACAGAATCTGCTTTCGACTTTTGCCAATCGGAGCAGGTCAGCAACTGTCGACTTTTCGTCAACTTGGCTTGCTTGTCCGTTGAACTCTATGGTAATCATTGGGAACTACTTGCTGGTCGGCACTTCCGTAGCGGCAGGCTGTGACTCTTCGAGAGTCGGATTCATGATCAGTCTTTCTCGATAACCCTGCGCATCCATCATGGTGAACCCAAGAAACAATGCGACGAACACAAGGCTGCTTAGGATGATGATGGCATTCAAGGGTTTATCCCAAAGCAAGTGCATGAAAAACGCGATCACTAACCCCGCCTTGATCGTTGCAATGGACAAAGACAACCAGACTTCGATGTTCCCCAGATTGAAAGTGGACTGGTAGACCGTCAAAACAGTAAGGGCAAGCAATGCCACGAACACGCTTAGCAACATCCAAATTGGCATCGGGTGCGAGAATTCGCCGTCGTGGCCATGGCCGTGCGCGTCGTGAGTGTGTTCGGCAGTTGGAGCTGACATGATTGATTATGGATTGAGTGATGAAAGGTATTCGTCAGATTGAACGCCGATGCCTTCAATAGGCACCGGAACTCAGAGTGCTACTCGTGAATCAAGTGATCAAGTAAAGCAATGGGAACAGGTAAATCCAAATAAAATCGACCAAGTGCCAGTAAAGACCGACGTTATCGACCGGGCCATAGTACTTTGAATGGAACTCCAAATTTGCAGACTTGACGATTAGCCATGTAATCACTGCCATTCCACCCAAAATGTGAAATGCATGCACACCTGTCATGCAATAGTAAATACTGAAGAACAGGCCAGCCATGCCTTTTTGATTGACGCTTGAATCTGGGGTGCTGCTTTCCGCTGGGGTGATGGCCACATCGTGAGTGGTGGATGCTTCAATGCCGAGAAGGTTCACTCCTGGCACTGCTGCATCTGGCACTGTTGCATCTGGCACTGTTGCTTCGTGGCTATGATCCGCCGTTGCATGGTCTGTGTGACTGGCTGGCGCGTGTGCAATCGAGTGCGATACCTCAGCTTCCGCTTCGAGATAGACGCCAAGGCCGACGCCAGCAAAATAACAACCAGCGGCAACGACCAAGGGGCCGGCCACTCGCAGGTGAAACTTGCTAGCCGAAACAACTCCATATACATAATAAAGCACAAAGCAAACCAGCAAAACCAAAGACGGAATACATAAATACCATAGGTACGGAACCTCGGAATGATGGGCTCCTTCGATCTGCGAGACGTAGAACTTGCCAGGAAACAATCCCAGTCCCCATTTGTGACTGTATTCCACCGCCTTGACACCCAAGAAGATGGCGGCGCACCCTAAGGTCGCAGCCAGCATTCCAATGAGCGTCTTTGTTTCCCTGAGCTGTGAAGCTCGAACCGCCCATGCCATGGTCAACGAACTAAAAAGCAAAACCCCGGTATTGATGGCTCCAAGCTTTTCGTTCAAAAAAGTTGAGCAGAACTCGAAGACTTCCGGGTTGCGATTTCGGTAAAGCGCATATGCACAAAACATGCCGCTAAAAAACAGAACCTCTGTTACCAGAAACAGCCACATCCCCAACTTACCAGCATCAAATTGCTGCTCAGCGTCGTCGAAATGGTGAGCCAACCATGATGGGTGCTCATGGTGTTCCTCTTCGTGATGATCCGCTGGGGGTGTTGCTACCGCAGTCGCCATAGTTTAGTCATGGAGTTGATGGGGTTAGTAAACGGAAATAGACCATTCCAAATTTAGAATGGCCCAAACCGTTTCAGGAATGATGGTTGCTACTTCTTTTTGATGTAGCCACCGGTTTTTGAATCGTACTCGATATTGCTAAACTCGTATGGGTCGCCTACGGCTGGAGCTGAGCTGAAATTATCATGTGGGGGAGGAGACGAGCATTCCCACTCCAAGGTTGCACCACCCCAGGGGTTCCTAGGTGCTTTTTTGCCGTAAAACAGCGAATGCAAAAGCGTCAATCCAGCAACCAGCAGTCCCATCCCCAACATCAACGCACCGATGGTTGATAGGCGATGCAGATCTTGAAATTCGAGTTGATAAGAAGCATAGCGGCGAGGCATTCCTCGTGTTCCAAGAACGAACTGAGGCAAGAACGTCAAATTGAACCCGACGAACACAATGGCCGCCGAAACAATACCCCAGAAGTCGTTGAACATCTTACCGGTCATTTTCGGCCACCAATGGAACAGGCCACCTAAGAACGCAACCAGCGTCCCACCCATCATCACGTAGTGGAAGTGAGCTACTACGAAGTAGGTATCGTGCAAGTGCATGTCCATGGACAGAGCACCTAAAAACAGACCTGTCAGACCACCAATAGTGAACAAAAAGATGAACGCCAACGCGTACAACATAGGCGTGTTCAACGACACGGTCCCCTTGTACATCGTGCCCACCCAATTGAAAACCTTGATGGCGGACGGAATCGAAACTGTGAAAGTCAACGCACTGAACACAATCGCGGTAACGTCGGCCATTCCGGCGGTGAACATGTGGTGGCCCCAAACAAGGAATCCGAACAAAGCGATGGCAACCGAGCTGTAAGCAATCATTCGGTAACCGAAAATTCCTTTGTGGCTATGCACACTCATCAGCTCGCTGATGATTCCCATCGCAGGCAAGATCATGATATAAACGGCCGGGTGCGAATAGAACCAAAAGAAATGTTGGAACGCAACGGGATCTCCATTGAGCTTGGCATCGAAAATTCCGATACCCAGGATTCGCTCCGCAGCTAGAAGCAACATGGTGATTCCAAGAACTGGCGTCGCAAGTACCTGAATGATCGATGTGGAGTAAACCGCCCATAAAAACAGAGGCATACGAAACCAAGTCATGCCGGGAGGACGCATCGTGTTGATCGTCACAATAAAATTCAAACCCGTAAAGATGGAACTGAATCCGAGAACGAACACGCCCATCGTCGCCGCAACGATCGGACCCTGGGATTCAATACTGTACGGGGTGTAAAATGTCCAACCCGTGTCCAATCCTGTCGCAAAGATCGAGAAAAGGAAGAAGCAGGCGCCAGTGACCCAAAGATAAAAGCTACCCAAATTCAGACGAGGAAAGGCCACATCCTTACTTCCCAACATGATTGGCAAAAGGAAATTGCCAAGTGCGGCCGGAATACTCGGGATGATGAACAAGAAAACCATGACCGCCCCATGAAGCGTAAAAACCTGGTTATAGACTTTGTTCGATAGCCAAGCTTGGGACGGATCAAGGTTTGGATTCCAAAGGTGCAAACGAATCATCAAAGCCAGAGCACCACCGAGCGCAAAGGCAGACATAATGCATGCCAGATACATCACACCGATACGCTTGTGGTCGAGCGTCAACGCCCAACTCAAAAAACCAGACGAGTGAGTCAGGTAATTGTCTTCAACGCCGACCTCCTTACTTGGGGACGGCATCGTTACTGGTTTGGTAACAACACTCATGATCAATGTCCTATGCGATTAAATTGTATTGAATTGCTTCGACCTGCACCCTACTTCTTGGGAGGTGTCGCACTTTGTAATGACTTTATGTAGGCGGCAATTGCATCGATTTGTTCTTCTTTCAACTGCCCTTTGTAGGAAGGCATGGCTGCTGCCGTCTCGTAACCTTTTCTCGCTTGGAGGATTGGATTCAAAATCGAATCGCTCACGTAATTTTCGTCGAACAATCGTTCCCCGCCTGCGGCAAGTGGAACGGGTTTGCCCCATGACCCATTGTACGATGGACCCGGCCCCTGGGCACCATCCGTTCCCGCGTAATGACAGCCCTTGCAAGCTTTTCGTTCGTACAACCACTTACCACGCTCGACGATGTCGTCTGGCTCCTTGATGGCTTCTGCCAGGAATTTTGCATAGCCCTCTTCATCGTGAACAAACACCTTCGCGTTCATACGACTATGGTTGTCTCCGCAGTATTCGCTGCAAAACAGGTCAAAGGTGCCTTCGACTGTTGGTTGAAACCACATGTAGGTGTACCGGCCCGGCACAACGTCCCGTTTGACTCGGAACGCGGGAATGAAAAAACTGTGCAGAACATCGTCGGAACGCATAATGACCTTCACGTCGCGGCCAACGGGCAAATGCAACTCGGGGTTCTCCGCCCCGTTCTTGTATTTGAAATTCCAGTTCCACTTCTTGGCCGTAACCTTGATATCCTCGGTGTCTGGCGGCAAAGTCTGCATATTTAAGTACCCAACGGTACCTTCCCAAAAAATCCAGACGACGATAAAAGTCGGAACAACGGACCAGGTGATTTCCAAGGTTGTATTGTGCAATGCTTCGGGCGACCCACGGTATCCGGGGCGCTCGCGATATTTCACCATGAAATAAATCATGGCGACAACAATAGGAACGAAGAAGATGATGCTGATCCAAAGGATCGCGTCATACATGAAGTCAATTTGCTTGGCAAAGGTGGACGCCTGTTTTGGGAACCAAAACGTGTCATTAATGTCTGCGAAAAGAGCTGGTATCATGGATTAATTGACCGGTGAAATTGATTCGTTGATTGTAATCTTGGCCTGATTGTCTGCGCCGCGGCGATTCGTCTCACCCTTGCGTTTCCAAGACATCCAAAATGGAAGGGAGGCTGCAATCCCGATTGCTACGAATAGGCCTGCCGTTACCGACAGAATCGTGCGTGCATTTGCGGAATATCGGTTCTCGTTTGCGTCGTAGTGGTAACACCAAAGGACGAATGCATCCAATGAAGAACCAATCTTACCCTCGCCTGCTTCGACCAAAGCCATTTTAAGGGTTTCAGGAGTAAACCCGACTTCGTACAGGTAGCGAGTAACTCGGCCTTTGGGAGAAATCAGGATTGCCGCCGCTGCATGGTTGTAACGGTTGTTTTTTGCATCGTAGGTATAATTAAAGCCAACAGCTTGAGTCATCTTTTGAATGTTCGCTTCTGATCCCACCAAAAAAACCCAACCATTTGCTTTGTGATGAGTGGCTAAGGCATCTGTGTACTTCTTTTTGGTGGCCGCTGCTCGCTCTCGGCTCTCGCGGGGATTGATACTGAGCGAAACCATCTTAAAATCCTTTCCAAGCCCCAATGCTCCAAGCTCGTTGATTCCCTTCGACAATCCATTTAACTGAGCAACACACAAGCCGGGACAATCGCTATAATTTAGCGATAGGATTATCGGAATCCCATCTTTTAACAATTCGCGAAAATCTGTCTGGTTCCCGTGGTCATCCATGAACGCGATGTCAAGCGGAATGTCAGTAGCGAGCTTTTCATCAATCGAAACACCATTCAGCCGCTCCGGGAGCTTTTCATCGGCCGCGAAGGCGTACGATGCCGCAGAGACGCATAACATCGCCGCTAAGAACCGCTGAAAAACTTGTAAATGGGTGATATTCATAGTGATCAAAACGCTGCCGATTCGGCGTCTACGCTGTGCTAATTATGTTCCTGGTGTGGGTACTGGTGCGGTCGAAAGTTCCTTCAGAATGATTTTCTGAGCTTCTTCCACCGGAATTCGGATCGCTTTCCGCATTGCGGGTTCTTCACCCTTCTTGGCAGCGGGGGCTGATTCGTCCAACACATCCACACGTTTGAAACCGTTAAGTGATGCCAACTGTTCACTCTTTGCATCCCGGGCAGAGTCGGATTTTTTCATCTCCTTCTGTGCGTCTGCGCTATTAACCATGTAATAGCAGAGGGCCTGTGTGCCTTGCAAAACCACAACTAGGACCACGATGCTTAGCACTGCCGCGTAAGCGATCCCTTTGGTATTCAAATCGTCGTATCGTGCCATGATTTTTAGTTTGTATCGAAACGCTGGGAAAATGACGGTTATTAGAGTATTGGGTTGGCGTAGGACATCGCTTCGGGCAATCTTGGATCTCGCATCGCAACCAAAGGAACACCCGATGCGCGCTGAATAAACATGGTTCCGAAAATACACAACATGCCTATTCCCCCGAGGAAGTGCCCGAACAACGGGAAAAACTCTGCGGAACCGGCATTTGGCATGACCAAAAACGTCATGTCGTACCAATGCGCAAAAAGGACCCAAATGGCTCCTGCGAGCAATAGCGGACGGCTTCTACGAATGTGGCGACTCATCAGGAACAAAAACGGAATGACGAAGTGCACAGGAATTAGTCCGTAGGAGAACAGCCCCCAATTCCCTTCCAATCGGACGCGGTACCAATTGGTCTCCTCAGGAATATTCGCATACCAAATCAACACTAACTGCGAAAATGCTATGTAAGACCAAAACATGACGAACCCAAAAAGGAACTTTCCCATGTCGTGAAAATGTTCAACGGTGATGAGTTTTTGTACTTTGCCAGCATTCTGCAACAGCATGCTGATTACGATCATCATCGCGAAAAAACCCATCATGCTACCGGAAAATAAATAGACCCCAAAAATCGTGCTGTACCAATCCGCGTCGATGCTCATCAACCAATCGAATGCCGCGAAGCTCATCGAAAGAGCAAAAATCATGATCAGCGGCCCCGCCCACTTCTGTCGGATCATGGACAATTCAGTGTCCCCCGATTCATCCTGTTGTCGACTCAGCCGAAAAAACCAGCTCCCCGCTAGTATCCAAAATGTGAAATACGCAATGGTCCGTATTGTAAAAAACTCTTTGGTGAGGAAAAAAGTCGCCTTGGATGCGATAACGCTGTTCTCCATATCTTTCGCACTTGCATTCCAGCCATACAAGGCGGAGCTACCCCAAAAAAGCATAACCAAGACAGGCACAAAGAGGATTGCAAGGTAAGGAATCATCGTCATGAGGATCTCCGCAATCCTCCGGATGGAGGTGCTCCAACCCGCTCGCGTCAGAAACTGCATGAGGATGAAGAACAAAGCAGCCAGCGAGAACGAAAAAACGTATACGAAGTTTGCCAAATAAGAATGCGTCAGGTACCGTATCGCTGGGGCGTTATCCCCACCCGTGGCGGGTGCGAGAAAACTGCAAGCCATTCCGATAACAAGCAGAATGAGGCCAACCGAAAACAGGATCGGTGCCTTGGCACGCCAGGAGTCTGGAATTTCGATTGAGGCTTTGTCGTAGTTCAGGTTCATTTCACTTTGTCGTGACTGCGGGAAACCGTTGGTCTAGTTCAATTATTTGGGGCAACAATCCATAAGACTATTGCTACTTCGTTGATACTGTTTTTGGATTGGCGGGCTTTGGTTCTTCGTCCAGCGTAGAAATAAATCCAGCCGGAACGTCATCAATGTTTGCATTGCGAGACCTTTGAAGAGCTCGAATATAAAGAACGATGGACCATCGCTCTTTGGGGGACAGCGATGACGCGTAAGAGGCCATTTTGCCTTGCCCCTTGGTTATCGTATTAAAGATCTGTCCGACCGGTTGAGTTCGCACCCTATCAATATGCATTGAGGTCGGCGGCAACCAATAGCCTTGAGCCAAGGAATCCGCTCGCTTATGCACCAACCCATCACCATTTCCTGCATACCCGTGGCATGCTGAGCAATACGTCTCAAACTTCAGTTTACCCAATTTCATGCTCTCTTCGGTTGCTTCGATGGGAAGCTTGTCGATCCAGGGCAATTTTGGAGCCTCGGGAGCGACGGTTGGGGCCGGAGTTGTCTGCTTTGCGTCCGGAGTCTTGCTGGCAGCATCTGGGGCTTTGCTATCCGACGGTGTTTGAGTGGAAACCAACATGAAGCTGGCGGATTTGTCCAACATCGTCATTTTGGAAGGATCGTAACCCAAATAGAAAGGATCTTGCTCTTCCAGTTGTCCGCGAGCAATCGTACCCTTGACTTGCGGCCGCATAATACGACTGTCTGCGAAAATGGTGGTCGGCTGTTGCGCCTTTTTCTTTGGCTGGAAATCCATGTCAAAGAAAACATGGAATCTCGGTGCGGTACTGTAACCAGCTCGCATGTTCAAAATGATCATGGCTGGTATCAGTCCCGTCACGACAATCAACAACAAACCTAAGAGGATTGGTCGGGGCAACGCACTGGGCGTTGTGTCTTCAAGCACTTCGTCGAGAGAGTCAGGGTGCGTTCCACCTAGCAACTCTTTTACCGAATCTCGGTTGTAGTATTTGTCGGTGGCTTCCACATACAAAAAGAACCGATCGTTGGTGGCTCGATCAAAACGCGGATTGGTGAAGATCGGGTTGCTAAACCTCGGTAGTTTGTTCAGGGCGATCATCGCGAGAAAAGCCGTGAATGCCGAAAACAAAACAGTCAATTCAAAGGCAACCGGAATGGACGCTGGAGTGATGCCAAACGGTTTACCGGAAATAATGTACTTGTAATCGACCCCGTTCATCCACCATTGCATCAAGAGGGCTGTGCCCAAACCGGTGAAGCCCGCACACAACACAATGAACGGAAGAACCGTTGGCTTGATTCCTAACGCTTCGTCGATTCCATGAACAGGAAATGGGGTAAACGCATCGGTCTTGGTGTAGCCAGAATCTCGCACCTTGCGGGCGGCCACCAAAAGACTGTGCTCATCCTGGTACTCAGCCATCCAGCCAAAGGCCTTAGGCATCTTCTTTTCGGCGGATTTACGTGGCTTGTGCTCACTCATGGTTGGTATCGATTAGCGATGATATTTCTTGGTATTGGTAACGGCTGCCAATCGGCCGCCGAAGAATCGTATTATGGGGTCGTTTCCTAATGCTCGTTTCCATGGGCACCATCATGACCATGGGCTGCATGATTGGTGATCGACAAAATGCCTTTGACTTCAGACATGGCAATCGTTGGCAGAAACCTGCAGAACAACAAAAACAGCGAAATAAAGATGCCAAAACTTCCAAAGAACATTAAGCCGTCGAACATGGTCGGCCTAAAGTATCCCCACGAACTTGGCAAAAAGTCTCGGCTAAGCGAAGTGATCGTGATCACGAATCGCTCGAACCACATGCCAATATTGACAAAGATGGAGATGACGAACATTGCATAAGGCGAAGTTCGCAGCTTCCTAAACCAAAACAACTGTGGCGATATAACGTTGCACGTCACCATCGTCCAATACGCCCACCAATAGGGTCCAAAGGCGCGATTAAAAAACGTAAAGTATTCGTATGGGTTTTGACTGTACCAAGCCATAAAGAACTCGGTGGCATACGCCAAACCGACCAGAGAACCAGTCGCCAAGATGATCTTGTTCATGTTGTCCAAATGGCGAAGCGTTATCAAATTCTCAAGCTTGTAGAGGGTGCGAAACGGTACCAGCAACGTTACCACCATCGCAAAACCGCTGAAGATCGCCCCGGCCACGAAGTAAGGCGGGAAAATGGTGGTATGCCACCCGGCAACCTGAGAAACGGCGAAGTCAAAACTAACCACCGTGTGCACCGACAGAACCAGTGGGGCGGCGAAGGCTGCCAACAAGGTGTACGCCTTCTCATAGCGCATCCAATGCCGAGAAGAACCGGTCCAGCCAAGACACAAGATTCCATAGATCATGCGTCGCAAAGGTGACTTGCTGCGATCCCGGTAGGTCGCCAAGTCAGGAATCATTCCCATGTACCAAAACACAAGCGAAACGGATGCGTAAGTACCGACTGCGAAAACGTCCCAGAGCAATGGACTGCGGAATTGTGGCCACATCCAAAGATTAAGACTTGGATAAGGCAAGAGCCAGAAAGCAAGCCAAGCTCGCCCAACGTGGATTCCAGGATAAATTCCGGCGCACACCACAGCGAAAATCGTCATGGCTTCCGACGCTCGATTGATGCTCGTTCGCCAGTTTTGCCTAAACAAAAACAGAATCGCAGAAATCAGAGTACCAGCGTGGGCAATACCAACCCAGAACACAAAGTTCACGATCGGCCAGGCCCAGAAAACGGGATTCATGTTACCCCAAATACCAACACCCTTGAGGATCAAAAATCCGATCAACGAAAGGAACATGACCGCAGTTAATGACGAAAACCCGAATGCGATATACCACACCATCGGCTGTGGATTTTCCGCGACGCGGCACACCATTTCAGTGATCGAGTTGTACGATTGATCGCCAGTGATCAGGGGCGCACGACGCCCTGGGATATCGTCGGTATTGTCGATTTCTCGCGGATTAAAATTACTAGCTATGGTGGCCATGGTCACCTGATTCATGTGAGTGGTCATCCCCGTGGCCGGGGCGAATGGGTGTCGTTTGAATTGCAGTTTCAAGTCGCTTGGGCACGTTGCGGATTCGCGACAGGTAGAGCGTCCGCGGCTTGATGTTCAGTTCCTCGAGAACCGCATAGGCCCTCGAGTCGTTTTGAGATTGATAAACTCGGCTGGTCTTGTCATTCAAGTCACCGAAGACGATCGCATGACTAGGACAAGCTTCTTGGCATGCAGACCGAATGTCGCCATCATGCACTTTGCCGTCCCCCTTGGTCCTCGACTGGATCTTTCCGTTTTGGACGCGTTGAATGCAATACGTGCACTTTTCCATGACGCCACGCCCGCGGACCGTGACTTCTGGATTGAGCACCAACGACTGGAGTTTCTGCGACGCTTGCTCGCGATTGTCTTGCCAGCCGTAGAAGTATCCGTACTCAGTGTTGTAATTGAAGTAATTGAAACGTCGGACTTTGTAGGGACAATTGTTTCCGCAGTAGCGAGTGCCGATACAGCGATTGTAGGCCATCGCGTTGATTCCCTCTTCGGTGTGCACGGTTGCTGCCACCGGACAGACTTCTTCACACGGTGCCGTTTCGCAGTGAGCACAAGCCATAGGCTGCGTCACGATCTTGGCGTCGATTGGATCCTTGAAGGTCAAGTGAGCTTCGGACATAGCAACTTGATCGCATTGGAAGTAGCGATCGATTCGGAGCCAATGCATTTCTCGACCACGAATCACTTGCTCTTTACCAACGATGGGGACATTGTTTTCGGCTTGACAAGCCACCACGCAGGCATTGCAACCTGTGCACTTGTTCAAATCGATCGTCATGCCCCACTTGTGGTTCGTGTCGACTTTAGGCTCTTGCCATAGCGATTCATTTTCGAAGTGCTTTTCCACGGTTCGACCCGTGAATCCTGCGTCCTTTTTGTACTCATCGAGTGTACCCTCGCGAATCAATTGCGGCGACCGTTTGGCTTGTTCACTCATTCCCATTTCGTCGAGCGCGAAGTGGTCTTGCGTGGTTGCCAGCCGGTAGGGCACACTCGTACCAATCGCTTCGACTCCGGTGTAAATGGCCGCTTGATTCCATCGACGGAAGGACGCTAAATTGGTACCGACCGCTCCTGCAACAACGCCACCCTTGGCTTTGCTGCGGCCGTAACCGAGATTGACGGTGAACGAACCTTCCGCGTGGCCCGGAATCACAAAAACCGGCAGCTGAACCTTGGAATCGCCCATGCGAAGAGCAACCAATTCGCCTTGCTTAAGCTTGAGCAAATTGGCGGTTCCGATACTGCAAACCGCAGCATTGTCCCAGGTCAGTTTCGTGATAGGTTGCGGAAGTTCTTGCAACCAACCGTTGTTTCCTAACCGACCATCGTATACCGAATCGCTTGGACGCAAGACAACCTCAAGGTTGTTCGCATCAAAGCCCAGCTGGATCTCGCCGTCAGGCAAGGCATATGGGCTAATAGAAATGTTCCCGCCACTGATCGACTTGCCATCTGTCTTGAGCTCGCCCGAAAACTTCTTGCCGCCAGTGCCTGCAACGAAACCGATATGCAACGACTCTTTCCAAACGCGTTCGCTGATCGCACCACCAAGCACTTGGCTAGCTGTCTCCATGACGATCTTTTGGCCGTCCACCTCTGGCAAGTTCAACATGATCGCCAAAAACTCGATTACCGACTTACTCCCGACGAGCAAAGGCGAAATCATGGGCTGACCAATGCTCAGAACGCCATCCGCCGCCTGAACGTCGCCCCATGCCTCGAGCGGATGGGTGGCAGGAACCGTCCACGTACAGTACTCGGCGGTTTCGTCGTCATAATTCGACAGGTAAACGACATCACCAATGGACTTGATTGCATCCGCAAGCTTAACATCGCCCGAGATCGTAAAGACGGGATTTGGCGGCAGAATCCAAAGGGACTTGAATTCTTTGGCTCGCTTAACGAAGTCATCCAACTTGATCGAGGGAACACCAGCCATTTCATCGCTGACTTCGTACAGATTGACGGTCTTGCCAATATTGCCAAGCTTGGCGTTGATCCGAATCGCTGCCAACTGAACAGCTAAAGCGTGATGACTACCGACCGCCAAAACACTTGCCCCCTTGTTGGTCAAGAGGTCACTCGCGATGCACTCAACAATACGTTTGACTCGGTCGGCACCCTCTAGCTTGTTGTACGGAACTTCTTCCTGTTTGTCCGCGACAATGACGCCAGCATCAATGGCTTCTTCGATCTTGCGAATCAGCACAGGCACCTGCGAGGACTGCATGGCCAAGCGAAAATCCGCGGCGGAACCCGTGACCGAATACTGCGACTCGACGCAGTACAAACGATTCATACGGCTATCCCCCGCCTCGACAGGTGACCGATGATTTGCGAACTGCCGAGCGTAATGCACCGCGTTCGAATCAGCCCCTAATAAATCTGCGTCCAAAGAAACAATCACCTTGGCTTGATCTAAGTCGAAGACCATAGACGCTTTACCAGCTCCAGCGGCATCGATCGCCTTACCGACATTGCCGGAGAACACCGATTCATACCGGACCAAAGTGGCCTTAGGATAGTTCTTTACGACTTCGGCAAGCATCCGACGAACAGATGGACTTCGGCTTGGCTCATAAATGATAGCCAGCCCATCGCCTTCCGAAGCAACGAACTTAACCCGTTGATTGGCCACATATTCGCCGAAAACTTCCCAGCTCTTCAATGAATTCTTATGATCGTCCGGATCCGCTTTTTTGTCAGCTTTGACGTAGCGTTCTGGAGCCTTGCTACCGGCGACACGATTGAGAACACCTGGAATCCGGTCTTGATCGTAGAGGGATAGAATAGATGCTTGTGTAAACGCATCCGCCCCGGCTGACCGCATCTTCTTGTTTTCAGCGTAGTCCGACGGCTGGCTTTCAGCATAGGCCGGGTGATCCGCGTTCCCGTCAACCTTGGACGGGCGACCTTCTCGGCTGGTGACCAGCGCATGAACAACACGCCCAGCCCACTCGAAATTGGTAGCAAATTGCTGTGTAACGCCTTCCACCCGCCCCTCCGGACGGACAACGAACGATGCAATTTCCTCGCGGTTATAGCGGCAACCCGCAACGCCCCCCAAAGCCAGGGAGGCACCCATAACTTGTAGCCAACGACGTCTCGAAACCCCCTCAGGGAATTCAGACGCGGCCTGGGGAAACTCTCTCGACAGGAACTGCTCAAACTCAGGAGTCTGCTGCAATTCGTCTAGGCTGCGGAAGTAACGCTTTTGGTGATCGATACCAGATTGACTCATCGGTGGCAGACCGCACAATTGGCTTGAGGATTGATGTTTTTCTCTGCTTTTAGCTTAGCGCCCAACTCGAGCTGCTCAGCTTCCGTTCCAGCGGACCAAGCAAGATTTGTAATTTCTTCGACGGGTCGAAGGTGTGGTTCTGGGTGCCGATGGCAGTCAATGCACCAAGCCATCGATTGATCTTTGGCTTGGTAGACTATTTCCATTTGATCGACTCGGCCGTGGCACGTGACGCATGAAACGCCACGATTTACGTGAGCAGAGTGATTGAAGTAAACGAAGTCAGGCAGTCGGTGAACCCGGATCCAGTCGACAGATTCACCCGTTCGCCAACTATCGTGAATCGGCTTAAGTTTCTTGCTTTCCGAGTGCACCGCCGACAAAGCAGGCGCCCCGCCCGTAGGGGACTTCGGCGAAGTCTTTGGGCTGTGGCAATTTATGCAAGTTTGCGTCGGCGGAATAGCGGAATGAGCGGATTTGTCAACGGAGTTATGACAATAACGACAGTCCATCTTTAGTTCGCCAGCGTGCAAAGCGTGGCTGAACGGAACTGGTTGCTCAGGTCGGTAACCGGTATTGAGCGTTACCGGGCTGGTAGCGCCTAAAAACAGGACGCTGGCGTAAGCGCCACCGCTAACAGCCAAAACTCCTAGCAAAGCCAAGAATTTGTTCGTCCAACGTGGGAACAAAAATCGTTGCATGATGGATTAAAGAGTCTTTTCTTTCTGGCAATTGCCACGCCACGCGGCGTGCTTTCGAGGATTTTGCACAAAGTTTACTAGCTACCCCGACTTGGTGGAAGGTAGCTTCGACAAAGATACTTTCCATGAATGGGGTTCTTTCGACATCCCAGTAACCGTTATATTGGCATTTTTGTTGCCAAGGAAACAATGAGACAAATAGTCGCAGTCTCAATAGCACCCACCCATTCAGGCTGGAATGAGAATTTTTTACGTGATACCACAAAAACTGTTAAGATCAGTCGTATGGACTTCTGTTTCTATCAATCGTTTTCGTAATGCAGATACCCATGTGGTACAAGAGCAAAACATGCAACGACGGCAATTCTTGACCAACTCTGCTCTGGCCGCAAGCGGGGTTATTGCAACTAGCAGTTACTTTTGGGATCCGTCTAGGGAACGCACCAGCTATCAGCTGGGCCCCGTTTCGAGCTTCGAGCCTGTGGTAGGGGACGGGAAATGGATCTGGCGTGAGCCACCGAAGGAAGAACGTGGATACTTGGAGCCTCGATCGTTTGAGGTGAGTATCGGTATGGAACTACGCGGTGTCGATCACAAATGCGAAGCCATGGCAGCCACTCCCGTGCCAATGAATCATCCGGAGCAACAAGTCCAGGAAGTGACGATAGAGAAAGTCGGCTGCGAAGCATTCATCCGCGAGCTGGCACCCGGGGCGGGGCAACTCGTGCTTCACGCCCCTCAAATTGCAGCCGGGCAAGTCGTCAAGGCCATCGCACACTACAAAATGATCTTGTTCAAACAGTATCACGGGTATGAACAAGAGCAGTTTCCGTCCCAACAAATGGTGCCAGCTGACGTCCGAAAAGCTGCCCTGGGTGACAGTCCGGGCATTCAGGTCAACGCTGTAGGCGTAAAGAAGCTTGCAGGCCAAATCGCGGAGGGACAGAGCCATCCATGGGGAAAAGCTCAAGCGTTCGTGAAATGGATTCGTTCAACGATTCGACCGCAAATTGGCGCCTATACGAGTGTGTTAACGGCGATCCAGAGGAAGGTTGGCGATTGCGAAGAGATGTCCGCGTTGTTTGTTGCCTTCTGCCGAGCTTCCGGGATCCCAGCTCGCTTGGTCTGGGTACCCAACCATAACTGGGCCGAGTTTTACTTGACCGATCATGAGCAAACGGGGCATTGGATACCCGTGCATCCGGCTTGTTACCATTGGTTCGGCTGGACAGGCGCTCACGAATTGGTCATACAAAAAGGAGATCGAGTCCAAACGCCAGAGCAGAGCAGTCCCTCCCGACTTGTGATGGATTGGATGCGGTCCACCGGACGACCGAAGTCGGCCTACTTAGCATCCTTAAAACCGCTTCCTCCAACGGAATATGGTGATGCTGGCCCAGGCACTAGAACCAAAGACACCAAAACCGGCGAATGGAAACTCACTGGCAAACACGAATTCGATCGCGTGGCCCGCAGATAGTCCACGTTTTTTGTAGCTGAGCGAGGCCCTCGCTTGAATCCAACGAGCGAAGGGCCTCGCTCGTCCACCATTGTCGCCGTTTGCTCCGCAAACGTGCGTTCACGCCGCACACTTTCGCAGAGCGAAAGGCGACAATCACTCACAGCGTAGAGTGCAAGAACGACTGACCGTCCAGTTACAACCAAAGGTTGGAACGAGAAAGCCATTTCCGGGAAGCAACAACTGCGCCTGAACGTTCAGACTGGCTCCCTTGTTAAGTCGGTTGACGTCGATCGAGTAACCAGACAGTCCTGCTCGGTCCAACACATCCTTTGCCACATCCTCGATTGCGGAGTCGCTCTTACCACTGATCATGCCCTGTCGGGCCGCTTCAATCACGGCGGTTTCGACTGTGTTCGCAACGACCGTGTATCGGAAGATTTGCATTCCACCGAGCAGCACTAAAAAGAACATGGGCAGAATAATGGAAAACTCAACCGTGGTGGTGCCACGATGAAGCAGGGTTCGATGATTTGGGTCGTTTTGTTGTTTCATCAGTAGTAGCCTTAGTTAAATTCGCTATTGGAACTATTCAACCAGAGTCGTCAGGGTGACAGCCAAGTCTCGCAAAATTTTCTGCAAGCCCGCGGCGTCGTCGGCGTGTGCATATTTACCACCCCCTGTTGCCGCGATTTCTGCCATCAATGCTTGGTCAGCGTAGTCGCCGAAAGTGATCGTATGGATGGTGATATTGTCCGTTACCGCATCCGCTGCTGCCAAGCGAGCTTCACCTTCGTTCTGGCGACCATCGGTCAAAACGATCAATGTTTTTTCCGCATTGCTGCGAGCACCTGCCGAGTATTTCAGCACCCCTATTCCCTCTCGCATCCCCGCTTCGATGTAGGTATTTCCATTCCAAACGGAATTCGACATGTTGTTCATTTGAGTTTTACAAAGGTTCAAATTCGAAGTGAGGTCCAGGTCAATCCTCGAAGCAGGGGTGGTAACTCCAAAGGCCGTAAAGTCGCTAGCGAAACTTGCAATCCCTACGCGCTCCTCCAAATTATTGCCGTTGAGTTCGTCGATAAACATGTCGAAGGCGTTGTCCAGTGCTCTCCATCGACTATCCGAATAAGGCGGCACCGGAGCTCTAGGGTCCGAAAGGGACAGTCCAGCCGCACTGCTATCGACCCTTAGTTTCATAGAACTGGAACGATCCAAAACAAAGCAAATGTCAACCAATTTGAACGAAGCGGTTGCAAATTGCCCGACGTTTGCCTCGTTCACTCCAAACATCGAACCGAAAATCATGTTAAGTGGACCTGCTGACGATCCACTCGAGCGGTTGGAGTTGACTCGAACCGCGTTCGGTGGATTCTTGCCTGCAGTGAACTTACCTTTGTCGAATTTTCCGAATTTGATGTCGCTGCTCCCAAGCGAAAAGGCTCCACCCCCAACTCTGTACTTTGCAGCAATTTCAAGTCCTTTCGTAGTCGCCGCAACTTGTGAATCTGTCCGTAGTAACTCATTCGATACAGAACGAGCTACGTTGTCCGCTGCCGCCCGCAACTCCAAATTGGCCAATCGAAGCCGAGCATGGTCAATCGCAATGCCCCCAGCCACTAAGATCACTAAAAGCAAGACGCCTACCAAAGGTGCAACAGCACCTGTTCGACGATTCGCAAGAGCAGCGGTTTTACGTTTGGATGGAATCATAGTTGTCAGTTGTCAGTTGTCAGTTGTCAGTTGTCTGTTGTCTGTTGTCTGTTGTCTGTTGTCTGTTGTCTGTTGTC
>JANMLD010000473.1:0-4958 GCA_031372345.1 Pirellula sp.
CCCTTCGCTCGTTGTGTTCCTGCAAAACCTGAGCGAGGGCCTCGCTCAGCCACAGACAACGGACGATTCTGATAAATTCACAGCCTACGAGCAACAAATGATGACACTTCTTCCTTTTCGGACCAATGAAGCATGAAAATACGGCAATATCAGGTAGATGCCTTTTCGGAAAAAATATTCGGCGGAAATCCTGCCGCTGTGGTCTCTTTGCAGTCTTGGCTGCCGGATAGCCTTCTTCAGGCGATCGCTGAAGAAAACAATCTTTCGGAAACAGCATTCTTCGTCCCCGCTGGATCGCAATATGAGCTGCGGTGGTTTACGCCACTGGCGGAAGTTGACTTGTGTGGCCATGCAACACTTGCCACCGCTCATGTGCTATTTAGCCATGAAGGCGTTTCGAGTCAGTCCGTTTCGTTTCTTACGAGGAGCGGCGAGTTGGCCGTGAAACGCGTTGGTTCTGGCCTTGAGATGAACTTTCCGTCCAGAGAGCCGTCACCGTGCGAGCTTCCTGCTGAGTTGCTCAAGGCATTGGGAGAGCAGCCAATGGAAACGCTGGCAGCGGACGACTATATCGTGGTGTACGAGAGTGAAGAAACGGTACAACGAATTGCGCCGGACATGGCGTTACTTTGCCAGGTAGGTCTTAGAGGCGTTGTGATCACGGCACCGGGTCGTGAGTTTGATTTCGTCAGCCGATTCTTCGCCCCGAAGCTTGGGGTGCCAGAAGACCCGGTTACCGGCTCCGCTCACTGTTCGCTTGCTCCGTATTGGGGTAAACGGCTCAATCGAACTTGCATGAGAGCCATGCAATGCTCGCGTCGCGGTGGGGAAGTCGGGTGTGAACTAGTGTCGAATAGAGTCTTGCTTTCTGGCCACGCGAAAACCTTCATGGAAGCCATCATTACCGTTGAAACGTAAGTCGCCACCGGATCGATTGCTGACAACCGACTACGCAGTCGATGAACCATACAGGACTCATTTTTGGACGAGCAGTCCGTAATAGTCATTTGACTAGTGTCGCGATCGAGTATACACTGGTGACAGCGTACGAAGTTCCAGAACAACGAAGGTGATTTTTATGGAACGCAAAACTTTTCGACGTATCATTCGCGATCGACATTTGACCGAAGGGGAAGTAGTGGCTGACGAGCAGATTCGGAGCCAAGTGATACAGGAATTCCCTCCGGCTGACACGGCTGTTTCGCAAACTGGTTGTATCAGTGAAGCCTTGCGGCGCGCGATCCGGGCGAGCCCCAAATCGGTCTACCAAATTTGCAAGGAGACAGAAATCTCGCAGATCGTTGTTTCTCGTTTTCTGTCTGGTGAGCGGGATATCCGCCTGGCTACAGCAGATCGCTTGGCCAAAGCACTTGGGATTGAAGTGGCTAGTCACTGAAAAAGGGAAATGACCCGTCGGAGGCGGAGTTAGTGGACGAATGGATAAAGAATTAGACCAATGATGGCTGCGCCGAGGACATTATCTTTCTTGATCAAGTCGAGATTTGGAGACGTCGAGTTCTTTTCGGACAGTTATGATCCGCTCCGCACTACTTTCGATTTCACTTTCGAGCGTTGCCAATTTTTTCAAGTATCGATTATGCAATTCATCTTGTCGATTAAGAACGCTCATCAGCTCTTTTATCCTGCGTTGTTCAATAACCGCATTCTCTTTCGAGCCGATCAATTTTGTCTCGGTGGCTTTTAGAACGTCGTATTCTGCTAATTTCTTTATTCGAATCTCAAGTCGGTCTCGAATTTCTGGAGTCATGCCTGCGGCCTCCGTGAGGTTTTTAAGCTGAATCCAATTCGTTCCCTTTGGCCATTTGGAAATGGTTGTTTCGGTCTCCTTTATGTCCTGCTCCGCGGTCGATTTACTTTGGACATCAACTTTGTATCGAAAGCTCGTAAGATCGGCTTTCCCGACTTGATCTCCAACGGGCTCTGGCAACCAGTTTCTTTCGGCAGGCTGATGCTCAATCCAAACAGTTTGAGCTGATTTACTATCGTTGCTCAGTGAATAACGAACAAGTCGTTGGGAGATCTTGGTGCCGATTAGAGTCTCTTCGCCATCGATTCGATAGGTGGTCTTCGACGAGTGTTCGGGAAGTATTTCGCTCGTGATTGCGAGGGATGTATCGAGAGCATACGTAACCAGTTGTGGTACCTGCGCAACAAGTCGAGGGAACATAATGTCTCCAGCGTATCCACGATCCGACCAAACAGTTCCGGGACCTCCTGGCAATTGGTAACCATCCTGCAATGTGATTTGGAACGCGGACAAGGGGTGTTTTTGGCTGACGGATGCAACGTAGACACGAACATCGTCAATGATTCGAGGAATCGATGGCAAAAAGACAGACTCCGAGGTACCAGCCCGAATCGTGACCTTCGGCAGTTGAATTCGCACACGCTGTCCAGCGATCCCTCGCGATAAGTCGCCGACCGGAAAGCTCATACCAAGCTGCGAAGCAATATCTTGGCGGTCTCCATCAAAAGCAACGGCACTTCCGTCGATTTGAGGTGGTGTGTAACCGCCGAAATTACCACCTATGCTACCCATCGAACCTCCCATGCCACCCATGCCACCTCCCATCCTGCCCATACTTCTTCCGTCCATTCCTTCAGTGGATCCGCCTCGCGAATTCACCATCGGCTCATCCGCTAGGAGTTCGCCCAAGTTGCGCTTTGTGCCTGCAGCCAAGGCCGGAGGGGCGGCTGAAAACGGAGAAGGGATGAGCATGTTGGAGCGTTGGGCTCGATGCACCGTACTCAGTGGTGCATGAAAACCCAACGGTTGGTCGACGATCAAAACCAACTCCACGTCGATCCAATCCACGCCGCTGGTGTTGTCGATGACGGCTGCCACGACAAGTTGATATTCGCCGTCAATCTTTGCAATACGATAAGAACACTTCCAAGCGGCCGTTTCAGTTTGAAAAGCGATCCCTGCTGGGCCGCGTACCTTCTTCTTAAGTTTTAGCGTGACTGGCGTTCGTGTTGTTATTGGCTTAGCGAGGTTGCCGAGGGCATGATCCAATTGGGATTGAACGGATTTATCCGCAAAGGTGATTTTGGTCGCCGCAGTAAGTTCGTGTTGCTCGATCCCTTCTGCCGTGCGCAATGTGATAACTTCGATTTCTTGCCCAGCAATCTTTTGGTGCGATTGCAGCTCCACCGCCACAATGACTCCCGACATTGAACTCGACTTGTCGGTGAGCTGGATTGCATGCCCCTTAAGGCCTTGAAGTATTTCGGCCCTCGTCATGCTATGTTCTGACGAAAGAACTTGCGAAACGATGTTAGTGCGATCAGCGTTGGGCTCGTAGTCGACCCTGGCCGAATCAAATCCCTTGAGCACAAGTGATTTCAGAAGATCATCCAATTCGTGTCGAGTCAATGGCAGCTTTAATTCAACATCGCCAGCCTCCGTGGATTCGTATTCGAACACTCCTTGTCCAGCCGGGAATAGCTCGACTCGCGTTAACTTGATTCCGTTCCCCAACGCATCCGTAGGGGGAACAGCATCATCCGCAAAACAAGCTCCTTCACCGAAAAGGAAAAGCCCTAGAGCGAAACATTGCGTAGCATTATTGAACATGTGAAGCCTCGAATTAGAACACGTACGTCGCAGTTATCGGTGGATTGCGGTCACACCGTCGAATAAACGCAATTGAAATGCCAAACCAAGAATAATCTCACTTTTCGGATCAAAGTTTGCTCTGTTGTCAGACTGTCAGCAGCCGGGGCGTATCCATAGCCTGCTGTACCTAGGCAGTAATTTCAGCAGGAGATCGCTTGATGCGTCAGTTACTTTACTCCCTCACGATAGTTCTCTATCTAGTTGCGGATCGCGGCTTAGCCCAAGACCATGTCCGTTGGGTCCAAAGTACCAACCTTGCGGATAGTGGCCTGGTTCAAGAAATCAGTCGCAAGCTCGATCAGCAATCGCCTATCCGAGGGTCGGACCGTGCAATCCCGCTCAAGCAACTTATGTCAATGTACCCAATTGTCGTATTGGTGGACAAAAGAGCGCTTGAAGATGAAAACATTTCAATGGAGGAACCCATAACAGTCCCTGTCGTCCCTGGTATCAGCATTCGAAACCAATTGAAGTGGATCCTTGGCCCCTTGCAACTGACCTATGTGGAGTCACCTGGCTATCTAACGATTACCTCAAAGAAAGTGTCGGCCAACGTAATCCGCCTTTACGATGTTACGGAATTCGTAAGCTCCTCCAAAGGCAAATACGATTTTGGATCGCTGATTCAGATTATTGAACAATCGATCACCCCGGACGCTTGGCTAAACGCCGGTGGTACCTCGAACATGATCGAGTGGAGGAATCCCAATGCGGCCGTTTTGGTCGTTACTGCTCCAGATGAGGCTCATGAAGCGATTTGTCATTTGTTTTTGTCGCAACGAGAGTTGCTCAAGCGATCCGACTCAAACACTACTCTCGGCCGCCTACGTTCTTCGCAAGTTCGGTCCAGTACTATTCGCCGTTCGTCGCTCCGTTGAGAGAGAACGCTGCTACTGCATAGCGATCTTTAGGTCGTAGTCACCGATTGTTTTTGGATGGGCCAGTCGTAGTTTGAATCCGGTGGCGGTAAAGTGCGGCCATCTTTCGCGTAAAGCTCCACAGCCTCACTTACGATCTCGCATAACTCAGCAAACACTGCCTTGGGATCATCACCGTGGCAACCACCAAGGACCAATTTAGGGCAACACCCAATAAAACACGTCGATCATAAGTCGGGCAGGCGGTTGAATGGCAGCATTCTATTCGAAAGGCTCGAGAATTGCTTGAGTCGTTGCGTACCGGTAGCCACTCATCGAGCGACTTCTCGAATTTGAGTCCAAGATTTCTAGCGTTGGACTTTGCGACGCGGACGCGATGGAAGTGGCATGTTTTTAATCAGCCATCCGAATAAGTCTCGGTGCGGTTGGCCAAAGAATCG
>JANMLD010000474.1:0-14898 GCA_031372345.1 Pirellula sp.
GCTTGAAGCTCCTTTTGAATGAATTTTTAGGCTCACTCCATTGGAGCTTTAAGCTGGGCTTCTCAACAAACGAATTTCCAGAATTTGCCAACAAGTGAGAAGCTAGCATTCAGATGTCGGCCCGGCTAAAGATCGAGGCCGTGGTGACCGAATGAACGATCGAGCCAATAATGCTGGTCACGAAAGGTATCAGTACAGTCGCCTACAACAACGAATGCGAAATCTATGCGAGTGAGACTTCATGGGGCTTTGAACAACTGCTATGAACCATGGCAAGAACGAATATGTGCGTGACGATGATGGCGATGGCGATGGATTTTTGCGAAGTTCACACACGATGGACGGGTCTTGGTCTCTACTGCGATCTTGGATCGGGCCACGCTAATCTCAGGAAGAACCGCCAATCTATCTCGGCTTTTTCAACTCGTTCACAAAAACCGAAAACATGGAAAAGCACTGCTAATATCACTCGTTGAGCGACTACTCGTTTGACCTCCCCGAAACACCGGATGAGCCTTTCTTCATAGTCTGTTTGCCCAACCCTCAACCGTTCTACTTTCAACGTTGGTTCACAGACCGGTGGTGTTTAAAAAATTTGACGTCGCATTGCGCTTTTTGACCACGTTTGAGTCTTGTCTACAGGGACTGACTGCGGTAGTCGCAGTGTTTCAGTTTGTCCAAGCCACTCATCAATTAGCAAGTTTGGATTTTCCATTTTCGAAATGGCAATTTTATCGGGAAGGCAATGAAGTTGGCGCCGAACAGACAATCCAATTGCTCAAAAAAACAGTAGACACATATCTCTTTACTCTCAAAATAGTCGAGGTCAGCAATGAAAAAAGTGGGGCCGGAAAATACCGAAATTGTCTCTCCTAAGAAAGCACTTGCTTTATGCAAGCGCCAGGATGTAGCCACCAAGGACTGGAAACAGAAAGAGCTGAAGCAAATTGAAGTTACCCTAAATGAACTGCAAGGAGTTATCGTTGCATTCGCAGCGTCGCTTCTTCTCTCGATGGTACTTGCAGGCAGAAGATTGCTCATCGCTAAGAAGTTGCAAAGCCACGGAGAGTACACCCAATGGATCGAAAACAATTTCAAGGGACGAATCTCCGTTCGCACAGCTCAGCGCTATACTAATCTTGCCAGTTTCGCTGAAAACAACATGCATCGGTTGCGAGATGTCCTAACGGAGATTAACGGAAACGAAGTCGTTGAACTGTCGGACGATCAAGTTCTTGCAAAGCTCCCTGCATCGAAGGTTTTCGAGTTAATTGCATATGACAAGAAAGACTCTACTTCGCTCCAAAAACCAGGTGCGCCAACACGAGCGCTTGATATTCGCTTTGCTGCCGCAATTGCCGAATTCCTCGGCTCTCCCGACTTGGTACTTACGACAACTACCTTGAGCGATGGCGAGATTGAGTCGCCAGAGATCGCAACAGGAAAGGACCCGGCCAAGGATCGAAAGGACTGGCCGAACACAGTCGTTGCAATTCTTGCGAGTGGAGCAACTGCACAAACGACGGGCGAAGCACTAGGAGCGGCTTTTGATGCAAAGGTTGTTAAGGAAGCGTTGCTGCTTATGGCAGCGGATCAACTCGACTCCAAAAGTCTGATTGCACGTCCCCAGCTGCACTTTACAGCGTGTCACCCATTTGTCGCCACGGCAGGCAAAATCTCTGAGCACCCAATGACCTTACTGCTTATTTCTGATGTCGACCGCTTAGCTGACTTCGCTAAAGCCTTCCGCTCACTTGGAATTGTCAAAGTCCCTTTTGTTCCAGAAACCAAGAATAACTAGCCAGAAAGAATTGAATTATGAATCAACGCGTACAACGTATTCTCGGCATGTTGCTTTCAGTGTTCGGACCACGAGTTTTCCTCGTGATGCTGATCATTGGCGGCTCAAAGGCAGAGTTGGTTAAACTCCACGCTCGAAGACCAAGAACGCGGGTCATCATGCTGGACAATCCTAATGACTTAGAGAAATTGAAAAAGCTGTGCAAGCACTTATGCGTAACGACTATTCCACTTGGACGCGCACAAACAGCGGCTTCGCTTTCAAGTCAGCTCGGCCAAGTATACGAGGAGGCCGTTTGCAAATTTGCTCCGACCGATGCGAAATCTGGCTTTGGGGCTGCACCGCTTGTGGGCTATATGTCAGCTTTGGTGACACTTGCCGCTACCTGGGTCGACGCTTTACTCGGAAAGCTCGTTGGGGCGATTCGTTCCGCAACCAATAACGCGCCCGATCTGATTGTTGTTCGAGTTCTTGGGAGCGTAGACGGCGGTACATGCTCGGGGTACTTCCGTCCTACCATTGACCGTTTCGTCCAAACCCTGGTCCGACTTGGCGTCCAGGTACAGGTTGAAATGGATTTTGTTGGTCCCAATGGATTTGCGCATCTCGATCCGCGCATCACTCAAATTGCATCAGCGGTAATTCCGTTCGCAGTTGCTATGACCATGCAAGCGCCTTCTAAACAAGGGCTGCTAGTCACTAAGCACCTTGCGCTTGGCGAGCTGCCACCTGGTTGCTCAGAAGAAGACCGCAATGAGCTGGCACTTATTGAAGAAGCGGCAGTCACAAGCTCAGAGATGGTAAGGCATACATATCGAATACGCCCTAATCACGGAACGACAAGTGTCTACGGCAACGTCACGTTGCGAGAAACTGACTTCTTTGAAAGCCTAAGCCTGCGTCAACTAATTCTTCCGCAAATTGCCGACAAATTGCTGTCGCAACTTTCGGAAGCGAGAGCCATGGTCAGCGTCGATGTATCTCTAATTAAGAAACTCGACTTCTCCGAAAGGGCTGATCGCGCAAAAGTTAGAGATGTAGTGAGCGTCTGCAATGAGATTTTCACGCGCTCCGCCAAAGCACTTGCGGATGTTGTCGAGAAACCGCTACTGCAACACCGATCGACAATTCACTTCACCTTGGTCGATGGAATTCATTTCAGCGAAATCGCTTTGGATTCGATCTGCACGACCTCAAACACCAAGCTGAGCAAGGCGATTGAACGCGCAACGCTGGTATTGACCATCATCCAAAAACTGACGGAGGAGAAACAATCGCTTAGTGCAACCCAAAGACAAGCTTCTGAGGAACTGGGCGCTCTTAGAAAACAGTTCCTCTCCGTCGCAAACACTCTTTCGACCGAGAAGCACCGCCCTCAAGACGGGGACCAGTTCTTCACATCGCTTGTTCAAACCGCGCAGTCAATGCGGCGGCTGGCAGATGAGATGAACCTCTACGAATCGCGTATCAACGCTGTCGTCAAAACTTTGACCAAGTTGCAATTAGACCAAGAACTCATCGAACGGGAATTCGAGGCACTCGCTGATGCACTAACTATGCATCAAGCCGACGCAATGCAATCCGCGACACAACCTACGATTGAAGTTTGCGACCTAGAAGAAACCTTTGAGGAGCTCATGTCTTCAGCGCCGCACGGCAAGGAACTATTCGGCGAAGCGCTTCGATGGTGCGTCAATAATGTCACGAAGTATGGACTGGCTCAAATCGTGAGCGCCAAGCTACCAACTGCAAACGCCATTGCTGACCAGATCGTATTTGGTACACCCAAACATGAAGGTTCTCCGTATGGTGGTTTGGTCTGCGACGATGTACCAAACACGGTATACGTACTTCCCCCAGTAAGCGAATTGCTCAAAAACGAGTTGAGGACGGAAATCCTTAAGCGCGATTTGAATGCGGATATCTTCTTCATGGATACCGCTGCCGTCGGTGCCAACGTGCTCCGCTTCCGTTTCCGCTTCCCTAAGTCCATCCAAGAGATCATGCATGGGACGCTGACGCATGAGCTAAAGGAAGTTCTCAAGCTTCCAACTTACCGGAACTTCTTTCCTGGTGAGACCGACTATGTAGCCCGCGCAGGCGTGTTGATTCAGGGCAACGATTTTTCGCTAACTAATCAATCATCGCTCTAAACTTTTTCCAGAACGCTTAAGGACAAATGACATGAATCCATCGCCAAACAACGGACACATGCTGCAACTGCCTGAACGACCTTACAGTACAAGGCGACTCCGTCCCAAAGACCTCGCTCAAAAGAAGCCAACTTCTCCATTCACGCGAAGACTCACGTTGACTGTTTTCGTAGTCATGTTACTAGTGCTCATCATGAAGGGCTGCATCCAAAATACGGGATTGCAAACGCAGCTCGACGATTCGATTAGTAAGATCGCCACTACGGAGAGCTCACTGGCAGCCGCGCAAACAGAGCGAGACGCAGCTGAGGCTAGCCTAAGCTTGGCGGAAGCAGAACGAAACCAACAACGTATTGCAGAGAATTCCGCAAACGCTTCGCATACCGAACTTAAGCAAACACATTTTAGGCAACTAATTCAATTCGTTGAATTCGTTTTCGACAATCCAGCCATGGCAAATCGGGTTCTAGTTCAGGCCGAGAAATTCGCCCTGGAGTCAGGACTCGATTCACAGGCGATTCAGGAACTTAAAGCGAAGCTACCAAGTACGAGAAAGCTACCAATGGGAACTACCGTGTCTGTTGTAGTGCGCGACGACTTTAAGACAACGTCGATTATTCAAGTTTCCGTGCGCGACGCGTCTGGTGAGTTTATCTCTGGACTAGGACGCGGCGACTTTGAGCTTATGGCCGGAGGTCGTTCACTGCATGGCGTCCGAGTTGAAGAAAGCTCAGTTATCCGGGGCAACCATCACCTCGGTTTGGTTGTTGACCATTCAGCATCAATGGCCGGAACCGAATTCGACAAGCTAAAACTCGCGGAGAAACAATTGGTCCGCGACGTAGCCAATCCGTGGTTGGTCCATGTAATTGGGTTTTCAACTGATGTGAAACAGATTTCGCCATGGTCAATCGATGCGTCAATTCACGAAAGAGCAATTGACGGCCTCAAAGCGGACGGCAGCACTTCCCTTTACCAAGCTCTTGAAACAAACCATCAAGAATTGCTCCAAGTTTCCGAGCCCCGTTCTACCGTCCTTTTCACTGACGGAAGAGACAGTAGTGGGAGTGCAAAGCAAAGAGTCGATCGAATTATTGCAAAATACGCGGAGAGTAGAATTCCAGTCCACGTGGTTGTCTTAGACAGAGGTGACATTGATGAGCCACTTCTGCGCCGACTTGCCGTTGAAACTGGCGGCTCATTCCAAAAGGTCAACGCGTCTGGAGAATTGCAGTCTTGCTTTCGCGCAGTTGCGGAGCGACTCCGAATTCCAGTCTACCGAGTCACGGCATTGGGGCCTTTCGACGCAGATCAGCTTTCGCTTTCCATTGGCTCGCTTCCTGCCGTTGCACTCCCGAATGCCAAGCTCACTCCCACACCAAGGCACTAGTATGCATGGGTAACGTTACAAGTTTCATTTTGGGAGATGAAGCGATGAAGAAAGGAAGAGAAGAACAGGTAAAAGGGAAAGCACCTGTGTTTATGAAACGAGTCGGCAGCGTCAAGCTATCGCTCTTCGAGAACCCAGCAGTCGAAGGAGGGCAGGTCTTTTCAAACCTTGCTTTGGTGCGACGGTACAGAGCGGCAGACATGACTTGGCATGACTCGAATGTCTTGAATGGTGTCGTTGATGCCGTCAGCGCAGCAGAGTGTTTACGGTGTGCGCTTGAATTCATGCACCGACGCGAAGAAGGCAAAACAGAGAACGAAGAATAAGGAGGAAAGCCAGATGAAATTTAACGTAATGAGTTACAGCGATATTTTGCGAGCTTTGCGAGGGCATGACTTTGATACGGTTGCAAACACGCTCACGGCAGAAGACGCATATGGAAACGTATACACACGAGCGGACGCAATTGCGGATAGTTTTTTGATTGATGTATCGCAAAGTGCAAGAGAGCTGGGGTTTTGTTTGACGGTTGCGATAACTGCTTCCGCTTGGGCTCAACTTGTCGCTGTGCCACACAAGAAGGAAGAAGAGATAGAGAGGTTGTTTGCACTGCTTGGAAGAGTGCAAACCGAACTCGACCAAATGCCAATAACGGATCATCGATGCTTTGTGACTGCCGTGGCGGAAACTGGCGAGGATGAACAAGTCGAAATTCGCATAACGGTTGGACCTGATGACAAAGGGAGAAGCGTCATCACGATCATGCTGGGATACGAAGACCAAGCTTGAACAACTTGGTAAACGTGGTGAATGGAGGCTTTTTTCGCGGGTAGGGGTAGGGCTGAGACACGCGACGAAAAACGACAGAATGACGTTTTTGTCGTTTGCGAAAGGGTGGCAGAATGGCCGGGCCTTTCCGAGGCAGAGTTTCACCACCACGTCATTTAGAAGTAAACAAGGGATTGAGGCGTAAGGCTATGAATCAGACAAATCCAAGTAGGGACAAACGAAAGGGCACAGCTCGGATGTCCAAAATGATCCACGACGCAATGACCGCAATCGTCGCTCACTACTGGGACGATGAATTCAAGCATTACGTTTCGATCCCGAAGAACGAGAGGAAGAAGACGCCGCACGTCTTTGAGAACTTACGACTAGTTAGTCGCTGGCTAGACAGAGGCGATGCGGTGAATGACTGAGACTAGAAACTTGACATAGTTACACCAAGGCACACATTGCAAGCACGAATGCAAGAAACAAAGCAATTCACTGGGATTTCCTGGCAAATAACGCGTTAACAAAAGTGTAAACACATGGCACGAAATAACAGATCGAAAAACATCGGATTTAGGGTGGATACGGAAGTCTATGATTTTATGCATGAGCGAGCGTGTGAGATGAACTCGACTCCAGGACTATGGGCGAGGGGGCTCGTGATTGCAGAACGTCACCGGCCACATTCGGAGACGCTAGAGGAACTGCTCGTTATCAAACAACAGCTCCAAAATCTATCTACTGCCATCGAAAAAATGCGAATCAATCAATCGCGTTCACTGTACTTGGTACTTACGCACATCGGCAAAATGGACCCGGAAAAAGCAAACTCCATCTCTATCTCAAAGCTGTTGGACTAATCCCATGATTGCAACTATAGCTATGTTCACTGCATCCGTGCATGACAAACGAGCCATTGCGGCGACTGTTGAGTATTACACAGGAAGGGGCGGACCTTCGAGTACATCAGAATCAACTATTACCAATGACGACGATTTTGCGGAATCCAAATCAGGAAATCGAAAGCAAAGAAAAGACGGGTCCGTCCGTTCGAAAGTTGACTACTATTTCGACGAAGAAGGCGAGGGAACGGAAGGCCCTGGTGAGTGGATTGGAAGCGGCGCTGCTGCACTAGGACTACAAGGTAGGGTGACGCCAAAGCAGCTCTTCAATATGCTGCGAGGAAAATCGCCGGATGGTAAAAAGCAGCTGACCAAAATTCAGAAGCAGAGGAAGGAGAAAAAGGTTGGTGCCAAGCTCGCGCCGACGAAGTCTAGCGGCAAAAGCGATCCAAGCGAACCGACTGACCAAAGCAAAAGTGGTCCCGACCAACCACCGTCAAAACGCAGAAAGAAACAACGCACTGACCATATGCCGGGCTTCGATATCGTTTTTACTCCATCAAAAGAGGTGAGCATGTTATGGCTTCTGCTAAAACCAATGCGTCCTCTTATACTCGAAGCCGCAATGGATGCTGTCAAAGACTCCATGAAACTGCTCGAAGCTGAGCTCCCTCTCATTCGACGTGGGCTTAATGGAGAGAATCGTGAATTTGGCAATTTGGTGTATTCGATATTTACTCACTTCACCGCGAGGAATGAGAACGACCCAAACGTTCATTTTCACCTAGTGTGTCCGAACATGATTGTCGGCAAAGATGGAAAAGTACAAAAAATTGATAGCCGTATGCTAATGCCCTTCATTCGTACATTGGGGCCACTTTTTCGGAACAGTCTCTTTTCCAAATTGCAAAAGGAACTCGGCATCAGGGCATTTCGTCCTATCGAAAAAGACAAGTACCTCAAAAAAGACAAGCACCTTGGTTGGTTTGGTATTGAAGGTGTTTGCCAAAAGCTGAAGAAACACTGGTCTTCACGGCGTACGGAGCTTCTTGAAGCGACCGAAATGAGCGGCGCTTCCACTTCTGATCCACGCGCCAGGCAAGCAGCGAACTTACGGACTCGGAAAACGAAAACACACGAGTTGACACTCGCTCAACTTGAAGAGAAGTGGCTCAAGGATGCTGCTAACTTCGGCGTTACGCCTGAAACAATTGCGAATGTGCTTGGAAAGAAACCTCAGCCAGTTAGCAAGGCTCGATTAATCGAGGCCTTCAATGCTGCTACTGAACAGCTGACAGATTCCGTTGCAACCTTCACTCGACATGACTTCATTCGGGCATTCTCGGAGCAGCTCCAAGACGTTGCCATTGAGGGCAAACATGTCATTAAGGTTGCCGATGTTATGCTCAAGCGATCGCAAGAATTGGTTGTCGTTCAAGACCAAGGTCAACAACAAATCTTTACCACTAAGGAGATGTGGAAGTTAGAGAAGGAGGTCATTGAAATGATCGACAAGCTTAGCAAAAAAGAGAACCAACCAATTAAGCAACATCAACTTGACACCGTACTAAAAAACAACCCGCGTCTATCGGATGAACAAGTCCAAGCGACTTGCAAAACGTTGACAAACACAGGCTCTTTGACCTGTATAACTGGATATGCGGGCTCGGGAAAATCCACCACCCTGAAGCCGATTTTTGAAGGACTTGAGCTTCAAGGCAAAAAAGTCATCGGTATTTCGTTGGGTGGCGCAGCTGTGCAGGAACTTCAACAAAAGACTGGGATGGAGTCTGCCACGGCCGCAAAATTTTTGCTTCATACGGAGAAATCAGCCTCAACTAAAGCCATTGAAGCTGGCAAGCACCATGCAAACATGTATGCGCGGGCAGCTGCCGGAAAATCAACTTGGAAAAAGAAACAAAGTCCAATTCCCCCGATGGACAAGGACTCTGCTCTGGTCATTGATGAGGCGGCGATGTTCGACACCAGAACAATGCATCGAGTACTAACTCAAGCCGACAAAGTAGGCGCACAGGTAATTGCGGTTGGAGATGTATCGCAATTATCGCCAATTGGTGCAGGATGCCCAATGAAGCAAATGGTAAAGGCTGTCGGAACATCGGAATTGAAAACCAACTACCGACAAACAGTTATCGAAGCACAAGCATCCTTGCTAGTCCGAGAAGGGGAGGCTGAAGCCGCACTCGCTATCTACCAAAAAAAAGGGGATTTGCATGTCGCAAAGAATCGAACTGAGGCTGCCAATAAATTAGTCAGCGATTGGGCAAAAGACGGCGGCTTGGATCGCCCCGAGGCCTTTGTGGTTATCGTTCAACAAAACTCTGAAGTCTCGCAAATGAACCGAAAGTGCCAGAACGCGAGGTTAGTCGCAGGAACTGTTTCACCGCAACATGTTCAGGTTGGGGATGACAAGATACACATCAATGACCGCGTCATGATGAAGGAAACAGTAAGCCACCGCGGGATTGCAAATTCAAACTTGGGAACTGTTAAGTCAATCGATGGATTGGGAAGTGTTACCGTAACCTTAGACCGTGAACTCAGTCAAAGCGAGAAAGCGAGGGGATTAAAGAAGGACGTTGTCCTGACTCGCAAGGAACTCACCCCCGATTTTATCGGTCTTGGCTATTCAAGCACAACGCATAAGTTCCAAGGCGGATCACTTGAACGAGTCTATGTTTTAGCCGGTGGCTCGATGACCAATCGCAATTTAACGTATGTGGCGTTATCCCGCTCCACGCAACAATGCCGACTCTATATCGACCGAGATCATGCTGGCCATAAGCTGGCTGCAATTTCGCAAGCAGCATCCAAGCACGTCGAGAAATACATGGCCCATGAACTGGCCTTGGAAATCAAGAAAACCTAACCCCACCTCCCTCAATGGAAGAAACCACATGAAACGCTTTTTTGCATTTATCGCCTCTCGGATGTTGTATGGATTCTTCGGATTCTACCTATTGGCAGGGTTTATCGTGCTCTCTTTTGGCCTTGGGCTTTTAATGAAGTTCGGTGTCCTTCGCACGCCAGGAGTAGTAAAAGACATTGCGGACTTCATTGGCCGAATCACCTGGCAGACGACAGAGTACGTGATTGGAATTCTGATTCATTTGGCAGCGAACCCACTTGATCTAATCTTCACCTTGCTCGCCGCTTTCTTGGTCGGACGCTTTGCGTACTCGGTTTACAAAACGCCACCGAGCCAACCGTACCAGGGCCCGAAGAACCTTCCCTTACGAGGACCAAGCATCCAACATCCCAGCGTAATCCAGCACCAGCTGGCAGAAAGAAGACGCCGCGCGCAAGCTCAGCTGGAAGAGCAATATACTAAGTTCACCGTCCTTTAGCGGTCAAGTTTAGTATTTGGCAATGCAAATCCAGAAAGAACAGAATGCAACTCGAACCCAGAGTATTTCGATTCGGAGCCCTTGAACTCCTCGAAGACGACATCAGCACACACTCCATTTTTTTTGGAACAACGGGAAGCGGCAAGACACTTGCAATGCGACTCCTTCAGCAGTCCGTCATCCCACTTGTTGGTACTGGCCTTGGTTATAGGGCGCTTGTTTACGATTCCAAACAAGATGCAATGCCAATTTTGTCAGCCATTATCCCAGATAGATCGCGTATCAAACTCATGAATCCTTTCGATGCGAGAGGTGTTGCGTGGGATATTGCGAAAGATGTGACACGACCAACAGAAGCCATGGAGATTGCTCACACACTCATGCCTGATGTTTCTGACAATAACCCGTTCTTTCAAGAGGCGGCAAGGCTGTGCGCATGGGGCGTGATGTGTTCCTTTTCGCTTTCAAAACTCGATTGGACTTTTGCCGACCTCTTGCGTGGAATGCTCAAGCCGCAGATATGCAAGCGGATTCTATGTAGGCATCCCGAGACAGGACCGGTGGTCGACCTGCTTTTCCAACAGAAAAAGCTGTTGGGGGATATCTTTGCGACCATTGCCAGCAAGGTAAAACTTTATTGGGCAGTAGCGGCAGCATGGGAAACGGCAAAAGAGAAACTAGCAATCTGCGATTGCATGAATGAAGAGTATCTCGTTGTTCTCGGCAATATTGAGGTCCTTCGTACCGCAATTAACCGCATCAATGCAGTGTTGTTTAAACGATGGTGCGACAACATCCTTACCCAAGAGGAGACTCAAAACACCCTTTCGGCACCAAATGAAACTCAAAAAAGGTTTTGGACTTTCGTTGACGAGCTTTCCGAGGCTGGTCACTTACCCGGTTTTCCAAGTTTTGCAAAACGCTCACGTTCAAAAGGAGGTCGCCTCTGTGTGGCTACGCAATCTGTGCAGGGACTAAAAGATTCGAAGCTGTACGGAGAAAAGGTTGCTGACGATTTCTTGAGCTGCTTTGGAAACCGAATGGTCATGAGACTTAATTGCGTTCCAACCGCTGAACTCATTTCGAATTTTGTCGGCGACTATGAGGATAAAGAGCTCTCCACGACCAGGACCAAAACAACTGGCCAACAGGGTTCCGATTCAACTGCGACGAGTAGCTCGCTAAAGATTAAGCGCACGATACTGCCCTCTGAGCTAACCAACATGCCGATCACCGATCGCAACAACGGCTTGGTGGCGTTTTACATGACCCAGGTGACGTACCCTTGTTGGTCGGTCATTCCACCCGGCGAACTCTTCGGAAGCCTCCTCATACCCAAAGCCGAGGATGTGGCAAACTTTGAGCCTAAGGACGTCGACACCGAATATATACGACCGTGGTCGAAAGAAGTTGCCCTCAAATTCGCGCCACCAATCAAGCAATCGATTGAAGCTCGGCGGCAACGAAAACAAGGCCCTTCATTAGACAACCAAAACATTGACGATTTCATTCCCTAACCAATTCAGAGGACAGGATGCAAACCTCTTCCGATAGACACGGCGAGATCCCAGAACTTTTAACGATACGTGAATTGGCGACGATTCTAAAAGTATCGCAGCGTTCAATATGGCGACTCGTCGCATCTGGACAGCTCGTTGAACCACTCCGCGTGGGCGGGAGTATTCGCTGGCGTCCGGATGATATTCGCGACTGGATTGACAACGGTTGCGAGCGGGGAAATACAAAGCCGCGCTAGTCGAACGAAAAAAAAATTTGAAAAAACTACCCTAACCTGATGATCGATCGACACTGATTGCATACGATCGGGGGTACTGCATTCCAACGGAGAAAAATTGCATGGCATCGATCTATAAACGCAATCAAGACAAGCATAACCGGCGTACCGCGTGGTACATCGGTTATAAGGACCACACTGGACGACAACGAACCGTGAAAGGCTACACGGACAAAGGCGAGACGGAGCGTTACGCGGCAAAGCTTGAAGAAGATGCACGACTCATACGTGACGGCCTGAAGGCTCCAGATGAAGACGCACGGATCAAGGCCAAGAAAGCACCCATCGATACGATGGTCGAAGAATTCAAGCTGCACCTCGAACGGCGAGACATTACGGAAAAGCAAATCTACGAAGCAGTTTCGAGGCTCAAGAAAGTAGTAGCTGGAGCCAAGATCCGAAACATTTCCGACATCAACGCTATCAAAATTCAGGAGTATCTGAAGGGGCTCCGCGAAAGCGGTCGAAGTCGCCAAACCAGCAATCATTACTTTCGAGCGATTCAGCAATTTACTTTATGGCTCGTAAGAACTCGGAAGCTGGTTGAAAATCCTCTTTCCGAGATGCGTAAGCTAAACACGCAGGTAGATAGGCGACACGACCGAAGAGCATTGAGCGATGAAGAATTTTTCCGGCTCGTTGAGGCGGCTGAGTCAGGTACGCCCGATCAACGCATACCTGGAACAGATAGAGCGATGATGTATGTCCTTGCCTCACTGACTGGCTATAGAAGGTCTGAAATTGCAAGCTTAACTCCTTCGTCGTTCGACCTCGATGGAGATCCACCAACAGCAACCGTTGCGGCCTCCTTCAGTAAACGAAAGCGGATTGACACCCAAGTGCTTCATCCGGTTTTGGTTGAACGTTTGCGCAAATGGCTTGTCACTAAAGCTGTCCCGCCCAACGCAATCTTGTTTCCAGTTTCTGACAAAGTGCCAGGAGGGGTAGACCGAAGAACATCGGAAATGATGATGAACGACTTAGCGGCTGCTCGTGAGAAATGGATCAGAGAGAGCAAGACCGACAAGGAGAAAAAGCTCCGCGAAGAAAGTGACTTTCTCAAATACAAAGACAGTCAGAATCGTTTCGCTGACTTCCACGCAAATCGCCATACGTTTATCACCAACTTGAGTAAAGCTAAGGTCTCACCAAAGATTGCCCAAGAACTTGCCCGTCACTCAGACATTCGATTGACGCTTGGCATTTACACGCATACGAACCTTGATGAGAAGACGCGTGCTGTTGGATCGTTGCCAAAGCCCTGGGAGTACATTGGGAGTAAACCAAAGACGGAAGCTGGCACCGATAGTCACGATGGGACTGAATCGACGAATGAAAGTACAGGAAATCGAAGTGCCAAGAATCCTACGATCACTAAGGAAAATGCAGCAATTTGCGCAAGCTGTCACTCGAAGTCACTTGATGCGATTCCGTTGCAAAAAAACGCGTCTGAGAGCAGTCCACGGGTTTGGAGACCGAGTCCGCTCCCAGGCGAACATTCCTGTATGGCAGAAGCCCAGCGAACTGAGCTTCTGCAGTTTTTAATCTTCGAGCTCTACTGTCCAGTAGGCTTCGCTAATGAACTTGGACCAGCTCTTAACGCGATTCATTCGATCGGCGTAGATCGGCTTCCACGCTGGACGCACTGGTTCCTTTCGAAGCCTCATATGCGCCTGTGCCGGAGTTCGGTCAGCCTTCTTCGAATTGCATTCGATGCATGCCAAAACACAGTTCGTCCAACTCGACAATCCGCCTTGTGCACGCGGAACAACGTGGTCGATCGTGAGCTCTTCGCTGCCAGGCTGCTTTCCACAGTATTGGCAACACATCTTGTCACGCTTGAAAACGTTTCTGCGGCTGAAGGTAACCTTCTGCGTCGGCATTGCATCGAACTTAGTCAATGCAATGACCTCCGGGATACGGATACGCTGGCGTACCGACTGGATGAACGGCTCGTCGCGATCCGGTACCATTCGGCTCCAATCGCTCCAGTCATACTGCTGGTAGTCGATCGGGTCGACGATCTTGGCCGAATCGTTCCATAGCATGATCAAGGCACGCGCAACCGTCGCCACGTTGATCGGCTGCCAGTTACGGTTCAGCACCAACGTTGGCCGCTGAAGCGTCGGGCTCAAGCCGATTTGGGTTCTGTATGGATCGAGGGTTGCTGCGATAGTGCTCATGCTTAGTCCATTCCGTTCGCCTTCGAGATTTTGTAAAGGTGGTTCTGTGATTGATGGAAACGACAGTCACATCCGCAACGACGTTCGCTGCAGATCTGTGTTTTACAAAAAGTCACTTGACGAAGCTGTGGCCAGAGATCCAGCCCTCGTACTGCAGAGCAATACGCGAGTTGTGAGGGAATCGAACCCCCTAAACCTTTCGGTCTTTACCGATGTACTCCAAACCGGCAGTCAAGTGATTTTTCAAAACGATCGACGAAGTTATCTGTCAGAGAATTTACGGCGCTCTATCCAGGCTGAGCTACGGCGCAGTGATTTGCATCAAAGTCGCGCCGGTGGGATTCGAACCCACGACATCCGGCTCCTTAGGCATGTACTCCAACTCGGCAGTCGATCGTTGTATTGGTGGCGACGAGGAATTTGAGCAGATTCACTTCCAGGTAGGAGTCGAACCTACCAGCACCAAAGTGCCTTCATACTCATTGAATGGAAGCCATGTAGTCCACTTCGTCAGTCGCCTAAGTAGCTCGACCAGGAATCGAACCTGGAACTTCTCGTTAGAAGCGAGAGGTGATATCCGCTTCACCATCGA
>JANMLD010000479.1:0-30561 GCA_031372345.1 Pirellula sp.
GCTTGAAGCTCCTTTTGAATGAATTTTTAGGCTCACTCCATTGGAGCTTTAAGCTGGGCTTCTCAACAAACGAATTTCCAGAATTTGCCAACAAGTGAGAAGCTAGCATTCAGATGTCGGCCCGGCTAAAGATCGAGGCCGCCCAGACGAGTGTGGCTGTCTTTGTATCATACTTTTTCCCGTCGATGATTTGTTGCATCACTGCGGGACGTCCAGGCTGAATTGGATCGCTAAGTTTGTATCCCGACCCCGTGCGAGTTTCAATGTCACAAAGCCGGATTTCATATGAACCTGGTTCGGGAAAACTAACGCTTGCCTTGGCCGAGCCGTTGGCATTGGTTACATACAGTATGTGTGTGCCAATACTAGTTTCACCATCTACGGCAAACCCCTTGCAGTTGCTCCCGACTCCGATCAGCATGCCATCCAGGTGAATCTTCCATTGCGTATCCCATAACTGCCAGAATCCTGGATAATACACCCTGAACTTCACGTCTCTATTCATCATCAACTCCTCGCCACCAAGATTGGTCATTTTCGTGTGTGCAGTAGCGGTTTCACGCACACTATGGAACGCTGGGTGTGCCAAGCCGAGATATTGTTCGCCCGCACCTCGAAGCTACCATACACCCAATGGCTGCTGTCCGTTATTCGTTGGCAACCGCCTTTTATTTCGCCGCCGAACGACCAACGTAACCAGGCCGCCGTCAACCAAGATACCATTTAATTTGATCCGGATGGCGGCTCCGGTTCACGTAATTGTTCGGCCCGTTCACGTCGGCCACGCGAATCACCAGCCGGTTTGGACGAACTGACAGCGTCGGGCAGGAGCGGACGCCATCCTTCCGCCTGAGACGCTTCGACTGTCTCTATTGCCTTTACCAAGTATTCATGAATCTCGACGTAGTCGGCAGCAGTCGATGCGGCTGCAAATCTTTGCCTACCGCTATCCACTAGTTGCTGGACAGATTGACGTCCTTGCTCGCGTAGCGCCCATCGTGCAGCCACTTTTGTATTTGCCGCAATACTAACCGCGAAAGTTCCGATGAGCGGCAGGACGATTAGGGGAATCCGCCAGAAAGAATTGTTTTGAAACCAATCTTCCCCGGACAACGCCGCCAAGACCGCAGTGGAGATGCCGGAGATAATGGACACCAATTGGAGCGCCAACCAGAGTTGCTTATTGCGGCTCACGGCTGTCTCGTACCATTTGTAGTAGCCCGACCACATGTACCGGAGATACGCCTCCAAAGCGTCCTTTGGATTGTCTTCGAGCTTCTTCGGAGTACTTTCC
Organism: Pirellula sp.; assembly: GCA_031372345.1. Classification (GTDB taxonomy): domain Bacteria; phylum Planctomycetota; class Planctomycetia; order Pirellulales; family Pirellulaceae; genus JBKCUI01. The sequence continues at coordinate 1,295 of JANMLD010000479.1, forward strand.
ATCGAGTCCTCTTTGGCAGAACTAGTAATTCTCAGGCGCATGCGCCTGTAAACAAAAGTTTCATTTTAGTCCACGTAGCTGGTCAAATGGGCGGTGAGATTCGTTAATTTGCGACTCATCTTTCAGAATGTAGAGCTGTGTCATATCTAAGGGATCGTGCCCCAAAAATGGCCTGTGAGGTCCAACTTTTGTAAGACGCTTGCCGCTCATCCGCTATGTCCACATTTGTGCCGACGAATGGTTGCGCTGACCGGGCCACCAATCAAAATTGACTTCAGTAACGACGCGATCGGCGGCTCCGCGTCCAGCATCTGGTTAGCTTGCGTTAGCATCGGCTTCGAGCGCAATCTCACGATACGCATTGGGAATGCCGCCTCGACCGTTTACAGTCCTGAAAATGAAATGCGCGTCATTGTACAACATCTGCGATTCCCCTGATGATGTTCGGCGTGCAGCATTACAAAACTGTTTCGCAATGCGACACAACTGTCTAGTCGACATTTGTGGCCACACAATACGGCGAGACTCACGAACAAGGCGATCTACTTCTTTCGTAAGCTTCCAGTGAGCCCGAGCTTGCTGGTACAGATTCTCTGCACGTTGGTAGTGTCCGCGCCCATCGTATAGCTCCTCCCATTCAAATCTGAGTGAGTCGTAGAGTTTCTGTTGTCCAGGATCTCGCAACACTTTTTCAATCACAATCGGCAGTTTCAGTTGATGCCGAAGGTCGAGTTCATCAGAAGTGTAGAAAGCATGGCGTCCATCAACCAATGAATCTACTGACTCAGCACGGAATGCATTCGGACTGTTGGCAAAACCAATTAAACTTACAATCACGTCGTCAACCCTGTGCACATTGATTCCATACGGCAGGCCATTGTGGGTTTCATCGTCAATGCCATCCAGAAACTGGGCCAGCCTTGTTTCGTCGACTTGATTGCAGATAGTGTCGCTCAGTCCTGATACAACCCGCTCGGCGGTTGCTGAGTCCGTTACCTTGGTAAGATTGATGTAGAGGTGGTTCCGGAAAAGCGGCGGCTTTCCGGCCGGATCGCAGTTCGCGATTACGGTAAGCACTGGTAATCCGCAATATATGCTGTGCATTCTCAACGTCTGAATGCTGTCGAATAGCGACTCACTGTTCGTGCCGCCTGATGTGAACAGAAGGACAACAACACCCGATGTGTTTGCATCTGGCAGAAACTTTTTGAGCGTGCGTTCGAATGACGTCATATCGCTATTGAAGTGGGAAGTGCAATTGCGTTGCTCAGCCATGAACTGCAGAATCTGCTTTGCCTGTTTCTTTAGGTTCCCGTCTTCTTCCGGGCACATAACGATCACGAACGGATCAAGTGGGGTCGACGAGTCGAGTGAAAATTCCGAAGAATCTGCGTCGAATCCGAAGACAGGGATACTTGTTCGCAAAGCGTAGTCGCGCTCGAACTTCTGCCAGAACGAGAGCCCATAGTCACCGTCTTGCGTGTTTTTGACGTACGCAAGTGCGTCGCATCGCTGAATTGTAGGAACGATCCCGTTGCTCACGAGGGTGTCATGGCCTAAGCGCGGGCGTTGAAACAATATGGGGTGCGCGCGAGTGGGCAAACTTGACAAGAGGGCTTCGAGTCCCGAGAGGTTTCTGTATGTGAAGGAAACGAAGCAGTTGCCCTTGAGCGACTCGGGGGCGTTGACGACCATGAATCCTCTCCGCAAGCTAACGCCCAATTTCAGCTAGCCCGAGGAGTAATCTCGGCACAAGTTTGGGCCGCCGATGGAGGGCTTAGCTGCAATTTTTAGTTTTGATTTCTTAATTGTTTGTCAGCCCTGAATTGAACTTCTATTGGTCGATCAGGATGTCAGTACCACGAGTGCTGTCTTATGCATTGTACGGATTCCGTGGTCACGCTGCAACACGGTGGCACGCGGGGATGGCGAGGATGCATGAGAATGCTTTCCACGAATTGCCCATCGGTGTTTGGAGTGAATCGCTGTCCCCCATCAAACGCGCTGCGGTCAAAACGAACCTGGCGTATGGGGAAAGCTGTTCGTAACTCACTAAATTAGGCAGAAAAATCGAAGGCAGAAAAATGAATGCGACAATCGTTTGCGCTGCCAACTATTCGCTTGCCGAGGAATTCCACGTGCGCACACTTGGACCATCGTGCTTCTGTTAACCAGCCTGTCGATTCCGAATTGGGTAGTTTTCGGACACCGGAAGCAGCCGGGTTGTTAACCAGAATTATTCAGTCGGCCAGAGAGTCAGAGAGTTCCGACCGTTTTGGTAGCAAAAGGCGCTCGCGAGGGCGACGGCGGGAAATTTAGAGAGCGCTCTCTTGATTTGGTCAGCATTCCCAGACCAAGCAAAAGATTGGTAGAAACGACGTAAGCCGGGAGATGTCGCTCCCGGCTTCCTTTGTTAACTCCTGTGGCGGATCAATTCCGCAACTAAATTTCAGCTCCCCGTACAAGGCTCGAACTGGCGACACGCAGTTTAGCAACTGGTCGGCTTCAATTTAAAAGCCAGTAATTGGGAGGCAAAACAGTTTGCTTTTCACGCGAAGCCGGGCTCTTGGGACGATCGAAGGGGATTTCGACGCTAAATCCAGCCCCGAAACGCGTCATATAAGGTGATGGGAAACCATTGCTATTGGCCACTGTCGCCAATCGCTATCCAGACGGCTTTTGGTATCTCTGCCAGCCGTTTTTCCGTTTTCACTTCTATGCAGGGGAGGGTTTTATGTCACACATCGTGACCGTTCGTACTCAAGTCCGCGACCCGCTGGCCATTCAGTCAGCTTGCTCGCGTTTGAAACTGTCTGCGCCTGTCTATGGGCCAGCCAAGCTGTTTGCCAGTGAGAAAGTCGGCTGGGCCGTAAAGCTCACCGGCTGGAACTATCCGGTCGTGTGCAATACCAACACCGGTGAAGTTGATTTCGATAACTACGGTGGCAAGTGGGGCCAGCAGCAAAAGCTGGATGAGTTCCTGCAAGGGTACGCCGTAGAAAAAGCCAAGCTGGAAGCTCGTAAAGCTGGTCACTCGGCCACCGAGCAATTGCTTGCCGATGGCAGTATCCGTGTTTGTGTCCAAGTCGCCTAAAGGAGCCACCATGAAAACAATCGAAATCACGGTGTCGGCCAAAGGTGAAACCAAGGTGGAGACCAAAGGCTTCTCTGGCAACGATTGCCAAGCTGCCACGCGTAGCCTTGAGCTTGCTCTCGGTGCACGCGACTCCGAATCGCTGAAGAGCGAGTTCTATCAACAAGCTCGGTCTGAGCTTGAGCAAAACGCCAAGCAGTAAGTCTTGTGCGTTACGGTCCAGCAACACGTGTTCTGCGACCATTCTTTTTGTTCACTTTACCAATTACCAAGGGAGATACTATGTCCGCACTTGGACAACGCATGAGCGAGCTAGTACGAGCTTGCTTTACCGGCATTTGGATCAAATCCTACGAACCGGATGACGCCATTGCTGAATTAACCCAGCTTTGTCGTGCTGAGAACTGGTCGCTGATGACCTGGGATATCGCACAAGGACTTAAGTCCAACGGCGACCAGCCCACCGCATCGGACGCAATCGACCCGATTGGTGCCGTCAAAGCACTCTCGGCCATGACCAATGAAGACACTCCTACGATTCTGGTCCTACGGAGCTATCATCGCTTCCTGGGATCCGGCGAGGTTGTAGCGGAAGTTGCTAAGGCCGTCACGCAGGGCAAACTCAATCGCAAGTTTATTGTGATCTTGTCGCCCGTAGTGCAACTGCCACCCGAACTCGAACGGCTGTTCGTGGTTGTTGACCATGAGCCACCGACCCGGGACGAACTGCGGGAGCTATTGGCAGGGATTGCAACCGACGGGGATGAAATGCCGACTGGCAATATGCTCGAATCGGTGCTCGATGCTGCCGTTGGACTTACACGTTATGAGGCTGAAAACGCGTTCTCGTTGTCGTTGATTCGACACGGCGCGGTACAGCCTGATGCAATTTGGGAGCTTAAAACGCAGGCTTTGAAGAAGTCTGGCTTGCTAAACCTCTGTCGATCTGAGAGTGATTTCAGCTCGCTGGGTGGTTTGACGGCGTTAAAGGCGTTTACTAAACGGGCACTGCTGCGTGCTGGTAACGCTGCTACGCTCGCAAAGCCGCGTGGCGTGTTGCTTTTGTCGCCACCAGGTTGCGGCAAGTCCGAGTTCTGTAAATCGCTTGGCAAGGAAGTCGGTCGGCCGGTTCTGACACTGGATGTCGGTAGCCTGATGGGCTCACTCGTCGGCCAAAGTGAGGAACGGACCCGAGAAGCGTTGCGGATCATCGATTCTATGGCCCCCTGTGTAGTCATGATTGATGAAATCGAAAAGGCTTTTGCGGGTGCGTCCGGTGGCAGCGGCGATAGCGGAGTAACCTCCCGCATGTTTGGTTCGCTACTGACATGGCTCAACGACCATACTTCGGATGTGTTTGTGGTTTGTACGGCAAACGACGTTTCCAGGCTTCCTCCTGAGTTCTCACGTGCCGAGCGATTTGACGGTGTGTTCTTTGTGGATTTGCCTAGCCGAGTGCAGAAGGATGCTATTTGGAGCATGTATCGGACGCGGTTTGGCATATCTGGCGACGAGAATCTGCCAGCAGACGACCAATGGACTGGCGCCGAGATCCGTTCTTGTTGTCGGTTGTCAGCTTTGCTGGACGTACCACTTAGCCAAGCGTCGCAAAACGTCGTTCCCGTGGCGGTAACCTCGGCGGAGTCGGTTCAACGGCTAAGGGAGTGGGCGGCTGGTCGATGCTTAGATGCAGAGGCTGGCGGGATCTATTCGGCAAAACACTCTGCCGACGGTGGCTTAAATGGTGCAACGGTCAGACGCCGCGTCAGTCGCGGTGGACCGTCCGCCAACTGACTGGCTCCCCATTCCTTCAACTTAGGGAGCCATGCAGTGCTTACTCCACAAGATCTTGTCCTGTTGCGTGAGGCGTTAGCCTATTGGGCGATGGAAACCGTTGGTTTGGATTGTATTAAAGCAACGGACCAAACTCGTTCTGATTGCTTGGTCGAGGTCACTGAAACCGACATCCACAGGTTGTTTCAGCGACTTATGCCCGAAAACATCAGGTACATCGTCGTCGACAGTGAAACGAAACATGCGGTCAACACGCGACTGTTTCGCAACGCACCTCACCTCCATCCGTCATCGGACCGTTGGAAGGTCCAGACAGTAATTGGCTAGCTGAGCATCTATATGCTCACAAAGCGTTTTAACCTTTCTCGTTTCTGTTCTTCGGGGTGTCTCATCGGAGCACCATTCAAAACATCTAGATTTTAAGAAAGGAGAGTCATGCAGATGGCAATGTTCCGCTTGATTTATGAGATCGATATAGAGGCAGATACTGCAGAAGATGCAGCTCTGGAAGCCTATAAGATATTGACTGACCCCGAGTCGATCCCACCGGTCTTCGATGTGATTCAGTGGGACGTCAACGAGGATGGCGAGGCCGAAGTGCCCGAATACGACAGCGGTGCTGGAGAAAACACGGTCACCATAGATTGTGAAACACTTCTCGACCGTAAAAGCCGAGCTAGCTGAAATTACAGCTAATTACGCCATGCGATAGCTGTCGGTAGTTTCGAAGGGCATGGATGAAGCGTCATCCACTCAAATTCTCAACTCATCCTTCACTCTATGGGCTGATCATGTTCACCGTTTTACTTCTGTGCAGCACGCTCGTTGCGGCTGCCGCTTTGGCGTTGGCTTTTCATCGCCAACGCCGTTTTGAACAACTTTTACGTTTTACTCAACGACTTCTACGAAGGGATAAATATGGCTCGGTTCATTCAAATTTTGGTGTTAGCAGAGACTATCATTCGAGCAGTGCTCAAGCGATTGGACATTCTCCTACTCTTACTTGCACCAATCATGGTCGGATGCGAAGAAGACGAGGCCGCTCGGCGCGAGCGAGAACACGTCAACGCCATGCAACGGCAAGTCACAGAAGCGTCAAAGGGGCTCGTCACCGCCGACGCAGAGGCCCGCAAGGGTTGGGTGGAGGCTCAGCAATCCTTTGAGCAAACACGCAGCTCCATCGTTAAGCAACAAACTGACATCCAATCGGGGCTGGACCGACTTGAATCAGAACGCAAATCCATTGCAACGCAGCGGGCTACGGATCTGCTGCTGTCGGGCTCCATCGAAGCAATAGGAACGGTAGTCGCGGTGTTGGTCCCGCTTTTGTTGCTTGGCTGGCTGATGCAGCGATTCTGGCAAACGGACTCGGTACCAGAGGTCGACGAAATGATCGTGACGACCGCAGAGGCATCGTGTCAGCCACCATCCGTATCGACGACCGAGATCTGGCAAAACCTAAAGCCTGTCTTCATTGCAAAAGACCGGCATTTACCTGAAGCGATGGATGACGACTCTTGGTCGCACGACGCCTGAAAACTCATCACGACTAACAACACCCATAACGGCGGGTAATTGTGCACGCCGTTTTCGTTTACTTACCCCCGAATATCCAAGGAATCCAAATATGTCCACAGTACTAGAACCGCCAACCCAGGCAAGTGAATTGCAACAAAGGACGACGGCAGGTGAGCAATTGCAGTCGGCAACGACAGCGATCCGGCTGCACGTCCGTTGGCCGGGTGTTCGCAAGACACTCAGCCAAGGGCAACGCCGACTAGCCGCCGGCGCATTTAGCGCCGAAGTAGACGTCCTATCGGCTGGCAAGAAGCTATTCGATACGACCCATCCGGTATTTCGAGCTGTATCCACTGTGAAATCCAAGGCTGTGGCATGCTGGCGTGGACAGACACTGCCTTATGTTGAACCCGGCATTCGGCTGGTACGTCGCAATACAGTTTCAACTTTGGAATCGCAGCTTCGCGAGACTCAAATCGAGCTACAGGCAACGGTACGTGATCTGGATCGCTGCTGGGGCGAACTGGTTGACCAAGCTCGCAAACGCCTGGGTGACCTGTTCGATGTAACGGATTATTCGCCAAGTATTGCCGACGAGTTTGAAATCACATGGGATTATCCTGCCACCACGCCGCCAGATTACTTGCGATCGGTAGCACCCGAGATATACGAATCGGAGTGCAACCGTGTTCGAGAACGCTTTACCGAAGCGGTCAAAATCGCCGAGTCTGCCTTTGCGGAAGAGCTCGGAAGCCTAGTTTCGCACTTGGCTGAACGCCTTAGCGGCGAGGCTGACGGCAAGCCCAAGGTGTTTCGTGACACGGCGGTCACGAACCTAAACGAGTTCCTCGAACGGTTCAGAAGACTCAGCATCGGCACGGATGAATCTTTGGAGCAGCTGGTGGACCAGGCACGAAGTCTAGTCACCGGTGTTGTTCCAGAGGATTTGCGTCAGCGTGAATCGCTACGGCAACGGATTTCTAACGGGTTGACACGTATCGAAGCAAGTCTGGATGGATACATGACCGACCGACCACGCCGGAACATTATCCGGAGGCCGGTATCTTGAGCCGCGTTGGTGAAACAGCCGAGCTTGTCATCGGACTTGGTGGCAACGTGCGCATGATCTACTCGGAGCTCATAGAGCCGCATGCGCTAGGCGACCCAACCATTGAGCGTGGTTCCCATGTTGAGCCTGACCAGAACGGATTCTGGTGGGCTGACTTGTCGCCATGTAATGGCCCCAGACTTGGCCCGTACACGATTCGCTCGCGGGCCATTGAAGCCGAGATTGCATGGCTTAAACAATACTGGCTTGAGCCAGCGGTTGTTTAGACCAGTCGCTCCAAGATTTCACTTTTTCATTAACTATGCCTAGGTATTTACCTGGGCATTTTTCGTTTTCGCATTGGTTGTTGGCCATGCGAAGACTGGCACTACAGGTTCTTAACTCCAAATCCAAGTAAGAGGTATTCCATGTCCATTGCTGAATTTGACGCAGAGGTTGCAGCTGCCACAGGTGACGCGGTCGGCACGATTCGTCGCTGCGGCTTTTCCATGTTAACGCGAGGTCCCGTTGAGTTAGAGCCTGATGATGTGCGTCCACCTCAGGTTATCGATTGGGACAGTATCGACCCCTATCTCCGGGCTCGTTTTATTGACGAACTGACAGACTAACCGGCAATACCGGATCTACTACGAATTTGCGGGCGGCTGCATGTTGCTGCCGCCCGCTTGCTTGTTCGTATTGACGTGTTCCTATTTCCAAGTCTCCAACAAAAGATTGATTCGATAAATGCTTGTTCGATCCAAAATAGAAGGACCCATCAATGGCGTTGAAAAGGTGGCCAGCGTTTTACAATTCTGGCTCCAACGACGATGCAAAACAGACCGAGACAAAGAGCATTTCTGGTCCATCGGTCTAGATACCAAGATGGTCGCGAAGTATTTCGAAGTGGTTACTATGGGCACCCTCGACGCAAGCCTCGTGCATCCCCGTGAAGTCTTTCGCTACGCGATCATGAAAGGGGTTGCATCCATCATAATCGGTCATAACCACCCTTCGGGCGACATACAGCCAAGTAGGGAGGACAGGGCCGTTACCCGGTCTCTTGCCAACGCTGGCAAGGTGTTGGGTGTTCCGCTACATGATCATCTCATTATTGGGCTGAACGGCAAGCGATTCAGCTTTGCCGAGTCCCTGCCTGAAGATCTGCGTGCTTCTTAGTCGGTCAGGGTACTGCGGAGCTCAGCTTTGGGCTCAACGAATTACCGAGCGCGGCGAACCATGCCGCACTTCCATTCCAAAATCTTCCAACTATCGAAAGCTAAAATCTATGTTTATCCCCAAAACAGTAATCCAGGCGTTTCGCAAGTTTGCGAACGCCTTTCTTGACAGACCGATTCGGAAGCTCGCTTCTGACATCGGGATTCATGCCACCGCAAACGGCTGTACCCTTCAAGTTTTCGACGCAGGAAAATCCATAAGCTGCATGGTTGCATGTAAAGATGGCGACGAACCGTTGGTCGAGTCGGTAAGTATTTCATGCGATTTGTTTGAAGAGTTAGCCCAATCCACTGGCGACATCGAATTCGGTCCCGTTGAATCGACCGAGAACGGCAGCCGCTTCATTGTTCGCTGGCAAACCGGCTTGGCTATTCGGCATGCTGAACTTGACTCGCGAGAGCCTCCAGCACTTGTGGGCGACAGCATTCCTTTAACCAATATCGACGAGCGGTTCTTGCCCTGTCTGGCCAACGCAATTGAGGTAACAGATGAGGTTTCTATTCGCTACGCGCTAGGATGCGTCCAGCTTGACGGCCGCGATGGGACAATGGCAGCCACAGATGGCAGTCACATGGTGCTCTTCGACGGTTTTGACTTTCCTTGGAAGTCGGAGGCGATTCTTGTCCGAAAAAGTCGGCTGCTTGCACTTAAGGATTTCCTGAAGCTCAAAGCCGTTTCGGTCGGAATCCAAGACTCAACGTTCGTGATGGCTTCCGGCTCTTGGCGATTCACGTTGCCGGTCGAGACTGATGCTCGGTTCCCGAATGTAGGTCAAGTGATTCCGGACAGGCAGAAATCAACCAACCGAGTTCACCTCGATTCGGGCGATCGTGGCGCCTTAGGTAGCTGCCTGTCGCAGTTGCCTGGCGACACGGACGATTTGAAGCCTGTCATCTTGGACCTAAACGGTCACGTTGCCGTGGTTGGCAAATCTAGGCAGGGTACATCATGCACCGTTTGCCTGGAGCTTGATCGTTCATTGCATCTCGGCCCCGACCTGCGTACTGGCATACCGAGGCAAAACCTTGCCTTTGTGGCGAAGCTAGGTGCTGACAGTCTTTTTTTGTATGGCAAAGATCGGCCAATCCTAGCCTGCGGCCCCAGGATGCAATATGTCTGGATGCCACTTAAAAACATGGATTTGACGATCGATTTGGCTGTAACGCAGTGTATCCGCACAAGCACAGTAGCCGCTTGTACCAATCGCCGTAGGGAAAGCTGAGGCACCTAAGCAACTACTAGAAAGGAACCATGAAAATCCAACAATCAGACGCTTGTCGATTTCTACAGCTTGCTCGCAATTTCTGGGGATCGACTTTTGAAGACGATTCCAAGCCAGTTGTCCTTTCATTCACCGCAAATTGCTATTCGATCGCGATGGCAAAGGATGCGTTAATGCTGACCTACCTTTGCCATCGTGTTGAATTCGAAACCAGCGAGCAAGTTATTGCGGTACCGTTTGAACTTTTGCGAGACTGCTTAGATGGAAACGGAGTAGCTGACTTGCAAGTGGTCGTAGAAGGCGGAGAAAGCTATGTCGTAGCCAAATGGAGCGAGAATCTTGTTCTGTGCGAGCAGAAGTATGCAGCTCCGGATCCGCCTGACGACCACTTGATACCTGACCTCGCTTGGCACACGGTCGACGAACGGATGGTACGGACGCTGCGATCTCCGGAAAAGTATTCCAGTCAAGAAGAAAGTGCACCTAGCCATCGTTTGACTAGCTACCCAATTGCACTGAGCACAACGGCGACCCATTGAAAACCGCCTGAAAAAGACTGTTTGTGGCGTTGGCCACGGAATAGTCTTTTTTTAGCTATTGGACGTTCGAGTCTGGGCGACGCAGAGGGTGCATAAGCGTTTTCGGTACCGCCGGAGTGGCATTTTGTCAGAACGGCATCGCTGAACGAAGAGGCAAAATCGATCCAAACTGCGGCAATGCGGGCAACCGACGACTGGACGCCAACTCGCACCGGTTTGGGTGACCGGAGCAGGTTGGAATCGACGAAAATCCCACTTCCAATGCCCCAGACCCATGACACCACACGGAGCTGTTTCGACGAGGAAACAATTTCCGGGACGCGCAGTTTCGCTAAGTTCCCATAACCTCGAGGTCGTCAGTTCAAATCTAGCTCCCGCAACTTTGACGAGTGGTAGCCGGGGCCGCCACCCAAGTAGAGAACGCCAGCAACACCAATACGAATTCTCAAACCAACTCGACAGCGAATCGTGACAAGTTGATCGCGGATTCCGAAAACGTGCTTGCTGTCGATATCGCGAATGCAGAAAGAACGTATACGGTAAGATCCGAAAATTCTCGAGTGGATCTATGGAAAGCAAACGCAGCGTCGAAACTGACGACTCTCCAGGCGTGGGATGCAATTGAGGAAACGACTTGGACAGCCTATCAAGTCGAATTGGCTAACAACGAGGTAGCTTACTACAATCAACTCGCTACCAAGCATACAGCCTATATTTTAGCAAAGGCCAACGCAGAATATGAACGGCAAATCGCCCGCGCCAGTGCGCAACATGATTTTCGCTATGCAATGATCGATGCGGACCTGCTTCGCAAACAACATGCGCACGAAGCGAACCACGTCAGAAATACGAATAGCATCGTACGAGAAAAAGCATCCGCTGACGCAGAATCCGATAACCGGGCATCCCTTCGAACCGGTCAAAACGACACAACCTTTGCAAAGAATAGTGCGAACGCAGCCTACGATTACGCCATCACAGTAACCGACGCGAATCACAAATACGTCACCGACATGGTCGACGCTCGCCAGTTTATCGTAACTCGCAACACCTGTGCAAATAACTACGCAGACCGTCGCTATCCCTGGTCCTGGAGCGTCGTCGTCGTTCCCATTACCGCCGCAGCAAACATTTACAATACATTTGCGAAAACGCTCAACCAAGCAAATCACGATCTTGCCGTTGCTAACGTCCTCAACGGTGCCGCCTCGACCTCTGCGTTGATGGATCTTTGGAATAACTATCAAAAAGCCAAAGAAAACCGTGGAGCGAGCGACGCCAATTCCGCTGCTGCAGATTCTGCAACGCTGGCGGACGCATTGTCGACAGGTGAGTACGAATATGCGATCTCTGCAATGGCCGCCCAAGGGGTTCGCTCAAATAGTTACTCTGATTCGGATCTGCAATTTACAATTATTGTCACTCCAATTGAAAAAGACTACGAGATCCAACAAGTAGTTTTCGTGGGTGTACAAGAAAATGCAGACGCAATCAGTTCCAGGGATTTTAAACTGGCTACGGCGAACGAATATGCGAGCGCGATGAACTCATGGAATTCCGGCAGTTCAAATCCCTGGACGGTTTATCATACAACTCTTGGGACGATTGAAGTCGCATGGGCAGTGCAGGCCTCATTGACGTCAATTACGCGGGTCTGATCGCTACTGCAAACAATACGCAAACATCCGCGAAAGCGAACGCAAACGCGACGCGCACGCTTGCCGATGAACTCACCACAGATCATGCCACCGAATTGAACGTGGTTGCGAGGAATAAATACGCAACCGACGCGGGGCAAGCAAAACTCGATCGTGCCCTAGAACAATCGGCAAATAGCAAGACCTCTGCCACCAACCTGAACAATGACACGCGAGATCGCGATAACGCAACCAGCGATCGCGAAAATTCTCAATCGAAATCCCTCCAGGAGGCAGAAAAGACTTATCAAATCGCGTTGCTCGATGCCATGCTCGTGTTGCTTAACGCCGAGGCGGATGCAGGCCGTGACTACGCTATTGCAACCGGAACTGCTTGGGAGAGCTACATTGACGACGCCATCAGCTATGAAAACTACATGCAAATTCTCAGCGATGCAGCCGAGGATTACAACACCGCCATGGAATCGGCCTACGACACATACAACGCAGCAGCGAAAGCAGCTTGGAATACTCTTCGATCTGCCTATATCGATGCTCTTCGGGCAGATTCCAAAGCGGATGCCGAAGATGCTCGAGAGAAAGTTAACGATGTGCAAGACGAAGCGGAACGATTTGTAGGCGACGATGCCGACAGTCTCAAGGCTGAGGCCGGATCACTGAAGGACGCAGCCATTGCCCTGGCTCTTGCGACCTCAAACATCGAAAAAGCTCGGGCCGCGTCGTTCGCAGAATCTGAACGCGCTTATCTAGTCACTACGGCTACTGCTACCAAGACTCTGGCCGATTCGAGTATTACCGCAATTGCCGGTAGAAAGATCGCTGAGTTCATCCGAGATGCTGCTCAACGAGAAGATCGTGTTGCCGCCCGCGGTATCTACGAAGTGACCGTTTACGATGCGATCGCGATTCATGTTACCAACCAAGCCTTCAACGCCGGCTCAAGTATCTCCATCTACCATGCTCAGATGGCGCAAGCGGATTCGGCGCGAGCGCATGCCTTACGCATCGCAAAAGACACATTCCAAGATAGCATTTCGATGGCCGGACTCAACGAGCTTCAAGCCCAGAATACCGCCGACGCGATCAAGAATTCCGTGGTCGGCGCCGCCGAATTGGCGTTTTCTATCGCCGTCGCCATGGCTTCAAAAATGGAAACGATTGGCCGTGCGAATGCTTACTACGATTTGTACTACGCGCATGCGGTAGCGATGGCGGAGTTGACAGAGATTCTGGCTGTGAACATGGCTGACGGAAGAGTTGCGGAAACCGGTGCCTCTGCGGACAAGGAGCGCTCTCTGGCCGACGCAGCCAAGGGTAAAGCGGATTCAGTGGCTGACGCGATGCATGCGTTGCAGACAGCTTTGAATGAAGATTGGCAACCGATCGAATGGTACGGTGGCGGTTTCGGCGGCTGGTACGGCGGCTGGGGTTGGGGAGGTTGGTACGGCGGTTTCGGCGGCTGGTATGGAGGCTGGGGAGGTTGGTCTGGCTATGGAGGATACGTATTCGGATACTCCGCCTATGGCTGGTCTTACGGTGGTTACGGAGGATTCGGCGGATGGGGTGGAAATGGGTGGGGAATGGGTGGCTGGTATGGTGGTTGGGGGTACGGATTCGGCTGGGGATATGGCATGGGCGGTACCATCGGTGGCGACCACACTGGGGACCAAGAGGATTACAATGATGCTGTAGATGCAGCACAAACGGTTTTTGATACGGCTACAGATGCCGCAAACGATTCGTTCAACGCTGCTAAACGTGCCGCGGCCTTGCAAAAAGCCACCAAGAACGGCGACGCGACTGTCGACTATGCCACGGCACGCGGAGAAGCCGGAGTGGATTATGTCACTGCCGTTAACCTGATCACAAACAATTATGGTTTATCGTATGCTTCAGGTCAGCTTAGTATAAACGGAATCATCGCCACCGCAGACGAGGCACATACGTTGAGCTTTGCGACGGCTGACGAGAATGCAAGCGTGGCGAGAGTCAACGCCGAGGTAGCACTTCGGTACGCCGAAATGCCTATTTTCATTGAATACGCAGAGGACGCCGCTAGCGCCGAGACTGTTTTTCAAATCACTGAGGCGACAGCTAGAGCGACCCGGCTTCAACCGTATGCATCAACATCGCCCAGGGCTCAGTACGATGCCGCTTACGCAAGTGCCACGGTGTATTGGTTGCAAAACACGGCTGAGTATTACATTCAGCGTGCAGGTCTTCGCGAACAATATGCACGCCAAATGTCAGATTCGCTTGCGACGCATGAGAGCACAATGCAATTGTCTCAATCGCAAGCCGATCACGCTTATTCGATAATCGAGGTGGGAGCGCAGCATTCGCTTGCCAACGATTCGAACACATCTCAATCCGAACTCGCCGCCGCGCAGCGAATCCAATGGACGGCCCGTCGAACCGAGCGCTCAACCGCTTCCGCCGCCTATGAATTGGCGTTGGCCAACGCAGCCCGCGACTACGAAATGGCATTGTCACAGGTAGAAGGTGAACCGACCAGCGAAGCCTACATCAACGCATCGAAGGTCTTAAACGTTGTGCGTGTTACTGCGGAACAAGATGCGGGGAGAATCTGGAGTGCTGTCGAACATACCGCCCGCCGCGTTTATACTCAGACGCTGGCTATCTCCTCACGCGATCGCGATCTCGTGGTCGTAGCTTCAGAACGTAATTTCAAACTGTCACTTGCAGATGCGCTCAAAACAAAATACGACGCGTATTCGCAGGCCGAATACGTTTTCGCCAATGCTGAGGTGTCGGAACGGAATCTCAAACAGAGTCATGACGCCGGAGTGGATGCCCTTTATTGGGGTATGGAAGAGACATGGAGATTATATGCCAATTCGATTATTAACAACGTATTGCAAACGCCATGGAGTCAATACCTAGTCAATGCATCGCAAGCCAACAAGTCCTGGCTCAGCGCGATTACCAGCGTCTATTGGTCATTGATCACCAATCGCAATAACCTAGAATCTGCCTACGTAGACGCGGTCGCAACTGCCAAACGGAATCTGGGCTATTCCACGTCCAATAATGTCCGGTCCTACTCGAATCAATATGCGCAACTAAGTTATGATGCTGCTGCCTTTCAAGCGACCACCGAATTTAATTATACCAACTCGTCGGCGACGACTGCGTTTGCATTTGTTGAACAACTTGCAACAATAGAACGCAATCGAGTCATCGCAGAAGCGAACGAGAGTGGCACGGGCGGAGGTGGAAACTCAGTCGACTTTGCAGGACTAATAGCCGCTGCGAAAGCTGGCTTTACTGCGACCGATACGGCAACGCAGACTACGTACCGACAATCGATCGCACAGAGCCGGTACAATTTGCAACTAGAGTTGATTGCGAGGGATGTCATCCTCGCCACATCGAAGTCGACGCTGGGAACTGACTATCGAGCTCAGGAATCTTATTTGCACTCAACCAATGTTCATCAACTTGCAATATTGGACAGTACCTTTGCGATGTTCGAAAAGAACTCTGTCGCGAGCTCGATGAATTATTCCGCCATCCTTACACCTAGTCCGTGGATGACCTATGCTGCAGCTCAGGCTACAGCGATGGTTACATGGTTCGCTGCAATGGCACCCTCGCGTGCTACGTTGGATCAATCGAAGGCAATTGCACAGCGTGGTCTTGAGCAAGCATACTTCAACGCCAAAGAAACCTGGACATCAACTGAATTGGTGAATTTTCGTGGCGAGGACAAGGCAAAAGCCTTGCAACGTTATGTTATAGATAGCCAAATAGTACCTCGCGAGCTCCCGACACCATCGTTAGCGCCATCGCTAGACGGGATATATCGAAGGATTGCGGCTGGTACAATTCCCGACAGTATCGCGGGCTCCAAGGTTTCTGGGCTATCGACTTTTAGCACCACGGGCTCAACCATGACTGGTACGAGCATCTTGAATCCCAACGGTGTCTTCACCGACCCGATGGGGTATGGCGCCGGGTATGGTTTTGGCTATGGATACGGCGGTAGTGGTACCTTCACTGTTGGGAACTACAACCCGACGGTGCATTGGGACCTCATCGGGGAAGCGGACGCGATTCAATCCACCGACCCAACTGACGATTTAGTCGATTTGTATTGGATTGAGGCTGGCAATCTTGTATCGATCTTAGATTCGGAGCTCCCCGACGAGCAATTGTCCAATAGTGGTGGCGGATCCAGCGGAGGTTCCGGTTCCGGTGAAGGGCCAAATACCTCGCGAAGTCCGTCACAACAAGCTAGTCAAAAGCGACAATTTGACTTCGAGATTTTCAAAATCTTTCTGAAACGCATCGACCCTATCGCGCTGCAGACATTCGAATTCGGAAACGGCAAATTGAAATTTGGAAGTGCGATGTTGTGGGGGGAGATTTCTGTTTCACACCGCGGTCAGCCCATTCACGGTGATCTAACGTTTTGGGTTGATGAAAAGTGGAGTGAACTGGACGCTGCGGCGAGGGTAGCACAATACATTGCGGAGGAACGAACAGAAGTCCGGTCGCGATACCAATACATTGCCATGACGACTCCCGGAATGGAAGTGGATGCTGCGCATCAGTTCGCAAAGCGATGGTACAAGGACGCAGGAGAATTATCTGCAAATGGAGTCGCCGTTTATCTCGGATTCCTGTCGATCCTAAACGAAGGTACCGATTTGATCGTCACGGTCGACGAACTGAGCAAAGGGAACTGGATGGCGACCATTGGACTATTGCCATTTGTACCCGCGACCGGTTTTGTTCGAATCGTGGACAAAGCAGGTAACTCGAAGCTTCTCGACAATGTCGCGATGACGAAACTCCAGGCTCTTGGAGCAAAAGCAGACATTAACGCCGCTAAGCAAATCCTTAATCAAATTCCGGACGACATTTGGTGCTTTGCCACCGATACTCTCGTTAGCACACCCACAGGCAAACGCCGGATAGATGAACTAGACGTTGGTGCATTTGTTTGCTCTTACGATCATGACACCAGTGCTTGGATTGCAGCAAAGATTGCGAAAGTCCATCGAAATAATTACTCGGGTGTCTGGTGTTCGATTCGCACATCAAACGGTGTGATTGAATCGACTGCAAACCATCCGTTTTGGGTTGCTAACGGTCATCAGTTAGATAAACGCTCAGTCCCCGAGCACTATGGCATACACGGTGATGAGGGCAAGCAGCTATCCGGGCGATGGGTAAACAGTCATGAGTTACTTCCTGGCGATCGGCTGGTCTCACACGATGGAAAAGAGGTTAATATTGCGAGCATTGAGCTGACTCAAGTCGAAAATCGACCGATTCGCAATTTGACGGTAGAGGGAGTACACTCGTTTGCAGTTGGTGACGGTGCTGTGCTGGCGCACAATGCGTCCAGTTGGTGTGACGCAATGGCTGCTCATGGATTAGCGAAACCGCAATCGCTGGTAGATCTAGTTGGCAAGGTAAAGACGGTTTGGGGGTATACCGTCACCCCTTCGATGATCCATGGTCACCATATCGTAATGAAGACAGTTCCATGGAAATGGGATGCTCGGCGGCCATTCATCCAAAAATCACAGGACATACTCAAGAAGTACGACATCAAGCTACTGGGCACAGTAGACGAGCTCAAGAAAGCAGGTTCCGATGAGCTGCAAAATATGTGCTATGCGATCAACGGCTACAAAGGGATCCACTCACTTAAGTACACACAAGCTGTGGCAAAGAAATTGGAAGCGGCGGTAAAGCAGGGAAAAGGTGATTTTGACAAAACGCGGACGCTTATCAAAATTGAGCTTTCGTTGATGAAAACGAGTTTAGAGAAAGGAAAATCGTTTTGGGATTAGATCGCATGCTTACAGAAGAGGAAGAGTCTGATTGTATAGATTTTGCGAATGTGATTGCCTTTCGTGAAATTGACTCAATTGAAAGGATGGCAACGGTAAAGCCGTGGTTATTGAGCGTCGAGTACTTGCCCGATTCGGGGGATACTTGGATGACTAAGACGAGTCCAACAAACGTAATCCCAGGAAGCAACCTACAAGTTTACCAAACACTCCTAAGACTTGGACTAAATGTTAACTCATGCACAAAACCCGATCGAACAACGGCTATCTCAAAGGCAGTTGACGACAGGGATAGACCCTCGGTTGAATTTTTGCTTTCCCACGGCGCAGATCCGAACATCGATCGGACCATCATTGGCGCTCTCAATCTTCGTCCAGAAGAGACGGCAATCGAGTACGCGACGTTACTTATCGAGCATGGTTGCGACTTGAATCGCGTGTTCGAACTGTATGGTGATTCGAATAATTGCTTTACCGCACTAGACTGGGTCAGTAAGAATCCGAAGCTTTCGCAATTCCTGCGTGAGCACGGCGCCAAGACACTTAAAGAAGTACGAAGTAGTCTGAGCAGCCCAACGAATGCCAAATCCGCCACAAAACGCATCGGGGTGCCAGAGCCGGCCAAACCGTTGGTTTTGCCTGTCGACGACGTAGTCGCGCACTTCGAAAAGACAGTTGGCCCAGCAAACAAGAAATCGCTAATCCAAATCGTCCCGACTGGTTTACCGATCGGTATTCATGTGATCCCTCCGGCCGGCAACCGCAAGCACATGACGCTCTTTACAAACGGTCTTTCCGCCGAACCGATGAATGTCCCGGCGGGTTCCGAGGAGTACCGCTTCGCGGAGCTCTACATCGACTTGCCCGGCGATTGGAAAATCACGGAAGTGAAAGTCATGCAATGGGCCTGGCCGCTGTATTGGCTGCGCAAGATGGCACAGTACCCACACAACGCTGACACTTGGCTCGGTGGCCCAGTAGCATTGATCGCCAACGAGGAGCCACCCCAGCCGCTGTACAAGGGCTGCCGGTTTACGACATTGCTTTTGTTCGCCGACAGTTCGTTTGTGCGGAGCGACGGCATGAAGGTGCATCTCTATCGGATGATTCCGCTAACGACATCGGAGCGAGAGTACGAGCAAAAACGAGGGTTGAAATCGTTCATGCAAGCGTTAGACAAGCACGACGTCCCATCCATCGCCGACATGAACCGCAAACCGTTCGCGTGAAGGGTGCAAAAAGTCGGACGACGGATTGGCGAGCAGTTTTGCGATATAGAATGGTTTCCGGAATGCGCTCTTCTGAGCTACAGAAGTTTCGTAATCCTCCCCCACATCCTCCTCTGCACCTTCCAATCCATTTCCGTCGTCAACGACCTCAGCAACCTTTCGTGAATTGCCGCTTTCCCCTGGATTACTTCCGGCAGATAGAGAAGCTCCTCCTGTATATCTGGCGCTAAGTGCAGCAAGCTCATAATTTGCGTCATGCGTGGCTGACTGATTCTGCCTAATTCTGCAAGCTGCTGGAAGCTTTCTACCTGTCCCGAATCGATCATCGACTGCATCCGACTGGCCAGTGCCACTAGCTTAGCGATCCTTGGAATCCGACCAGACTGAGCTGCCTTGACCCTAGCAGCCTTGGCGGCATCACGACGCTTGTGAGTTTCGCCTTGGAATGCAATTTTGCGTTTTACTTTGATCATGCGAGCGCCTCATCAGCTTCAGCGGCCAGTGTTTTGATTCCAGATCGATGGAACGATACCGAGATAGCAACATCTTGTGGATCGTACTCCACCCGCTCAACTAACACTTCCATAAGTTTGAGCTGTTCGCGTTGCGTAATCGATTTCCACAGGGTGTCGAGTTCGAGCATTGTGCCTCCGAGCCGTATGCGAGCGCAACTACAAAAAAGCCAGAACTCATAAGGGATTGGATACTGCGTAGTTGTTCTCGGGGCGTGCGTGGGCTGGGCTTGGTTTGATTGCTCTTTCTATGAATTGGAATTAAGAGGTTAGCTAGTTATCCAATCCCATGTTCGAGAAGCCCAAGCGGCAGTTCTTGATTCGCTTGGGATACCCCCACCGCGACAGCTTGGCTGTTGCCTCCAACTCGCACCGGTTTGACACGCCGGAGCGTCGGTGTTTACTCGGCTCCCAGCCGAACATTCACATCCAGGCAGCTCGGCTGCCCAATCAACCAGCCAGATGGGGTAAATTAGGATTGTGTTTACCGGCGCCGCGCCGGGACTTGCTAGTTATTTGGACAATGCACCGTGCATGACTGGGACAACTTCATCGAAATAATCCCGTGGATTGTCGATGCTGGCGCGATTGTCCTGGTGTCAAAACCTTGCGACGGCCTGCATTTGTCGTCGTCGGTTGCAGCTATCTTTCCATCGCTTGCACACCTTATTGCTCAATCGCGAGTAACGTCCGTTTCTGTTAACCACACAGTGGAAAGTCGTACGAAACACGGGCGCAGTGATCGAATTCGAGTGCGAGCTGATCGATAGCTCGCAAACCCGCATTCTTTCCAATGAACGATTTCGACTGATAGATCTCAAAGAAGACTCGCCAATGCTTAGTCTCGCTATCTTGCAGGCACTTCGGGTACTCTCGGCTAATCCAACAACCCCCATAATTGCAGTGGCAATTCGGCTTTTACAGGGCGTCGGGAAAGTAGACCCTGGATTCGAACGCTCGCTAACTGCATCACTAGCGAAGTTAAAAGCCTGCGGCCTGGATTTGACAAAGTATGCTGAGACTGATTTCGACTTGAAACTTGCCACAATTGTTAAAGGTGATGTGGAAACACAAATTGCTGGGCACATAGTTCGAATCAAAGTCACTGGCGAACCTGGACTGACTGAAATCAAAACTATCAAGGGGCCACTACGAGCTTCGACACAGCTCACGCAACTCGCCGGAAATCTATCGCCGATGCTTGACATGTACGTTTTCCCGAATACCGATGCGAGGATAGGCGAAAAGTTTTCGATCGACCTTTCTAGGGCTAGCGATCTAATGAACTTCGGTCCCGGAATGTCGGCAAGTGGGCTATTAACCATGACATATGGGTCGGACGCTACCTACGATACCGAAGGATGCCGTTCAGCCAACTTAGAGGGCGGCACTGCGAAATTTATTGGAAGTAGCAATGGCATCAAGCATACGACTTCGCTGACTCCGAAGCTCGGAAAGAATGGAAAGCCGGGGCTACTTCTATTTTCCAAGAATGATCTATTGGTACGACGGATGAGCGCGGAATGGGATGTTTCAACTTTTTCGGTCACTGAAAATCACTTGCTCTTCGGAGTTGAAAAAGGGTCGAAGCTAGAGGTTTCATCTAGATACGAGGCTCAACTAGTCAAGTAGTTATCCATCAAGATACCATCCGAATTCCGCGACGAATAACCTTTGAATGATGACGTCTGCCAAGTTCAAATTTGATCGAATTGTCAATTTAGATTCGGAGTGGCCAACACATCTAGGTTTTTCTAGTCCCTCCAGCAAAACGAGATCGAATAGCTTCCACAAGATTGACGACGTTGACCTCGGGGAAAGTATTCTTAAAATAACCCCCACGATCGTTGCCCAACATCCTGAAGCACGATGGGAAGTGTCAGTTGAAGGGACGTCGATTCTCGTAAACGGCATAGAGTGCAAGACCAGCCGCGAAATCAATAGCGGCGACATCATTCGATTCGAAGGGTATCTCTGGGAATTCATGAGCGCGGCAGGCATGCCGCCGAGACTTGTGCCTACAAGGCACTTGGTTGCCCAAGCGATTCGACTGTTAGAAATCGAAGTAAAGGAACGACTGGACAAAATCTCCCTTCAAATCGATCCTGGCAGGCTAGTTGCGATCACTGGTGAATCAGGTGCAGGGAAGTCAACCCTCGCAAAAGCAATTGTAGGAAAGATCGCGTGCCGTGGAGAAGTTCTTCTATACGATGGTGACTCCAATGGTTGGGTCTCAAGTAAAGAAGGTACCTTTTTTACTGACAATGTAGCTTTCGTGCCGCAAGAGAACGTGTTGCACTCGGACCTGTCGGTAAAACAACAATTGTGGTTTTGGGGTAAATTGCGAGATGAACATTTAACCGAAAGCGATGTAGACCGTGCCCTCGAATTAGTAGATTTAGCTGAGCACTCCCACAAGTTTGTCAAGGAGTTAAGCGGAGGCATGAAACGCCGCCTAGCAATCGCAAGTGCTTTAGTGCGAAAGCAAGCAATTCTAGTTATGGATGAGCCAGCTAGTGGCCTCGACCCAAAAAAAGAGGAAGAATTGCTACGCGTGATTCGTCGCATTTGTTCCCTTGGTGCAACGGCGATTTTGGTTACGCACGGATTACAATTTTGCGAGGCGTATGACTCGCAAATCAAGCTTGGCCAAAACGAGAAGAGAACGAAGAGGAAACAGGGCGAGATCAAGGAAATAACAGGCTTCGGAGTCAAGTTACTGGACCCATCGTCGTTAGAATTTTCAACGCGGAATAAATGGAAAGCTGACCCTATGGTCAGTGTCACGCATAAACCTCGCTTGAAAAAAACTTGGACTCTTTTGCAACGTGAGTTCTTGAAACTATGGCAACGAGATGCGCATACGCGGATGCCCTTGTATGTGATCTTGAATTTGGTG
Organism: Pirellula sp.; assembly: GCA_031372345.1. GTDB lineage: Bacteria > Planctomycetota > Planctomycetia > Pirellulales > Pirellulaceae > JBKCUI01. The sequence goes on from JANMLD010000479.1 coordinate 23,875, forward strand.
CTTTTGCCAATACTATTTGGATGCGCCGTCGGACTAGCGACGCCAAGCGGCAACGCCTCGTTGCTTGGGATTCTGACTATCGTGTCGACGATTTGGATGTCCACCAGCATTGGAAGCACAGCCATTGTCGACGAACGAGAGTTGATTGACCATGAAGTGCATCAAGGCACATCGCAGTTCACCGTACTTCTTGTCAAGACAATTACTCTATCCGTGATCGCGCTTTTGCAGTCCGGTATGATGTTTTTCACGGCCTGGTTGGTGCGAAGCTATTTTTTGGGATTCAACCATGACCAAAGTGGACTACATTTAAAGTTGCTACCTATCCTTTGGGTCGTCGCTTTTGCCGGACTTTGCATGGGCTTGACGATCTCATCGATTGCTGGAACACGCCCTCGCTTTGCTGCCGTGGTCATGCCTCTCATCATGATGATTCAAATCCTGTTTAATCCGATTGTTGCCCAAAAGGACAAGGGAGGCGAAAAAGATGGCCCAGAAGAAACCTACAAAAATTTCTGCGTTCAGAAATGTGGCGGAGCGAGAAACTGCAACAACAATAACCTAACGTATTGGCAGTCGGTTTCAGACTGGTTATCCGATCGAGCCAATTGCAACGTTGCCCGGTTGAAGGCTGCTTGTAACGACTGCTTGTGGGTAAGCGTACAGAGCCATCGATTTCAATTTTGGCGGCGGGGCGGGCGATTCAAGTCCGGCACCGAGCCTAAGACTGCGAAATCCGAGAGGCCGTTCGCAGCCTTGCTAACTCTGCCTTATCTCGTCGCTCTTCTTCTCGATAGGTTCGAATCGCTTCTGGGTGGCTCGCCTTCCATACGTCCGGAAGCAGTTGCTCCGGTTTGGCGGTCCCGCGGTTTAGGTGCGTTATCACGTTCTCAAGATACATATGCACGTCGAGGTCGTGGCGATGCGCGCTGGCTATCAGCGTCATGATATTCGCATTCCGCATACCTGCTCGAACCGAGCCGACAAAAAGCCAGTTTTTCCTTCCAATTGCGATCCGCTTCATGAGACGCTCCACCCAATTATTATCCACGGGCAGACGGCCATCATTGGTATAAACGCACAGTGCATCCCAATGATTGCGAATGTACTGAACTGCTTGGCCAAGCTTACTCGCTGGAAGGATGCTCTTCGCTACCGATCCGTCAAGCCACGTCCGCAATCGATCCAAGATCAAGCGAGATTCGCTTTGACGTATCGCCGTTCGCTTCTCGTTGGGCCAGTCCATTGCCAATCGTTCGATGTCGTACAACTGACCAATGAGCGCAAGGGGAAGCGCAGAGGCTGTTCGGTCGTTATCTTTGGCTTCGAAGATTTTGCGGCGCGCGTGTGCCCAGCAAGCCATTCGAGTCATCGAAGACTTGGGATCCAGAACCACGCTTAAGTTACCCGAGTAACAGTCTGCCATGACATGCCCGCTGTAGCCGGCCAACAACTCGGCCGGACCATCGCGATGTCGCGACACTCGGAAGTCAAAGATATCGTACGGTTGATCCGCCCCACCCGAGTACGCCCACATCTTGGCGTCAAGGCTGGTCTTGCCATCTTTCTTAGCTTCAAGCATCTTCTCAATCAATCTTTGCGTTCGAAGATCGCCTTCGACTATCTCTGGTATCTCTTTGGGCATGATCAGCGTAACACCGGTGTCATCCATGCCAACGCAGTGAGACTGCAGTATTCGGCGTGTCATCAGAATTGGCAGCTCTTGGACCGCTTCGGCCAACAAGTCTTGCAAGTAGTCCAGAGTCGACCGACTTGGAGTCCAACCACTCGAAGCAAACATGTCTTGAAGGCGATAGTACGGGATATGCAGTTCGAACTTACCGCAAGCGATGGCAGCCGCAACGCTTGCATCGTAGCGGCCTTTTTCTCCAAGCCCAGCCGGGATTTCAGTTCGCAGATTCTCAATCGTTTCCTTGGTGGATTCAGCCTGGGTCTCTTTGAGCATCAATTGAATATGTGCCTGCACAAATAATTCAGCACGCTTATAGCAGAGTACTTCTTGGATCAGTTGACGAACCACTTCGCTACCAGAATCGGCTAGCTTTTGATCTTCGTCCGATAGAGGCTGCACTATCTCCTCGCGTCGCAAGTGAGCGGGGAATGAATCGGATCGCGGCTTCGCTTCCTTCTTCTGCTTAGTGCGTGTGTAAGTGATCTTCTCGACTTCTTGTTCGGCCTCACGCTTGGCGGCGTCGAGTACTGCTTGTAGTTCTTTGTCGTCGGGGAAATCGAGTAGCTGCTGGTTGGGATTGATGAACTTCTCGCGACGGTTGCCCGCGAGCAGTTTCTTGAACGCAGCGTGCAACTCTTCGTTCTCTTGCCTGAGCTTGTCACGCTCTTTCGACAAGTCCTGAATAGCTGCCGATTGCACAAGGATAACCTCGTGGCAAGTGTTCAATTCGGCAGGTAGATCTTTCTCGGTTGGCATGTGAGTACTATAGCGCGACGTGTCGAAAGCGCAAGTGGTGCAAGTAAGATTAAGACATAAAAAGTCAAAAAAGTTGCGATCATTTTTGACTGCCGTTCGAAGGTGCTTCAAGGTTCGGTGCAACGTAGCGTTTGCGTCGCTTTACGCTCGAGAGCTCAATGCCAGAAAGAAGCAGGTTGAGTTCCGATGAATCCATGACAACATGCTTAGTATTGTCTTTGGGCTGAGGATGCTGAAGACTTCCGCGCTCCAAACGCTTCATCCAAATTGCAAGTCCATCTGTGTCCCAATACATAAGCTTGACGCGATTGCGACGCAAGTTGATAAACAGGAACAGTCCGCCATCGCGAACGTCCATACTGAACTCGTTTTTGATGATACCGAAGAGGCCATCGAAGCTCTTTTGCATGTCGATCGGCTTGGCGTGAAGATAGATGCGAACCGAGGGGGTGAGACTAAGCATCAGCTCGCTTTCTTGGCATCTTGTAACACGGCATGGAGTGCACTGATCGCATCGCATTGCAATTCGATCTTGGTGCCGTCGCTGAGAAGAACGACTACGGATTGCGACTGACCTGGCCTTACCAGCACTGGCACAAAGGATCGAGTGCGGGAGCCATTGTTCTTGGCCCGCGTGACTACCGATTTTTGAGATGAGTCCGCAAGCTTTCGCTTCCAGTAGTAAAACGTAGCCACGCCGCAATCTACGGAAACGCAAAATCGTTCGATGGATAGCTTGCTATTTTCAAATTGTTTGAATCGGGACTGCCAAAGCTGAATCTTAGCCGGGTTGATCGTACGCGCCATAACAAAGAACTCCTTGCGTTTGCTTGGTGAAGAAACAACAACGCAAGAAACCTACAACGCAATCAATGGTTAGGTCGGGGCAAAATCACAAGGGCCTATGTACGCTTACGCTTGTGGCGCAAGCCACAGGGTAGTCTTTTTTAGCTATTGGACGATCGATTCCTGGGGGCCTAGAGCCGGGAGAAGCGTCTCCAGTATTGTCGGAGGAAGCTTTTTTCGAACGGCATCGCTCAAACGAATCGGCAAGCTCTCGTTACAATGTACACCTGCACGCGAAGGAAGTCCTCGGATTTGGCTGACCTTCGACGCTTTGCAGGAGCGCATTGTCGTTGTGTTCGCGGACGAGGCCAACCCGCTGCTTAAGCAAACTGATCGCCCGTCCTTCGTTGTTCCTACATTTGCCTCATAGAATGACCGAAATCATGACCAAGACAGCAACCTGGACTTTGCTGACAATCGCTGCGTTGGCCGCGATTCTGCCACCTGCCTTCGCGGAATACCCAAGCCGAAGCACCAAGGACTTGCCGCCGCGAAAGGTGATCGTAGGCACCGTCCAGCAGGGCTTTTGGGGAACCTATCCTGGCCTTGAAAAGCGGCTGGAACAACTTGGAGCCATTGTTGACGAAATGGCCGTCGCAGCGAACAAGATGCATGGGCGAGGCCTTGATCTGGCCGTCTTGCCCGAGATGGCCGTCACGGATAGCTCGGTGGATGACCCTGTCGCACGCTCCGTTCCGTTCCAGGGGACGGTACACGATTACTTTGCAAAAAAGGCTCGTCAGCATGGCTGCTACATAGTCGTCCCGCTCCATCTGCTCGATGACAAGGCCCGCTCGCTCTGCTCAAACGCTTCCGTTCTGGTGGACCGCGAAGGAAAAATCGCCGGCATTTACCGGAAGACGCACGTCGTACCGCTTTACAAAGGGGACAGCGTCAGCCTCGAAGGCGGCTTGACCGCCGGTACCAACGCTGCGGTCTTCGAGTGCGACTTCGGGCGGCTGGGCATGCAGATCTGTTTTGACATGGAGTTCGAGGCGGGCTGGGACGAACTGACCCGACAGGGGGCGGACATCGTCGTATGGCCGACCCAATCGCCGCAAACGGGAGCTCCCACCGCTCGCGCTAGGAAGCACGGTTTCTACATCGTCTCGAGCACTTGGCGGAACAACGCCTCGATCTTTGAACCAACAGGCAAGGTTGTTTCCCAGGTTCGGCCCCCCGAGCACATCCTCGTCCAGGAGTTGGATCTCTCCTTCGCCATTCTTCCTTGGTCGAGCGAACTGGAGGACGGCAAGGCATTCAGCAAACGGTTCGGCGACAAGGTCGGCTTCCGTTACTACGAAGACGAGGACCGTGGCATGTTCTGGTCGAACGACCCTCACAAAACCATCGGCCAAATGGTCCGCGAATTGGGCATCACCCCTGAAAAGGAATACTTCGACCGCGTCCGGGCAACGTACGAACGTCAGCGACCGATAGTGTTGCCATAGATTGAACTGGGAGCATGAAGCTGAGCGAAGTCCGAAGTTGATTGCATCAAAGCACTAATTGCATCCACAGTGTAACAAACTTCCCACCGTCGTCCGTAATCTCGATTTCCAGGTGGCTCTCGCTGGTCGGTGTAACTCGTGCTGTTGCCGACGCACCAGAAGCGATGTTACCCAAATTGTAGATGCCCCGGTGACGTGCAGAACAACTGACTTCAGCGGGGTCGTCCCGCTGCTCTCGACAGTGACTCGAATCCCCGACCGCACTTGAAAGGCGACTGCTGCAATCAAGATTGCCACGACCAGGCCGACCGGAATCGCCAGCAGCCACCAGCGGTTATTCTTTTCGTTCATTTCTCACACGCCCTCAACATCGCCTTCAGCGGTTCCGGGTCAACCAAACGATGATCGTTTCCAACCTCGATCCGTGTCGCCCCTGAAGTTCGAGCCAACTCCTCACTGTCAGCGAAGGGGATTACTTCATCAGCTCTGCTGTGCAGAATAGCGATTTCATTGCAAAGACTCGAACGTTGTTCCGAATCAACTGTTTCGATGTCCGCGCGTGGAGCGAAATTCCGAACCAATTGTGGAAATCCAAACGGGCTTTGCGTGCTCCATTGCTCGAAAACTCGCATTCACCGAACCATTTTTTCTCGCAAATCTGCGAGTCAACCCGTCGTCCGACTTTTTGCACCATACGCGCAGCGTGTTCAGCGTAGTGCCACAGCGTTCGAGACCGCGAAAACAGAAAACAGGATCTGACCCCAACGAATGCCCCCAAGCTTTGCGAGTTGATTCTTCGACATTACATCAGTACGTATGAAATCAGATATGTGATGTCCCGTTTCGCTAAGGCTCTTTGACGCTCCTCCAATTGGGGCATGGCAAAACTAACTATCTCATGAAAGCCTCCACAACCTGATGCACGCTGGATGCTTTTTCAACCTTCCCTTCCAATTCATCAAGGATGCCCATGGACTGATAACCGTCTGGGTACAATCGTAGAAACTCCTGCACGCGATCTTTCGTCGTGACAAGGTCGTACTCACAGAGTTTCTCGGCGTCTTCGATTTCAACTTCTACCATACCGCCAAATATGCTAGCGAGCATGGGCTGCTTCACAATGCGGGCACTTCGTATTATTGCACATGCTCCGGCGGAATCGACGACTTCCAGATCTTTGAACCAGTTCATGTCGTACTCGTGTTTCATGACTCTGCGCAGGTTGTCATACTTCGAGTAAGGCATGACACCGTTAGGAGTAAACGCGAGTATTGGATACGTAAGAGACTCAATTGGATTCATGCTATTCACTGAAGTAGTAGTACCCAGCCCCAACAACGATGATACCGCCACCAATTGTGAGCTTCGCAGGGGTGGGCGTTCCTCGCCAAAGTCTTGTAGGCAGGTTGTAGCCAGGTTGCCCATCGAAGGACCAACCGTGAACTCTAAAGTGCTCGGACCGGCTTGGCATTCGCATCAAATTCCATTTCTGGTTTTTGACGACGTCCGGCACATTCTTCCCCCAGCCGTTTCTTGGGATCATCCAATGATGCACATCCTGTCCAGATTCAGCCCAACCAGACGAACCCAATCTTTGTCGCACATTGGTCCAATCAGGGTATCCGCCCGTACTTCTGGAAACAGGGCCTGATTTAAGAACGTTTCCGTCAAGATGCATCTGTGGCAAGTCTCCCGCACGTCCCGGATTTCTTACTACGACGCTTCTACCGCCCACGGTACGATAGTGGTAACCGCTTGGAAGTTCCGGTAGGCCTGTCTTAACTGAAGAAATGCGGACAAAGTGTCGAGTCCGGTTTCGGATTGAGCCATTTTTCCGGTTGGCTGGCGCAAATCGGAAATCCTCGATTTCGGCGTGTGCAAGGTTAAGAAAAAAACTTTTGAAAGTTCACTTGACATCCTTTTCTGATTCTTGATGATATG
>JANMLD010000504.1:0-2433 GCA_031372345.1 Pirellula sp.
GTCGCAAGGGGAGGATGTTTTGGGGCCCGACAACACTTCGGCTCAGCAATGGGATTCCTGGTTTGCCACGTTTGGCCCGAAGAATGCCAACGGCAACCCTGCTGCCCTTTTTGATCCAGTGACAGGCAAGATCGATTCAAAAATTGCCGAGCACTATCAGCGTTACGACATCGGCCATCTCTTGCGGAAAAACCCGACCGTCTTAGCTCCGATCTTGCGTAATAGCATCCGCTTGGTTGTTGGTACAGAAGACAGTTTCTATCTCAATGAAGCGGTCGCATTGCTGGATGCAGAGCTAACAAAACAAGGGCATTCGGCTTCGGATCGCGGTTACGTGAAACTGATTCCAGGTGACCACGGTTCCATCTTCGCAAGCGCTGCTGTTCGAGCATTCCCAAGGGAGATGCTCGAGCATTTGCGAAGTTCAGGGCACCTGAAGTAAAAATTTGGAGTGCTGGGATTCATCCCAGCTTTTAGAACGCTCTGCAATCCCAATGAGTTTGAGACACGCGTTTGCAAGGCGATCGGCGATGTAAAAACTACCGATCCTAACCCGACACGTAAGTGAGGGACCTGCGGAATTGTCCCTCTCTTACGCCTCGGGTTTGGATACTTCAATTTGCCGCTTGCCTAGTAGCAAACGAAAATCGTCTCGGGCTGTTCCATCGCAGTTCGTTCTTAAAGCTCCGATGAATCGGAGCACTCCAAAATCGGAGCACTCCAAAATTTATTTCTTGGCCGAGACGCAATACAGGTTCTTGTTGGAGCGAATGAAGATTTCGCCGTTGCTAATCGCAGGGGTGGCGCTGAAATCCTCGGTATCGGTGGTGACGCGGTTGACAGCGAGTTGATTGAACTCCTTGCCCGCAGTGAATACATAGGTCTCGCCGTTCCGAGCCGTGAAATACAACTTGCCATCTGCTAGCACTGGCGAAGCGTAATCGGTTCCGCCGAAGCCACCGCCACCGCCGCCGCCACGGCCTCCCCGTCCACCGCCGCCGCCAAAGCCGCCACCGCCGGGAGGCCCACCTGCGCCAGGAGGCCCACCCGCACCAGGAGGCCCACCCGCGCCAGGAGGTCCGCCCGCGCCAGGACGTCCGCCACCTGCGGGTCCAGCACCACCGGGACCGGCACCGCCTGGTCCTGCCCCACCTCGTCCACCGGGTCCTTCACCCCCGGGCGCACCAGGTGCCCCTGGAGGTCTGCCACCACCAAAACCGCCACCACCGCCGAATCCGCCACCTCCACCGCCGAATCCGCCTGGCTCAGGTGCGACTTCGCCATTAAGTCCCTTCATCCGGCCTTGAAAAATTTTCTCCTGAGTTTTTGCGTCAATGCATGTAAGCGTGCGACTCGCAACGTTGTACAGTCTTCCTTCATAGACGATCGGCGAGGCAAAGCGACCGCTATCCCGTCCTTTCCAAACGGTTTTGGTTTCGGTGACATCATCTTTGCCGCCAGCCTTGACCGCGACGGATCCACCTCCACGTCCTTCGACCGCGTAGATCACATCACCGTCGACAACAACGCTTGAGCTGAATTGATCGCCGTTATCTAGGTACATGCAATACCACCCAAACTTGCCCGTCTTCGGATCCATCCCCCAGATTTCCCCGGGGGCACCGATCACCAATTCTGTCGAGGTACCAACCTTGGCAATGGCAGGCGTTCCCCACACGTTTCCTAACTTTTCGGAATCGAGCCGCCATAGTTCTTTACCTGTGTTCTTGTCGAGGCCAATCAATGCCCGACCCTCTGCTCCGGCTGGAACGATCAGCACGTCTTCATGCACGATGGGACTAGAGGAAGAACCCCATCGTCGGCCATCGGAACCAGTCCCAACACTCGTCTCCCATAATTGTTTACCCTCTAAATCAAACGCAAGAACGCCGCTCTTGCCGAAGAATACGTAGACGTTCTTTCCGTCGGAGGTTGGTGTATGAGAAGCGTATCCGTGTTGCGGAACCCCCATGCCGCTAAACGGATCTTCTGGAACGGAACAAGGTAAAGACTTCTGCCAGAGAGTTTTGCCCGTCAAGCTATCGACACAAACCAAATGTCGCACCAAATTCTTAATATCGCCTGGCTCTTCCTGATTAAGTCCATAGCCCGAGTAGCAAGTGACAAAGACTCGGTTTCCCACCACAATCGGACAAGAAACACCGGCTCCTGGCAACGGAATCTTCCATTTCAGGTTTTCCTTTTCGCTCCAATTGGTCGGCGTCGGCGCATTTTCCTCCGAGATGCCTGAGCCATTTGGCCCACGAAATCGACTCCAGTCACCGAACGCAGAGCCTTCGAAACTGAATTGAGTCGCCGTGCAAATTAAACCCTATGCCGCTAACCGCGACCATCGTGAACGAACCATCAACGTCACCTAACCTTCAGCATGGAACCTCGAAATCATACCGTTTTATCGGCAAAGTTTGCACG
>JANMLD010000009.1:0-1314 GCA_031372345.1 Pirellula sp.
GTTTGCGACGTTGTTCAGGCTCGCTTGGATAAGGCGGTTGAGATGGTCACGCAGCGATACGCGGAACGAACCAAGAGCGGTGAGTATCGCGGCATTCGCCAATTTGGTGACTTCCGTGAGTTGCTCGCTTTGAAAGGGTTGGATGCTGTTGTGATCGGCACGCCCGACCATTGGCATGCGATTCCATGCATTCTAGCGGCTCGCGCGGGCAAGCACATTTATTGCGAAAAGCCATTAACCCATAACGTTGCCGAAGGCCGCACGTTGGTGCAGGAAGTTGCTAAGGCAAAAGTCATATTTCAAACGGGCAGCCAGCAGCGAAGCGAGTTTGGTGGCCATTTTCGAAAAGCAGTGGAGACCATCTGGAACGGTCGCATTGGTGAAGTCAAGCGAGTCCGCATCGGTGTAGGTGGACCGGCGAAGCCATGTGACTTGCCGACCGAAGAAACTCCCGCTGGTACAGACTGGGACATGTGGGTTGGTCCTGCTCCCATGCGAGGGTACAACCAAATACTGTGCCCACAGGGAGTCCATAATCATTTTCCACTATGGCGATCGTATCAAGAGTTCGCGGGTGGTGCACTGGCGGACATGGGCGCGCACCATTTCGACATCGCACAGTGGGCGCTCAAGATGGATACGAGCGGTCCAACGAAAATTATTCCGCCCGCCGACAGGTCGGCTGAAAGTGGATTGAAATTCATCTACGAAAGCGGGATCGAGATGATCCACAATACGTTCGAGGAGGGCATCAAGGCAGATTGTGTGTTCGAGGGGACCAAGGGAACACTTTTGGTAAGTCGCAATGGGATTTCGACGAGGCCAGGCAGTATCCTCGAAGAACCTCTCCTTGATAGCGATCAACGCGTCATGGCCTCGAGCAACCACCATCAAAACTGGATCGACGCGATTCGGTCCGGCTCAGCTTGTATTTGCACAGCCGAGATCGGGCATCGTTCGGCTGCGATTTGTCACCTTGGCAACATAGGCTATCGACTTGGCCGCGAACTATCCTGGGACCCGGTTACCGAGCAATTCAAAAACGATGCAGAAGCGAACAAGCACCTATCGCGAGAGCCTCGGGATAAATGGAAGTTACCAAGCGTCTAAGGAGGTCGTCCGGCTTATTGGCAAGGGTCTTCCCAAGTAAGTCACCCTCCCTCGGGCAGGGCTATGTCGTACGCGAAGATCTTTTCTTGATCGCGGATATAGAGTTTCTGCCCCGCAATCACTGGGTGTGTCCAAATCGCCCCCTGCTTCCTGTCCGAAGTGGTCTGTTCTGGAAGCTTCACTTGGCCAAGCTCCTCAAAACCT
>JANMLD010000052.1:0-9920 GCA_031372345.1 Pirellula sp.
GCAAGGCAAAGATTGATGGAAGCGCGCGGCGAGGCACCGCATTCGATCAGCGGCTTAAGCTCCTTGAGTCGAAACTCCTCTGGATGCCGAGTCGCGGCTACCACGTCCAGTACGTAGTCTTTGATTTTGTCGTCCATGTAGATCATTGCAACGGTTTTCTTCATTTCGAACAGTTGCGATTTGTCGAGTACAGGTTGCACCTCGCGTCGAAAATCTTCGAGGACCGTGTCGACAACTTTTCGCTCTTCCGCTTTGGTCGGATAGCCCACGACGACTTTCAGCATGAACCGATCGACTTGGGCTTCCGGCAATGGATAAGTGCCCTCTTGTTCAATCGGATTCTGCGTCGCCATGACGAGAAATGGTTCATCGAGTGGATACGTTGTATCGCCGATGGTAACTTGGTGTTCCTGCATGGCTTCTAGCAGAGCAGATTGGACTTTCGAGGGTGCTCGATTGATTTCGTCGGCCAGAACCAAATTGGCGAAGATCGGACCTTTCCGAGTTCCGAACGAGCCTTCGCGCGGGTTGTAGATCATGGTTCCGATCAAGTCCGCCGGAAGGAGATCCGGCGTAAACTGGATCCGCTGGAACTGGCAATGAATCGCGTTAGCTAAGCCTTTAATGGCGGTGGTTTTGGCTAACCCGGGAAGCCCTTCGAGCAGAACATGGCCACCGGTGAGCAAAGCAATCAGCAAACGCGACAGCATCACATCTTGGCCAACGAGCACTTTTCGAACTTCAGCTCGAATCCGCTCAAGCTGATCGGTATGCTTGAGAACTTGCTCCTTGATTCGTTGAATATCAACACTCATCGATGGTCCGGTACCTTAAACACGTGGCAAAAAGTCTTCTTGCGTCGCAAAACGCAGCATTCCACCTTGATTTTCCCACGCCGCGCCGTTTATGCAATACCCGTTCCAAGATCAAAAACGCGGGCGTCAGCCCGCTTCTATCCCGATTGGGATTACGGAGAGTAGCCGGGCGTCGCCGCGAAGCGGCGCACCCTTTAGCTCCTGATCAAAGAACGGCAGATCGACAAGGTCAGCCCCGCTCGTCCCTAGAACAACGCCGCAGAATCTAATCCTTAATATGTTATCCGATGTCCGGAACGTCCGCTGGAAGCCGCCGTCTGCCGTGAATTACTGTCAGAATACGTACCTCCATATCAACCACACGATAGATCAAACGGAATGAGTGGACGAACAGCTCGCGAATGTCTGCACGATTGAACTCTGGAACTACCGAGCCAGATTCAGGGTAATTTACAAGTTGATTGGGACGGGCAAGAATTCCCAAATAGACAGATTCGGCGTAGGTTTCGGATCGGTCGGCGATATAGTCATAAATGGCAATCGCATCTTTTGACGCGCGTTCAGTCCATCGAACATTCAATTCCCATTTCCTTTGCGATGATTCTTGCGGTCAACCAAACGCTTTCGCATTTCATCAGTATCAATTAGACGTCCAGCGGCTTCATCTTCCAGTCCAGCCTCAATTTGTTGGCGAACGTACAGGTGGTACTGCACGTCCTCCCATGATGCATCGTCAGGAAGCGTATCAAGCACGGCTTTGGCCGCAAGTTTTACCGATTCGGTTGCATGTGACATTTTCGATCTCCTAGCCCTTCATTGTAGCATTGGGCAAATGTAGTGTCGATTCGTCCCCAGCTTATTGCAACGATGAATCCTACGCGAAAACGTTGCAGCGAAAAAGGATTTCTATGGATGCCAATAGAGAACTATTTGGAGTTGTTAGACGCCAGCTCCAGACAAATCCGAGCGGACAAGACAGGTTACACCCCCGCGGATGTCGCCCCGATCTTTGAACGACTGAAATTGGATCCGGCCTGTGTGAAGGTGCGCGTTCATCGTGCCGATAACGATAACTGGACGCATCCAGAACACACTTCGAGGCTTCCACTTGGAGAAACCCTGCGATTTCGTCCCTATCACGACCTAAACTACGACCGCAGCCGCCGTCCGTGAAATTATTAAAGTGGAGTGTCCCCGACACCAACAATGCGATGCAAGTCATCACAATAAAAATCGTTTGCATTCGAAACTGACGTCTCAAAATAGTGTCACTAGCAAACTTTCAGTCCGTCATCACAGTCATTTAGTCGGGGAGTTTCTTGATTTGGATCTTTCGGAAGTAGGTAGTGCTTTCAGGGTCATGAGCTTGTATTGCGATCGGTCCGTGGGAGAGGATTCTTTCTTCTCGTCCTTTCTTTCGGACGGGCTTGTCTTCTTCGGTGTAATCGACGACGGGCTTGCCGTTGATGTTGACCACGATTTGTTTTCCCTTGACAATGAGATGGAATTCAAACCACTCGTTGTCATCTACGGGAGAATTGTCGAGATCCTTGACATCAACCAAGCTACCTGTCTTGCGTGGATCTTTCACAAAGGAAGTATTGATTTGGGCTTCATAGCCTTTTTTCAGGCCACCCGGTCCGCGGTTCTCGGTGTGGAAAAATACGCCGGAGTTGGCACCGGGAAGTGTCTTGACTTCGGCCTTGAATTCAAAATTCTTCAGGTCTGCAAAACCCTCCTTTTCGCAAAAAAGATGCGCCATACCTCCCTTCAATTTTAGTTCGCCATTCTCGACGGTGAATGACTCGGGCTTTTCATTGGCTTTCCAGCCCGTCATCGTTTTGCCATCGAAAACCGACACCCAGTCGTCAGCTTGAATCGACGATGAAATTAGAAACAAGAAGGAGGTCAAGACCAGGGATCGGATAGCAAGGTTCATTTTGCGGGCCATTATCAGGTAGGGAGTGTGCGAAATCGCATCCGCCAATGGTAGCACATTATAGTGCAAGTGCCAGTTATGCCCGACCCACTGAAGAGTGACGTTGGGCTGAGGGTTCTATAACTCAACCACGCGATGTACGCCAACGTCCTCCTTCGGACGCTCCCCTCGGACGTAAGATTTCGCCATCGCAAAAAGGTACTTCCAACCCTGAATGCCTCCTGTCGCCCAAAATTCCCCTTCGCTGGTGTCAACTTTGATCAAAACTAATCTTGGATCCGTTGGCCCATCTGGAAACCAGACTCGCCAAGTCTCACTCCATAGATCCTTGATTTTCAACGCATCCTTAACGACCGTCGCCCTGCCGCGCACTGTGGCGTTCCCGGTGGTGTTGGTCATGGTGATGCAGACTTCAGGGTTGTTATGAATCTCGTCCACCTTTCCGGAATCGACGTCAGTAGAAAACCAAAAATCACCATGTGAGTCAATTTCCGCAATAATCATAGGTCGTGCAATCAATCCCCGGACGCTTTTGGTTACCAACATGGCTTGATCGAAATTCTTACAGAAATCAATAAACTCAGAAATGTTTTGGTCGATCATCGCTCAACTCGCAAGAAAAAGGGTGATACACAGTGGCATGTTTTCGTACAAGCATTTCATGTGCCGCTTGTAAGGGGAATTGGAGTAAGGTTCGTCAGGGCCTAATTCTAATTCTTTGCCCTTTGCCTTTTCGTTGGCACGATGTGTGCTTTTCATCAACTTTGTTCGAAGTGTACTGGCAAATGCAAAATGGTGAATTGAGAGGACGACGCAATGAGCGGTTTCATGGATTGTTTTGGATCATCGGACATAGGGCGCAAAAGACCCACCAATGAAGATCACTTTTTGATTTCTGACGTCTGCAAATCCATGCGGGTCCATCAGACAAGCCTTGGACTCGACCATCAAACGCGATTGTTTGGAAATACGCAAGGGAAACTGCTAATGGTCGCGGACGGCATGGGAGGCCACGACGCTGGCGAACGGGCAAGTCAACTCGTATTGGATACAATCGTGGACTATGTTTTGAATCGATTGAGCTGGATTCTACATAGCGATCTGTCCGCAGAAGAGGATTTCGTGGAGCAACTCAAAAAGTCGTTGATCGCCTGTCAACATCGCATCGACAAAGAATCCGCCAACGTGGAACAACATCGGAAGATGGGCTCGACTCTTACGCTGGTTTACATTATCTGGCCTAGAGCCTTTGTGGTGCATGTGGGTGACAGTCGTTGTTATCTTTATCGACAAAACAAACTCGAACAATTGACTCGAGACCATACGTTGGCTCAACTCGTCAAAGACAGCGTCAGGGACGAGGATCCAAAGAATCAAAACGAAATACTAGGCGGCAAAGGCGACTCGATGAGTCACGTGCTCTGGAATGTGATCGGAGGAGGCTCAGAAAAGCCGCACCCGGATGCGTTAGCAATCGATTTGGAAATAGGGGACACGCTGTTACTTTGTACCGACGGACTATCGAACTCAGTGCCTTCCGCAAAAATCCAAGAAGCCTTAGGCCGCAATTCATCCGCTGAGGCAGTTTGTACCGAGTTGATCTCGGAAGCGAATCAAGCAGGGGGTTCGGACAATATCACGCTTGTTGTAAGTCGGTTTCTAAAGGAAATGTCTCGCGAGATGCTGATACAGGAGCTGGAAGAACCACTGGTCGGTACGTCGGACACGGGGGAATATGCGTCAGTCGAGTCAGCGTTGACCGGATCCACTTAAAGGTTCATTGCGGGGAATAGTAGAAAACAGCGAGGGGTCGATTTGAACGCTGACCGTCCGTCGGCGGAGCGACGGACCCACGGAGTCAAGTCGCTCCGTCGACTTGAGTCCTTGAGGTAGGAAGGACGTAGTTTTGATGGTGAAGTCGGTGGCCCGTTTTGAGCGAGGACGTCCGTCGGCGGAGCGACGGACCCACGTAGTCAAGTCGCTCCGTCGACTTGAGTCCTTGAGGCTGGAAAGGTGTCGTTTTGATGGTGAAGTCGGTGGCCCGTTATGAGCGAGGACGTCCGTCGGCGGAGCGACGGACCCACGGGCGACGGACCCACGAGCGACGGACGCTTGAGTTATCGCTTGCCTTTTTCCAAAACTGGGCCTGACATGGGGGGTGTCTCAAAAAACTTGCCGTCGTCGATTAGTCGGGGATCTCCAGTGCGACTTAGCTCCTTCATCAGACGCTTTTCGAGATCGGCTTTGACCGAAGCATAAGCTGGATCGGCGGCTACATTGTTTGTTTCATGCGGGTCTTTCCTCAAATCGTACAATTCGTACATGGGACGTTTTCCGTAAACCCATTCGTAATGCGCTTTCCATCTAGGGGAATTCCGCTCGCCAACCAGCCAGCCTTTGGTCGGACCCGCGTCGTCGTCTGGATGCGTCGTGCGTGTCGTTTTTGTGATCTCCTCAACCGTCGCCACATCGTCCCCTTCCAATCGATAGGGATCGCCCAAGGGCCATCGGTCCGGTCGAAAGTTGATTATCAATAGATGGTCCGCCGTGTGAATGGCGCGTTGGGGATAAGGGCTAAAGTCGGCCCGAGCGTTCTCAACGTGTCGCTCGCGTCCTGTTACCAACCAAGTTCGAGATTCGTCGACAAGCCCCGATTTGCTCGACTTCAGCACCGGCCACAAACTTCGTCCGGTCATGACTTCGGGCCTCGCTAGACCAGCGGCTTCAAGAAACGTTGGCGCAAGATCCGGGAGATTTACGAAGTCATCGACGACACGACCACCAACCACGCCGGGGCCGCTTATCGCCAATGAGACGCCGGTTCCAAAACCGTAAAGGTTGCATTTGCCGTGCGGGAACCCAGGTGCGCCATGATCACCACTGATCACAATCAATGTGTTTTCTCGTTCCCCCGTTTTGTCAAGTTCAGACAAGATGACTCCGATGCCGGCATCCCACGCGGCGATCTCACCGAAGTAATCGGCCAGATCCTCGCGAACCTCAGGCACGTCTGGTAAATAGGGGGGCATCTTTCCTTGCAGTGAATCCGGGTCGATGTTCCAGAGTCTTTTACCGCTTCCTCGGATCCACGGTCGATGGACATTGGTCGGACCGAACCAATAGCAAAAAGGTTTCCCCGATTCGCGAGCAGCCAAAAAATCGGCAAAGTTACCGCGTATCTCGCCGTATAACTCTTCTTTGGAAGTGTCGGGCGTCTTGCCGCTGACCATCAACTTGGTGACATTCTCGGAGAACTGATTGAATCGGCCACCGGCTTTTTGAAAGGAATACTTCTGGCCGCCATAGGGTGCATCCGGAGGGCTGCCTGGACTCCAAACTTTATAGGTTTTTCCAATGTGGTATCCAGCATCCCGCAAAAGCAGTGGATACGTTGGAATGGACTCGTCCCATACTGCGCCTTGAAGAATCGCACCGCGTCCCGTGCGCCAGAAGTATTGACCGGACAAGAGCGAACTGCGACACGGAGTACACGACGGTGCGTTCACATGCGCATGGCGAAACAGCACACCTTGCTTTGCGACCTTATCAAAGTTAGGCGTGCGAACCACATCGTTAATGCCCCCTTTTCCGTTGACTTCGGAGTAGATACTGGCATAGCGGCCCCAGTCATCGGCGAATAGAAACAAGATATTAGGTGGTTTCGTCGCATCCGTCAGGTTTTTGTCTTCGGCAAATAACGTAGCGTTTGGGCTGAAGATGGAAAACAGTATCAAGGTAAGGAAAACGTGGGATTTCATAATTGGCACTCGAGATGGTATTTTTGGGTAGGGTTTAGCAACTGTTCTTCGTGGGTAATAATTAGGTGCGCCACAGGAATAATTTTTTCTGCGATTCAACGTTGATATTGTACCGTTCTCAGGCGAGCCAAAACATGAAAACTACCCGTACGAACGCAACCGA
The DNA here is from genome assembly GCA_031372345.1 of Pirellula sp. Classification (GTDB taxonomy): domain Bacteria; phylum Planctomycetota; class Planctomycetia; order Pirellulales; family Pirellulaceae; genus JBKCUI01. The sequence goes on from JANMLD010000052.1 coordinate 6,676, forward strand.
TCGACAATTTTTAACCGGTAGCTACGGAAGACTAGTTGGACAATTGATTTGCGTTTCACTCTTGTCCGCTAATGGGGTGGCCATGGGTGCCTTCCAAGATGAATCCGACATCGATCGACTGAAACGATCCGTGTATAGCAAAATTTCAGACGAGGAAGAACAAGATTTCGTTCGAATGGGTGCCCCGAAATCAGACGAATGGCTTTTTCAATTTCCAGAAGCGGGTCAATCGCTGGAACGATACAAGTCACGAGACTCGAGGATTTTGACCACTCCAATCCGACACACCATCGTACTGCAACCACTTGGCGAATTTTCTGACGGCCAGCAAGAACTTCTCGAAGCATTGCGAGCGTATGCGCAAGTCTATTTTCAAATGCAGTCGCGGGTAGCAAAACCGATGAACTTGCCTGAACCGGAGAAAAGTAAACTGGGACGCATGCTTCCTGAGGATCGCCGTCGGGACAATTACGAACGGCAGTACGATGCGATCAAGCTGGTGAATAAACTACTTTTACCCAAACTCCCGAAGGATGCGGTTGTCTATATCGGAATTACTATGGAGGATCTTTATGCTGAAGACATGAACTACGTCTTCGGGTACGGTAGCTTCGAAAACCGCACCGGGGTTTATAGTCTCGCTCGGTATTTCCCAGAATTTTGGGGCGAACCGGCAAACGAACATTCCGAGTCACTTGCCCGGCGAAGGTCCTTTAAAGTTCTCAACCATGAGGCAAGTCATGTCTTTGGTTTGAAGCATTGCATTTTCTACAACTGCACCATGAACGGAAGCAACAGCCTTGAGGAAGCAGATCGCTCCTCGATTCACGAATGCCCCGTTTGCCACCAAAAACTTCTTTGGAACTTGAAGTTTGAGCCGCAAAAACGGTTCGATGCATTGCGAGTCCTGTATGCAAAATATGGCATGCAAGAAGAATCGGAATGGATGTCCAAACGGAGCGAACGTTGGAAACAGACCCATGATCCAGTGCGATCGAAACGCTAAGGAGAGCGGCGATGTTAGAACTACCTATCATAACCCGGTACGTGAGTGAGGGACCAGCGAAATTGTCCCTCGCTTACGCATCGGGTTGGGATATTCCAATCTGCCGCTCGCTTAACAATGGTTTTCCCATACGATCGAACCAACCGTTACGATCGATACCCCGAATTGTCGGTGGAAATAAAACTTTCCCGCAGTGTCCACCTTTGCGTCCTAGATTCTATTAGGAGTCTCGTCCCAGGTTTTCATTACCCGATTTCATTTTATTATGTCCGCACCTAAAAAAGCAAAAGCAGAAGCACCGGCCAAGAACGCAAAGGATGCGCACGCGCCTGCTGAGGCTGCCCCCAAGGGCGGTGGACTGAAAAGCAAGCTAATGATCGGCGTTTTTGTCAGCGGGGTTATCGTCGCTGAAACTGTCGTTTTCTTCTTGATGGTCCCATCGGGAGAAGAGGTCGCTGCACTAGCGGAGTCTCGCCTTATCGCAGTTGCCCAAGAAATCGACGCCAAGAAGTCACAGGATCACGCGCATGACGAAGCCGAAACGATCATCGAGTTTGACCTCGGCATCTACAGTGTCTCCTTTGTTCCGCCGGGTGCGGACCACAATTATAGAGTTGAATTTAAGCTTTTTGGGACGCTGCGAACCGCTGATGCAGAACATTTGCAGGCATTGTTTCTCGAACGAGAAAAGCGTTTCCGACATCGAATGCTTTTGGAAATAAGAAATGCTTCGTTGCAGGAACTGCAAGAAAACCAATTGGGCTTGATTCAGCGACGCGTATTAGCGACAAGTACTGAGTTACTTGGCGAAGCGGTTCTCCTAAGCGTAGGGTTCTCCGACTACCAAGTCTTGGAAGACTAGTATGACTTTAATACACGGACGTAGCCAATGTCGGAATCCAGTACAGCCACCAATGCTGCCGTTTCGGACACGAATTCCGAACGAGGTCAATCGGATACCGAGTCGCTTTTAAATCAAGCGGAATCGGCACTTCGGGAGGTGGAGGATACCCTGCGTGCACCCAAGATGCAGCCGTATCGACTGGAAGAGTTGGTCGGAAGCGGTGGTCCACCTGAAAAAGTCTCGATGGATTTGCTTCGGGACGTCACTCTCGATCTCAAGATCGAACTCGGTCGAACTCGCATGCATCTCGATGAAATTCTGCAGCTTCGCAAGGGTTCCGTCGTCACCCTAGACAAGTTGGCTGGCGATCCTGTCGATGTCTATGTCAACGGACGTCTTGTAGCACGCGGCGAAGTTCTCGTCCTAAACGACAACTTCTGCGTTCGAGTCGCGGAACTTGTTGGCAGTGATTCGATTCAATAGGCCAGCTACATGCATAAGACACCCAGCAGAGCCAACCGCCGCTTTCATTTCAGTCCAACGCTTTTGATTCTGTGCTTCGCAAGCTTGATCGGTTCGGCACAAGCCCAGACGCGAATGGATTGGCCACAGACTCAACCCGTTCAACCCGTTCAGGCCGACCCAACACTTGTTCGTCCGTCCGGCTTTAGTATTCAACAACCGATACCGCAAAATCCGAACGCACCCCAACCGATTGTCCAGCCCAACGGGCAACGCGTTTTCAATACACAGCCAAATTCCAATGCACCTTTTTCAAACCAAGGCTTGGCCAACAGCGACACCAAGTTGGCAGTGCAGCCTGCAAGCTGGAATTCGGAGTCGCCCGCCACAACTAACCTTACGCCTAGCAAAGCAAAATCGCGCGCGCCGCTTGAGCTGAGGACGTCCGCCAAGGACAGCGTTGGAAACGTTGATAAGCCAACGAGTTCGTGGAGCGCGGCGCTGTCGATGTTCCTTTCACTTGCTGTTGTTTTGAGTTTCTTTTTATTGGTTGCTTGGATGGTGAAAAAGTCTCAACCTAACGCGTTCATCAAGTTACCAGCGGACGTCGTTCAAGTCATGGGGCGAACGCCCATGGCCCCTCGCCAACAGATGTACGTCGTGCGATTTGGTAGCAAATTACTTCTGATCAGCCACCAACCAGGTCAAACTCAGACTCTCGGCGAGATCACCGATTCAGATGAAGTTCAACGGCTTGCAGGCCTTTGTGAAGCGAACCTACCAGGCAGCATTACTAATTCGTTTCGTGATGTGCTGAAACAGGTGACATCGGGCAAATCTGGGCCGAGAAGCGGCCCGGGCTCACTTCGTCGAGCGGCGGCGGGGTCTGCGCGCAGGCGTCAATGGCCACGGGGCAGCGGGTGCGAAAGACAC
>JANMLD010000096.1:0-1545 GCA_031372345.1 Pirellula sp.
AGGCATGTAGCTGGGGGTACCGACGATCTGGCCAGTGCGTGTTAGGTCATTGCTACCTTCGACGCGCATCGCCAAGCAGAAGTCCGAGATGCGGACTAGATCGTGGTTGTCGATCATAATGTTTGATGGCTTTAAATCGCGATGCAGTATCCCCTGTTGGTGCGCGTAGTGAATCGCTTCGGCCATTTGACGGACGTAGGTTGCTGCCTGCTTCGCCGACAATAGGTTCTCTCGCAGTATCTTCGATAGATCGCGGCCCTCGACGTAGTCCATCGAGAAATAATGCCAACCCTCGTGCTGCCCCACTTCGTGAATCGAGACGATGTTCGGATGTTGTAGTCCTGCGGCTGCTTGTGCCTCGATCTGGAACCGTTGTACATCTTGCTCACTGGCCAGTCGGCCTGAGACAATCATCTTCACCGCCACGATGCGCCCCAGCGTGGTTTGCCGAGCCTTGTACACGACTCCCATCCCGCCGCGAGCGATTTCTTCCAGGAGTTCATAGTTGCCAATGTAACTGAGCTGATGGCCCGGTCCCACGGCCTGACCCAGTTCGTCGCCAAAGCCTCGGATCGGTGCTGCTATCTGATTCATACGGTCATGCTGGCCAAAGAACGCCCTCAGTTCGTCGGCAAGTTCCGGATGTCGCTTGAGAATCTCGCCGCGATTGGGTGCAGTGTCGGACTCGCAAGCGCGGATGTAATCGGCGATGATAGCTTCCAACTGCTGGTCGCGTTTTTCGCCATTGTCAGGTTGTAGTTCGTTGTTATCGGACATCGATGACCCTTAATCTCCCAACAGAGTATGCAGAGTTCTTAGACCTCGGAACAACAGTCCAGCCACTGCCGCCTCACTGCGGTCCATTTCTGCTGCCACCTCTGCCAGCTTCTGTCCTTGCAAATGATGAAGCACGATGACCTCACGCTGGGCTTCCGGCAATTCGGTAAGGGCTTGAGACAGTCGCAGTAGATCTTCCTGCTTCACCGCTTTCTGGCTAGGCGACGACTGCAGTGAGACCAGCCATCCTTCGGTACGGGAAAATGATGCATCGATCCCTTCGTCGAACGTGCACTCGCGTCGGATATCTCGTTTGTCACGGTGCTGGTCTCGCAAGGCGTCGGCAAGCTTGTGTTTCAAAATCTCTCGAAGCCAGGCTGCTAGCTCGGATTCTGTGCTACCGCGAAACTCGTTGCGTTTGATGAAGGAGGGGTCCATTGATCGCGCCAACGCGGCCTCTACCAGTGCTTTGGCTTTCAAAGGAGTGGGTCCAAAATAGGCGGAGTTAAAGTAGGTCGAAGACAAATTAAACATTTATCAGGCTCCTCAAGTAGGTGAGCTCGTCGTGGATACGCGGCCAGGTGATTTCATTCATACGCACCCGCAGGCGGTGGTCGGGGGTAATGGAGTATTTTTTGTTGGCGCGGGAGGCGAGCTCAATCACCCGTGCCGGAGGCAGCTTGGTTTTTTCTGTGAAAGCCAATGTGATCGTGGCGTCGCCGCTAGACAAATCACGCACGCTCAGTTCCTTACAAATATTCCGAATCA
>JANMLD010000117.1:0-14337 GCA_031372345.1 Pirellula sp.
ACATGAGTGAGTTGATTTGCACATGCAACACAAACTCGCTTGCAGCAATCGGTTCGATGCCTCGCAAATAGGCAATGATAGCCTCTATTCGCGATGTCCCCTTCGAGACCGCGACAGAAGAATTGCGATTGATGGCTAGTCGACGTATGGTTGCAATGAACACAATCATTTCTGAATGCGAAAGCGGATGGTTCAGTCGACTCGCGAGATCTTTCCGATAACAATCGCTGTCGATGTATTTTCGCAACAATGGTTCTGGGATCATGCTTGTATACCTCCTTGAAAGGGATGATGTTTTGCCAGATACCTGACGGGGAATTGGCGATCATCCAACGCTTGGCATTTACTCATCAGACCACTCTCCGATCTCAAAGAAAAACGATGTAAAAAAACGAGAAGCCTCGAAAACATTCGATTGTGAGGCCACTGAAGTAACATGGGAAGGTATTGAGTCAAACCAACGAAAACTGACCAAAATTAATCGGAGGGGCTCTGGATTAGTTCTCTTTATGGTACTGCGTGGTTGCTTGATTCTGTTCCATCAGCAATCAACCTATTCTTTCTGTTGGCCTTCGATCCTGGACAAGAGATTCTTGAAAATCTGAAAAATTCTTGTCAGGAATCTAACTGCAAACTCAATACCTACTCAACCAGCACGACGTTTGTGTCGTCAATCCAAATTCAGTAACGTTTAGCATTTCGGAAATCAGAAGACAGGAATCAGAATGAATCTAGCAGTCACTACGAAGCGTCACATCAGCATCAAACCGCTAACGGCACCAGGAACCAAACAAGGAAGTATTCGTTCCATTATCAGCTTCGCTGGTGAATATCGAAATGGCATTGGACAACGAATAGCATCCCGCATGAACAGTCTAGGAGCTACCATTTGCTCATGCTCGGAACGTTACTTTCAAGACAGTCAAGCGTTTGGCTCAACCTATATCATCGAAGCCACACCGGAGTCGATGGACGCAATCGAAAGAGATTCTGCAGAAGAATTGGACAGCGATCTCGAATTGATCGAACCGGCATCCACCACAAAGTACCAGTTGACCTTTGTAGCACCTGACCGGCAAGGCATTTTGGCGATCATTGGCGAGATGCTTCTCAAGCGTAAAATCGCAGTGTATTCCAACGACTCAGTAACTTTTAAGGCGCCGCTATCGGAAGAGATGGGCGGTACAGGTGAAGAAACGACAATCGCCGCCGTCAACATGTTGATTGGAATCGACACTTTGAACCACGATGAAGCCTTCGAAAGTCTTCAAGATGGTTTGGAGTATCTGGAACACCGGTATCACTGGTACATCCGTTTAGAACGCAAAAAGGCATCGAAAAAGAAGGAAGCCACGATAAAGGGTATTTCATTTGACGCAAGCGAAGGGAGGTTTGCGTTCAACTGAGATGTCCGTTTCGCAATTTATTGACGAGAGTTCCAATGTGTACGTATAAAACCATTGGAGCTCTTTTGCAATCATTCGATTGAGTATATTGAAAGGACACTGCCGATAAGCACTCGATACCACGGAGCCCAAGACAATTGATTAATCTCGTTCAGATTAGTGATTTGCACATGGGCCCCCTCTTTGACAACTCAAAAGGGTCCATCGTAAGCGGCTTCAATGCGCATGACGTCAAACTCTGCCAAGCGTTAATGCAGTTTCTTGACGAAGATGTGTACACGATTGAAGGCGTGACCGACGAGTCCCCACCGTTCCTGATTGTGAATGGAGACCTCACTTGCACTGGGACAGACCGCGAGTTCGAAGTCGCAAACACTTTTCTTTTTTCTCGTCATGCGATTGTCAAAAACAACCTCGCCCGTTTTGTTGGACTCAATCAACCCCAGGGGAGATTTTCGGGTATTCCGGGAAACCATGATCACTGGTCAGGAAGTTGGGTTTGGCCAAACCAAACGGGATACTCTCGACAGATTTACGATCAATTCTTCGAGCCGCTTCCCTTCTCCGCATCTGTGCTGTGCAACCAGGGAATCGAGCTTTGCATTTTTGGCGTGGATAGTTGCTCAATGTTCGAGGACTCGACCTTCAACGTGAATCCTTTGGCAAATGGGGGCTTCTCGGATAGTCATCGATGGCAGTTCCAGCGTTTGGTGGTGGACAGTCTGAAGCAACCGTTATCGCACGGATGCAGCCATCGCGAGGCGATAATCGTTTGTCATCATCCATTTACAAAGGATGGAGCTGCTGGGCCGCTTCGGACTCGCCACGCGAAGTGGATTGGAAAGCTGGCGGCTCGCTACGGCATTCGTCATATCTTCACAGGCCATACGCACAGAACCTGGACAAATTTAATGAGTATTCACACTCGTGCTGGCTGGCAGGACGTTCGAGAGGTGCGTTGCCCAACTACGCTGCAGTATCCAGCAAGGCTAGATGCTAGCCTTCGCAGGCCTGGCCTTTGGCTCCATCAGATCTCTGCGGATCACGACGAGATTAGCTGGAAAAGCAGGCTCGTGCTATTTTCTGAAAGTTCCTTCTACTTTCCTACCGACGTTGACTTTACAAGCCGTCGCGCTTCATTGATCGAAGCGTCTTTTCCGCGAAAAAGACGCATTCTGTAAGGTATAATTGAGGCACGCGGTTTGCCTGCGCGTGTCGATATTTCCGATTTTGCCGTCTTTCGGTGTCCCATGTTGCAAAACACAAGTCGATAGCCGTGTTGCTGTGCCGTAACGCCGTTGCGTACTTCTTTGTAGAGGAGCCAAATGAACACCGTCGACGACACTGAAATCATTCGCCGTCTACACGAAGACGACCAGTCAGTGCTGGCGACCATCCTGCAACAGATCGTTCCGGGTCATTGGCACCGTTTGAAACGAAAATTTGGAGAGGTACTTTCAAATGAAGACATTGAAGACATCGTTGCGATTTCGTTGGCAAAGCTGTGGAGCAAACGTCATAGCTTTGACTACTCGAAGGGAGACATCAGCGGTTGGTTTTACGTCATTCTCCGAAATTCCGCCTTGGATTTCCTCCGCAGAAGAGCCCCGAAGGTTGAAGAGGCGCTGATTGTTGCACCGATTTCTGGCGTAGAACGAAGTCCGACTGAGTTAACAGAGGCTCTTCGGCGGACAATCGCCAGTTTAAGTGACCGCGAAAAAGCCGTTTTGTCCCCTTTGTTTGAGCTGTCAGGCTTTTCCGTAGGTGACTTGAGTAAGGAACTAGAAATTAGCGAAGGAGCGGTTCGGCAACTGCGATTTCGCGCCACACAGAAACTGAAGCGCGACCTCGAGAGAGTTGGGTACACCCTCGAACGCATTAAGAGAAAAATCGAAACGCACGGGACTTGTAAGGGAGATGGATATGAGCCAGTTTGAAGAACTAATCCGAGAATGGGACGAAATGATGTGCATAGAGTTCGATGCGGCTCCTCTCCAAGTGCATGGCATCACATTCGTTCAAGAACAACGGATCCTTGAGCGGACAGCCCAATACATACGGAAACTCGAAGCCATCCAGATAGAATCGGATCGTCACGGAACCGACTTCGCTGACCGACTCTTTCGGTCCGTGCGAATAGACAACCAACTTCACGACAAGGTGCGCGAGATATGCCAGAGGTTTCTCTCAAGCGTGGGAATGATCTTTCGCGATGAGATCCCTCGTGACCTGCCGCGCTCCGAGCGGCTTAGTGCACGTAGATTCATAATTGACTGGAGTAATGGAAACTTTGTAGGACGATGGCCTGAGTTACAGATTCAGTTTCAATTGCGTGACTCTTTAGCCTATTGTGTTGAGCATATCGCGGGTGCCGATGAGAAGCTTGGAGAAGCCATTGTTTCGCAGTACCTTTCCGAGCTGCAAACAGGAACAGTACAAATTCCACGATTGACACTTATCGCGAGCGACGCATCTTCCCTTTCTTTCCAATGGGAAGATGCGTCTGTTTCTCTTGAGAATCCGACTGCGATGTCCGCCTCTGTTGTTCCAACGATGCCTGAAAATGTCCAGTTTGAATCTGCTTCTCCAATCCTGACCTATTTCCGAAGCAGAATCGAGGAGTCTCAACGCAGACTCGAATCGGCCATGATGAGCAAGCCTGAGCCTGAAAATCCAAATGTACTCGTGTTGCGAGTGATTGATCAAATTGATTTGGCGGAAGCGGATCCTATTCGCGAACAAGTCAAAAAATGGATCGCAAGTGTTGGGAACTATTCTGGACTTAACGAAAATCAGCTAGTGCAGAAGTTTGAAGAAGTCGCTTATGCCGAAGCATCCGAAGCGATCGTGCTCGAGTTGCCGCACGCAGTTGAAAAGCGTTCGAAAGTTGTCAAGTCACTAAACGCATTGCGGCGAAAACAAGAACGGCAGCTCGTGCTGAACTAGACTGGCAAGCGGACTGTTTGAATGCGTGTGTCTTGCATGCGTATCGAATTCCAAAGAAAGGTCCGACTCGTTTCACGACAACTCGAATATCTCCTAAATGTCCACAAGTAACGACGGAACCAAACAGTGCCCGAATTGCCAGCTGCAAATGCCAGTTGATAGTGGAACATGCCTTCGTTGTGGTTGGCAATTGAGCACTGAGAACGAGCAGAATTTTGGTTCGCACCTGAATCGTTGGCGTGGAGAAGGAGTCTTTGGGACGTTGGATTGGAACGCAGGTCGCACAAGAGTTGAAAGCTGGCTCCGTCGAAAATCCGATGCAAACGGTTTGATTCAAATTGTCGATGCTGAAGACTTATCGCAAGAGGTATTGGTCACGGCCCTCCGAAAATTGGACACGTTCAAACACGATGACAACCCTAACGAAGGCATCCAAGCGCACTTCGAAAAATGGTTGTATGGCATCGCAAGAAATAAGTTCATGGAATACTCGAAACGTCAAACGAGTCACAACTCGCGTATCGAAGAAATGGGCGAGATCGGCTGTGAGGAGATTGAAACTTGCGATACTTCTTCAATTGATCGCATGGAAGCAATCGAAATGGCAGAAGGGATGCAGGATATTCTAAGCGGATTGTCGCCAGCGATCCGTGAGTTTGCGCCCTACTATTTTGGTGGGTTCAGTACCGAAGAGATAGCCGACCGTTTGGGCATCGAACTAGCGTCAGTCCATGCGAGAGCGAGTCGACTCCGGAAGCAAATAGCCAGATACGTTGACTCCTCGGGCATAGGGAAAGTCCAATTGGAACAGATCTTGATTTCCATAACCAAACCCTGGGAATGGAAAAACGAATTTTCGGACAAAGGAATCACGCCATGGGCTGGTGGTGAGCGATTCAGTTGGAAGGAATTTGTACGCTACGTAAACTCCTGCAATCGTATCCCAGTTGAAACAGCGATCGCACTGAGTGACGCTGTGCGGCAAGCGGAACGGGTCGAAGGCGATCGGTCAGATATGGAATACATCATCGACCAAATCGGTGCCCTGACCATGGAGATCCAAAGAACCGTTCCGAATCAACTGTTGTTGAGAAAATACACAAATCGTGTTGACCATATTTCACCTGACATTGCAATCGTCCTCGCGAGCATCGCCAATGCTGATGACTCTCGTGACTCCAATTGGCAGGCAAAACCAGCTCATGTTTTTGACAAATTGATTGATGAGAAAACTCGCGATGCCGATTTGCTGAATGCAATTCTTGTTGCGGAAAAATTGCCATTTCCTGCCGCGAAGAAGAATCCATTATTGATCGCACTGGCCCGCTTCATCGGGGCAAATCGGCTGACGGAAGATGAAGATCGAATTGTTTACGTGGCAAGTGCGATTCGCAAATACGCCATGAATATGAGCGAATCTCAATTCGATGCCTACGCAACATGGCTGGTACCGACCGACACGACTCCTGTTCACCATGTCCTCGAAATGGAATTCGTAAAAGCCCTCAGCTATCGACTTCAATTCGAACGGGTGCATCCTCCGCTTCATTGCCAATCATTGCTCGACACACTCGTGGAGATCGCTGACACGTATCTGCGACGATCGATTATCTTGCAAAAGAGCTACGCAAATACCACCATGCTTGCCCTTGTCTGCTTGAGTGTATTGGAAGCAGCTACTGAGGCGAAGCTGCCTGTATCTATTTTGAATTTACTGGAAAAGGTACGATCGCTTCAAATTCCCTGGTTTGAAGAAATGGTTTTTGACGCATTGGAGGTTGCAAATTCATATGTGTCGAACCACAGCCCTGAAATCGCTTTGAGAATGCAGTTTTTGCCCAAGCCATAGTAGAAAAGCCGAAATGACATCTGTTCGAGTTACGCAGAAGCAACCCACAAGCGTTGGACCGTTTGACGTTTTAGGGCTCGATTTTCGAGAAGTCCTATGTCATGCCATGTTGTGCGATGAGCGCACCGTCCGAACAGGCGTCACGCCAAGGACGAAATTAGAAGTAACGCACATGTGTCCACCAATTCGAGCTGAAGCCGCAAGATGTGATGTCGTTGGAAAAATCAAGCTGTCGGACGGGGAGATAAGAAAAATCAAACGATTCGTATCAAGGTTTCGGACGGAGATGACAGCAAATGCGAAGCTTTCCGAACTTTCGCAATCTTCGACGCTAGAGTTGGAGCGGTCGCAATATTTGATCTTCCCTGAAAAATTGCCCCCTAGTCGGAATTGTTCGCATTGGTCATTCAGTTGCGTCGGCTATGTTCTGTCGGCGTACGAGAGTATCGGAATCAAATTGCTCGATTCCAATCGACCTTTGAAAACGTTAGACCAACTGAGACAAATCTATCCACAGGTTGCTCAACTTGCGGATCCAAACATTCGTTCAAAATACATCTTGGTCGAGGGAGAGAGTTGGCCGGTCGCGCTGGTTGGTTACCTGTTCAATTCCCTTTCGAGGATTGACGCCGAAATTCGTGAGACCCCATTTCAACCCTGTGTCGGTGATGAGCACTTTCCGTCGAAACGGAGCGTTGACGAAGTGGCTCCAGTTTAGTCGCTGAATCGTCCTTCCCATTGCCTGGTAGATTGACGCGTCATTCCTTGGTCACCTGCTCACGCAAGAATGCATGAGCAGGCACGGTACGACTCGCGGAACCTAATCTAGGTCACGACGAGTCGCGATGCCGCCACTGGTAGTCTTCCTTGGACGGCGTGCGAGCCAACCGGTTTTTGGTCACCTACTGGTGGAGTCAAATTGACTAGTTGGTCGAGTCGCTGCATCGTTCCCAAAGTATTGGCGGTCTCTCCAACCTTGGCGACACGCGTCGCGACAAGTCGATTTGTCTGCTCGCCAGTTTTTACCGCATAGGTGGATCGATCCAGCACCCTTCCTAAGGTTACGCCATTTGTAGCGACCGTAGCGTCAGTTACGACCAATGCCGCTGTTTTCGTTAATGGAACTGATGCCGCAAGCGCGACCGGTACTACGACGTGGCGTGTCGCTCCCAGTACCTTGAAATCACCAGCGTGAACCAACGAAACAACCGAAGTCGACATGAACGCAAGGCCAAGAACTATCGTTTTAGCGGACATAATCATTTTTCTCCAATACAAGCAAACAAGGGATTGAAAACACAAGCGAAAATGGGTTAGAGGAATGTGGGTTAGTTGAACAGAAACGGCAAAATCTCTGAGCGAGAATTGCGTTTCTCGATGGCTTTGCAACTGCGATCCTTTGCAGCGCGAGCCTCATCAAGTCGAATGTACCAACTGAATCTGTGCTCCAGATACTCAATCCCATCCTTGAGGCTTTCGAAATGGTCTTCGTATCGTTGGGCTTGCAAACCAATGAGCAAGCTGATCGTTGCCATCCGCACGTCACTTCCATCACCGCCAAGCTCCTTTGGAAACGGTGCCATGAAGGTGACGGTGTCGTTCGCGAGAATGGAGATCTTGCGTTGAAGCAAGAACTCACCTATCTTCGCAAGCATTCCATGTTGATCTGGAGCGACGAAGGTCAGTGGATGTCGTATCATCTTTTCTTCGATCGGATCTTCGCACTCATCTCCTATCTTGCGAATCGACTCCTCGTCGATCTTGGACATGTCTTCGCCTAAAGCCTCGATGATATACTGCGAACCAAATATTGGATCGATATCGTGAAGTCGCTCGGAGCATGATCGAATGTTTGCCCCGTGGTCGCGAAAGTACGATGCTATACGGCAGTTTAGGCCCAATCGATCCTTGCCTGAGAACATGAGTCTTGAGCGTTCCTTTCGTACGCTGCCGCTCATTATTGGCTCAAGTCGACTCAAGTGGACCTCTGGAGCAGAGTTTGAAACTCTCATAATTACACCTCATCAAATCCTAGAGATCACGAATCGGCCAGCGAGTGCTAACTCGTTCAACCGAGCAGACCAACTCAGCCTGCATAAAGTAGTTGAGACAAGTCCGCGAATCCTGACAACAATTCGATTAGTCCGGTTGTCGTTAGTCATTTGGATCGGTGAACAAAACGGTCCAATTTTCCGCCAGGAACAAGCAACTCTTCGAGGACCGCTTTTCCAATTGCATACACGCATTCATGCCATTTTGGTTGCGAGTGAACCATTTTGGTTGCGCGCGAACACGACTAAGGTTCGTCTGAATTCGAAAGTTGCGGGTGCAGCTCAAACAAATTTTCGATCTTTCGGTGTCAGGAACCAGTTCGTTGCCGCAATATCGTTTAGTGGAAACGGGCCGTGCGCATTCTATTTGCCCTCGGGGGTCGGCCATTGTGCACTGCTCATTGACCTAGCTTTTAGGGTTTTTGGAGGGAAACATGTCAAGCAAAGCAATAGATTTGGAAGGCTGGGACATCGCAAAACCACGACCGTACGGATACCTGTGCAACCTGCGCATGTGTAGCGACTGCCGATGCGACGGGACGAACCACATACAAAACGAGATTTTCGAGACACCTGAGTTTGCGTACGCTGCAGCTAATGTGCAGTTTAGTCAGCGGAATTTGGGCGTTTCAAAGAGCAATTTCAAAGAGCAACGGAAGAAGCGGAAGCTGCAAATGTCTCGATGCGATGAAGAAACTGGACGTGCTAACGATGAACTAGCCGCTCAACAGATTCTTGAACAAGACGGAATCGACCCCGACGAAATCACGGCCACTATTCGCCTCATCATGCACTCATTGTCTCCATCCTTTCGCGAGATTGCGTTCTACTCTTTCAGTGGCCTTTCTTCAGCGGAGATAGCGGAACGATTGGACACCGGTATTGATGTGGTTTGTGCTCAAATAAATCGCCTAAAGAACACGATTAAGTCGATCCTTGAGACATCAGGAATCAGACTCGCGGCTTTGGAACGAATCGCGAATGCGATCTCGTTTCCAACTCAGTCACTAAATGATTTGGCAGCTTTTGAAATGACCCCCTGGCCTGGTGGAAATCGATTCAACTGGAGAGAGTACGCACGATACATCCATTCACGGGAATCGATGCATCCTTTGATTTCCGATGTACTAAAACGAGCTCGAAAACACTCTGACATCATAGAAAGAGACCAAGGAGATATCGAATACATAATCGACCAAATTGGCTTACTGACAATTGAAGTGCAGCGTTCTAACCCGAATGTAGCCTTACTGTTGAAGTGCATTGATCGAATTGGGGAAATCTCACCCGTCATTGCTAAAATTTTAGAGCCTATTTCGTGCGGTCGGTTGAAAGCAGCGGCGGTGACGTGAAGATCTTCGATGAAGGGGTAAAGGTTCTGATTCATGAGTTTATCGGTGGCCATATGCGCTGCCAGCGTCCGCATACTACACCAGAATCTCTTTCACCACATGCGCTTCCTCGACACCTGTCAAGCGTGTTTTCAATCCCCGGAATTTGTACGTGAATCGACTATGGTCAATTCCCATGCAATGCAATATCGTCGCATGCAAGTCCCGAAGATGGACCGGCTTCTCCACAATGTTGTAGCAAAAATCGTCTGTAGCTCCGTACTCCATGCCACCCCGTATTCCGCCACCTGCTAACCAAACAGTGAAACTGCGACCATGGTGATCGCGTCCCATGCCAGGGTCTCCTAGCTTGCCTTGACTGAATACCGTCCTGCCAAACTCAGTCGCGAACACCACCAACGTATCGTCCAAGAGACCACTTTGTTTGAGGTCTTTTATCAAGGCCGCTGTGGGTTGATCGATGTCTCGGCATTGGTTTGGCAGTTGTCTACCAAGCGCAATATGCTGGTCCCAGCCTCGATGAAAGAGCTGAACAAACCGAACGTCCCGCTGCAACAATCGACGAGCCAGCAAACAGTTGGCTGCATAACTGCCCGGCTTCAAAACCTCCGGGCCGTACGCTTTTAGAGTCGCCTCCGATTCTTGGCTGACGTCCGTCAAATCGGGTACCGACGTCTGCATGCGGTACGCCATCTCGAAAGCATTGATCCGAGCCAATGTTTCAGGATCGCCTAGTTCGGCCGCGCGAAGCGAATTCAGCTCCGATAAATCGTTCAACATCTCGCGGCGTTGACTCGATTCAACCCCTGGCGGATTGCTTAAGTACAAAACTGGATTAGCACCTGGACGAAGCCCCACCCCTTGATGCGAAGAAGGCAAAAAACCGCTCCCCCAAAGTCGCGAAAAAATGGGTTGACCTGGGTTTTTGCCTGTTCCTTGCGAAACCATCGCGATGAACGCTGGCAAGTTCTCATTCTCGGTGCCGAGCCCATAACTGACCCACGCTCCCATGCTCGCGTAACCAGGTTGCTGGTTTCCGGTGTTCATGAAAGTAATCGCGGGATCGTGATTGATGGCCTCGGTATGAACACTCTTGATCAAACAAATGTCGTCGGCGATCCCTTGGATGTTGGGCAATAAGTCGCTGATCCAAGTACCATTCTGTCCGCAATGCTTTCCAGGTCTGAGCGGCGGAACAACTGGATACGCCGATTGCCCAGAAGTCATGCCTGTCAGACGTTGCGTCCCCTTGATCGACGGTGGGATTTCTTTTCCTGCGTGCTCGTGCAGCATCGGCTTGTCATCGAACAAATCGACGTGCGATAAGCCACCACTCTGGAAAAGGCATACGACCCGCTTGGCCTTCGGTGCAAAATGCGGTAGACCCGGAATGCCGCTACCCGACCGGACTGGTTCACTCGCGTGGGAAAGTTCCGGAAACAAAAGCGAACCGAGAGCAATGCTCCCCAATCCTCGTGTCGCATCGCCAAGAAAGGTTCGTCGCAATAAATGTTGCTGATATTTTTCTAAAGGATTCATGGACGTTGTATTTGGATTAGTTGCGCGTGACGGTTTCACTCAAATTGAGCAGAATGGCTGCAACTTGTGACCAAGCTGCCAATTCAACAGGATCGAACTTGGAAGGCAAAGGCGATTCGCCAACACGGATAGACGCCTTCGCCAAGTCGACATGCGCAGCGTACCGCGATCGCTCTCGAGCCAGAGCCTTGCTCAGAACCCGGCTCTCTTGGTAGCTTGGCTTTCTTGATGTCGACTCCAAAAACGCCCAGTGCAATCGCTCGTCGTCTGTCTCATTGCTTCTCGAAAGGATACGCTGCGCAAAGGCCCGCGCGGCTTCGACGAACTGCGTGTCGTTGAGTGTCACTAAGGCTTGAAGAGGGGTTGTTGTGTTTCCACGAGCCACGGTACAGACTTCGCGGTTAGGGGCGTCGAATGCCATCATGTTTGGCGGCGGTGCAGTCCGTTTCCAATAGGTATAGAGACTACGCCGATAGAGCTTTTCGCCATGGTCCTGGACAAAAGTCTGTGCTGTCGCTGGCGAACTACCATAGTGGCTCACCTCCCGCCAGAGATCGCCCGGCGTGTAAGGGTTGACGCTCGGGCCGCCAACGCGAGGGACAAGCAGACCGCTTATCTTCAACGCGGAATCCCGAATCAACTCCGCCGGCAAGCGAAAGCGTGGGCCGCGGGCCAAAAGCCGATTCTGCGGATCGCGATCCAACAACTCAGGTGTTGTCGCGGAATTCTGCCGATAGGTTTTGGATAGAACGATCTTCCGGACAAGTGCCTTCGTATCCCAACCACTCTCGACAAAGTCAACTGCTAACCAATCGAGCAAATCGGGATGACTTGGCCATTCTCCTTGGGAACCAAAATCGGCCAACGAGTTCACTAAGCCGGAACCGAAGAGCATTTTCCAAAAACGATTCACGGCCACGCGACTAGTCAACGGATGATCCTTGGCCGTCAACCAGCGAGCCAACCCAAGCCGATCGGGCTTTGCGTCAGCCGGAAACGCTGGCAACACGGCCAGCGTTCCTGGCTGTACCTTGTCGGTCGGTTGCGAATAGTCACCCCGATTTAAAATAAAGGTCTCACGCGGCTTGGCGGCCACGTCCATGACCATCGTGGTGAATGGCTTGGTAAGCACATCCAATCGCTCTTGCAAATTGGAAAGTTCCGTTCTCATCGCCTCAAGCTCTACCGCATGATCGACACAGTACTTCCAGAGCAGCAACGTTTGTTCGGGCTTACGATTGGCCGTCGGAATGGCTATGGCTTGTTCGATCTCGATCGGCAAATCCGTCCCGTCGTCGGTCCCGGTCGTCACCTGCAACTCAATCAATTCGGGTACAAGGTTGTTACCGTTTCCGAAGTTCAATTGAACCGTTAGAAACGGCGTTACACTGGCAGTCAGAGGCTCTGAAAAAGTTGCTGTTAAGTGGACTGGTCCATCGGTTGCCAAATCGGGTGACCAACCGCTGTCGTTGAGCGGGTTCAAGCATCCAGCAGGCTCACGACCTCGCTCCCACGAGTTGGCTGTGACTCGCGAGATCGGAAGCATTTTAAAGAGATTGACTTGATCGCCGGGGATTTTGTCCGCGGTGGCAGCCAGGGCCGTCAGCATGAACGTTCCCTTTGCGGATTTCTCTGGGGTGGTCTCAGCCGTTGTCTCAGGTGAAGCCGTTTTCTTCTTCGCCTTGGGTTTCCCGCCGCCTGCTATGCCTTTGCCCCACCCGCCGCCAGGTAGCTCGGCAACCGGGTGCATGATGACTCGCAAGCCCGTAATGGGTCGATCGATTCTTGGAAGCTCGGTCGAAATGTCGAAAGCGCCCATTCCACCAGGCTCTTTGAGACGCACGCGACTCTCCCCTTCGACCTCAAACCCGGCTCCTCGATTGGGGGTAGAAACTTTTACTGCCTTGATAGGATGCAGAGCAAAATCCTTTCCGCGGTGTGCGAGTTTATCATTCTCTCGAGCTTCCCATGCACCGAGTATCTCATAGTTGACAGACTCTAAAGTCGATTGCAACTGCGCAATTTGCTGCTTCAGTGCGATTTCCTCGTTGGTTCGTAGAACGGTTCTCGCTTGAATGCTCGGTCCGGGGTTCACACCGGCGTTGCCATCGAGTCCTTTGTCGCTGAGCGAGTTGTAGAAGGCGAACATTTGATAATATTCGCGTTGGGTGATCGGATCGTATTTGTGATCGTGACATTGGGCACAGCCCAACGTCAATCCCAGGATCGATTCGCCAAGTGTTTTCACGCGATCCGCGTTGTAGTTGGTAAGGTTTTCTTCAGGGATCGTCCCTCCCTCATGCGTCACCATGTTGTTGCGCTGAAAGCCGGTCGCGATAAGTTGTGCGTCGGTTCGATTGGGCAACAGATCACCTGCGAGCTGCTCGACCAAAAAACGATCATACGGAAGATTGTCATTAAACGATTGGATGACCCAATCTCGCCAAAGCCAAAGATGTCGACCACCATCGATCGAGAAGCCGTTGGTGTCGGCGTAGCGGGCCGAGTCGAGCCAGTCGATCGCGAGTCGTTCACCGAAGTGCGAGCTCTGTAGCAACGTATCGACTAATTTCGGATAAGCGTCGATCGCGTTGTCGTTTACGAATGCTTCCACTTCTTCGGCCGAAGGTGGCAGTCCCGTCAGATCCAACGCAACACGTCGAATCAACATCGATCGATCGACTTCTGGAGATAGTTTTAAACCCTCGTCGGCTAGTCGAGATCGGACAAACACATCGATTGGATTGTCGGTGTATCCAGTCGGCACAAGTGCTTTTACAGGAGCGATAAAGGCCCAGTGGCCCTCATAGGGAGCTCCTTGCTCAATCCATGTCTTTAACTTCTTTTTTTGGACGTCGGTCAATCGGAAATGCGATTTCGAAGGCGGCATGACTTGCTCAGGATCTTGGCTTAGGATCCGTGTCCAAGCTTCACTTTTTTCAAGGCTGCCCGGCACGATGGCCGTCGTACCGTTTCGATCTGCGAAGGCAGAATCCATGACATCCAATCGCAACTCCGCTTGGCGAGCTTTCTCATCGAAGCCATGGCAGGGCAAACAGTTTTCGCTAAGGATGGGGCGAATATCGCGGTTGTATTCGAGTTTTGAATCCCCGAACGCATGCAAGCTGTTGCAAATGGCAAAGCAAACGGTGAGAACAAGCAGTCGACGTGTCATTCGAAGTTTCAGATGGAGA
>JANMLD010000006.1:0-29485 GCA_031372345.1 Pirellula sp.
AGTTGGTCAACTGACGGCTCCCAGGCTCTGAGCGCGGTGGCGTGTGTAGTGTTGAACAATCGTATAAAAGAATGGCTGACCGAGTGCCAATTCTCCATGACTTTCAACAACGCAGCCTGATTCCAATCGTACAGGTCGAATGATTGGGCCTTTGGCCCGAAATACATCTATGATTGGAACTTTGCCCCGAAATACATCTGCCGAGCACTTAGGGAACCGGGGCTAGCGTCCAAACGGCTAATTACTGCGAAATACTTGTGCACACGTGCTTACCTGTTTTGGGCTATCACTTGAATTGCGTGCAGTCCAAGTTGTACCAAGGCTGCAGCCCGCGGGTTTTGAGATGGAACGTTGCGCTCAACTCGATACTCGATCGGGCCTATCGGTCTGCCAGACGGTATCGCTTCCGGTGCAGCCTCAAATTGCGGTGGTTGAGCATCGTATCGTTGGGAATCGAATTCGTAAGTGTCCCTTGGATAGTCCGGCTGTGCGTTGAACCGTGGATCTTGGTTCGGCATGGATCGGTATGGGTAGTGTGAAGGTTCGGACGGTGCGACTCGCAATTGAAAACTACTGTTCCAACCGGCGCTTGGTGCGGTGGCAAACGGCCTGTGTGATACCATTGGGGGCGTGCAAAACTTGGGCTGGGTCTTTGCGTATGCTTTGTCCAGACTGCAGTGCAACCGTTCCGCTCGTTTAGACAAATCGTTGACGTAATCCCGAATTCGACGATCATTCCGCACGTTGCAATCAAGGTTCGCAAGCTCGTTCACTTGTCCAGCAAGCGCACAGGTTCTCGATAAAGTCGATTGCACTTGTTCCCAGGGGGCACCGCACTTAATCGATTCGACCAATTGGCAAGCTGCGTTATCCAAATGGAGTGCGACCGTAGTGACTTGACTGTAGGGGAAGTCTTTGTTGAGTCGCTCGGCAATGTCTTCGGTTTTGTGTTGAACCGATCTCGCGTCACCCAACGCACTCGACCAGACGCCTGCGAAGGATTGAGGTGCCAGGATAAAAAGGAAACCCACGGCCGCGAGCACTGCTCGGCACTTGGAAAAGGACACTATAATTGTAGAAAACATCTTGTTACTCCCAAACCTCATTCGATTGCCACGCTGACTTGCCGCCGATCCGCAGTTGCTGATCACAGTAAGGTTGAATACAAACAGCATGCCAATTGGGCGAAATAGGGAGAATGCGGGAGAGAATGCGACCTTTGGGTCGTCATTTGGGAGAGCGAGGCTCCTGCCGAGCTGGCACCGCAATGGTTCGGCAGGAGCCTCACCCTCCCGAGCAAAGAATTGGTTGGGCAAAGTCGATGCAATCATGTTTACAGGGGTGACCTCACCCTCCCGAGCTTTATATCTGCCGCTCGCCTTACGTATACTCGCGCAATCACTTAGAGGACACTGTATTCGTTTGGACTTCGGTTTTTTGGAGGACGCAACCCTACGAATCAGGCAACTCGGATTCTTCCGCTTGGCTGGCTTCCTTGTCAAGTTCCCTATAACGTTGAAGACATGTTTCAATGGCTGCCCGAAGTCGCTCCTGCGTCTGCGTTTGATGGCTGGCATTCTCCAGCAACGGTCGCAAACCATCGTACAATAGTTGAAACTGGCTTCGAATCAACTCCGTCATGACGCGAGGCACGGAATGCTGAACCACCACGCGAGGATCGACATGCGGCTTGTTCGCTTCGACGGCTCGTTGATCCATGGCTGCAATCAAGGCGCTCTGGATGGCATCGAGTCCGTCTTTCAGGCTCATTACCGAAGCTAACATTTGTGCGGTCGAATCCTCCCCCGACAACCCCCTGAGCTTGGTCTTTTGCGCAAACGTGGACTTGATGGCATTCCAGCGTGTTTGCTCGTCGGCTGTTAGTAGTCCCGAAAGCTCCTTGAACTTGAGCATGTTCGACTCGCCGTCCCGAGAAAGCGTTTGTGCATCCTGTTGGTAGCTTGAAAGGATCAATGTTCGCAACTCCTCTTCGTTCATAACGGGAACCACTTTCTCAGCGATGCGATTCATATTGCGATAACTTCCCTGCAATTTAAACGGCGGTTCCGTCCGATAGTCGTCGGACTGAGATGCGCTTCGAATGTACTCACGATTCATGATCAAAACGACGTCGCGAACCGTATTGAGTTTGCTTAAAACGGACATCATGTCTTGCACACTGGCGGGTGACAGGTTGCTTTCGAGCGAAAGCCCCTCGGTTGTGCCTCGTTTTGCCGCTGCGATCACGGCCCGCTGATCCGCATTAGTGCATCGCGAAAGGGGCTGAAGAACCGTATTGTTCGTTAGGCAATTCTCGAGGTACGACAACTCAAAGGCCTCACGGCTGTCGCCGATGATTTCTCCAAGGTTGTATACGTCCGCTCGATTGGCAAGCATATCCGGAATTTGAAAGCGTTCGCCGCTTTCGTTGAAGGGATTGCCCGCCATCACAACCGCAAACTTGCGTCCTCGCAAATCATACGTTTTGGATTGACCGTTCCAAACTCCTTCGATTCGCCGCGTTGCATCGCATAAAGGGATAAATTTCTGCAGCAATTCAACATTGCAATGCTGGATGTCGTCGAGGTATAGCATGGTGTTGTCCCCCATCTCCAGTGCAAGATTGATCCGTTGCACCTCTTCTCTGGCCGAAGCATTCGTCGCCTCGCTTGGGTCGAGCGAAGTGACGGAATGACCGATTGCAGGGCCATTCACTTTCACAAAGACCAAACCAAGTCGGTTGGCGACATACTCCATCAAAGTTGTCTTGCCGTACCCCGGTGGACTGATGAGCAACAGTAAACCCATTCGGTCCGTTCGCTTATTGTCGCCAAGCGCGCCCAACTGTTTGGCCATGTTGTCGCCGATGCGAGGCAAATAAACTTGATCGATCAGTTGGTTGCGAACAAAGCTGGTTAGAACGGTTGCTTTAAACTCGTGAGACCGAAGCCGTTTTTCGGCTTGTTCGATTAGCCTTTGTTTGGTCGCTTTCAGCTCCGCCCATACCGAAACATGGCGTTTGACATGCTGGGTCAGACGGTCTTGAAACTCATGGTAGTGGAATGGCATCGAACCCTTGTAAATACGCGGGTGATCTCCGCTAAGGGCTTCGACCGTGCACTGCAGTTTGGGCGTTGATTGCTTCTTGGTTTCCGAAACGGCAGGCTCCATTGGTTCGAGGAGCAACTGCAAGACGACTTCCTCTCGATAGTCAGCGGCTGGATCGTTCGTTTCATTCTCAAACTTGATTGAATAATTGCCGATCAACCCATCGGCGATGCGTTGCGCCAGTTGCCAACGTTCGACAGGTCGATCTCGTTGCTTTTCAAGCTCCGGCGCAATCGCATTCCAGGAAATGTCCGGCATGGAATGCTTCATCGCATTGACGATCTCCGCGGCTCTTGGATGAACACTTGGGACGCGATGGGGTTGCAGGACCTGAATCTGACCCAACAGATAATTTGCGGCCGTTGCTCGCGACACTCCACGGAGCATTCCCAGATCAAACTGCTTTAGAAGCCTTTGCAAACGAAGCAATCCAGACCGATTGGGCTGTGTGTTGACAAGTAACCGGTCCATCAGACCAAAGGACATAAGCCATTCTTCGGTCTCCGCACGGACATCGTTGGGGACCAAGCGATCCCAAACGTACCACGCAAGACTGCGTAGTTTGGGAGAGTAGGCGAGCAATCCCAAAACGTTTCGGCTTTCGAGAATGGCAGTAAGTATTTTCGCAGCGTCCGCATCATGCACACCCCTGACGTACCCTTCTTGATATCGTACCTGCATCGCTTCGCGAATCGTAACGATGCGACCGGCTGGGTCAAGAGACAGGAATGCAGAAGCGTTCAAGCCAGCCGCGGTGGTGCCCTGGCTGATTAGATTTTCGGCCATCGTATAGGCAAGATACTCTCCCCGATAAACGGTTGGTGATTCGCTTGGTAGGGGCTGGTCCCATAACTCTCTAGCATGGTCGAGAGCCGGATCGTTCAGCGGCTCAAAAAACTGAGTTCCAGTCAAATGCAAATGCAGCAGTCCATCGCGTACAACGGTCGTCAGTTCGATTGCATGGTGGTTTACACTGAAGCTGTGTTGTCCAAGCGTGATCGCCCGATTGCCATCGCTTAGCAACTCCCGTCGATCTCGCTGCTGGCGAACCGCGTCGTCAGCAATCGTCTTAAGCCTCGATAGGACATCGTCTCGGCGAACGGAATCACCGAGTTCCAGCAACTGATCGGCTATGCGTCTAACTTTTTCGACCATTAGATCTGAAGCAAAGTAGGAGCTTAGCTCAGCCAGCTCGTTGATCCTCGCGGTCTTAGAGCCAATGCCAGCCAGGATTCTGTCTGCTGCAGTCACCAGCGTGTTGGCTCGACGCGTACGACCCTCAACCAGCTGCTGTCGTTTGTTTTCGAAAGTATCGCAAATCGATTGGCGTTTTTCGGTCAGGCGTAGCAAGAGAGTTTCCGAGTCCGCATAGCGGCCCTCCAGTTCTTCAATTTGCATCAGCACGCGCGTCAGGGCTGCATCGACCTTTTCCGGCATATCGGCTGTATCAAGAACGCCAGCCGTGGATTGATCGAGCAATTTCGATTGCGACGCAAAATCCGCTTCCATCTCCGTGGTCGTTAAATCGCGCAACCGCATTCGCAAAATGGATCGGCCGCGATTGAGATGCGAAAGGCAGTCGCCCACGCCATCAATGATGGTGGTCCGCTGGGCCAAGTCGTCAATTTTGAGTTGCGAGATCGTTTCGATCAGTAGTTCCAACGAACCGCTTATTTTTGCAAACTCGCTATCCAGTTCCTTGCCGGTGGCGGAAGTAGTAATCGAGGGTATCGCCGTTGTGAGCTTCTCGATTTGAAGGTCGAACGGTTGCAACGACTTGGGTGAAAGCAAAAACTGCACACAACGGACTCCCAACCGATCAGCCGCCTCGACCAGTTGCAACTCGATCTGCTCGACTGCTGTCAGTTCGATGTATCGCAATTCACGAAGTTGGACGGCGGCTCCACGTTGAGTTCGAATGGCAGCGAGCTTGTCAACGAAGTCGTCGATCCGTTCGAACCGAGCTCGATCGATGGACTTCAGTAACTCCACCGTGTCGGCCTGTGTTTTGGCGAGCGATGTCGATGATTCGTGCCGCGCGCGAACGACCTTCTCGAACTCATCGACCGCGGCGGTTGCTGCTTCTCGAATCTTGAGGACTGGCTCGGAGAGGACAAAGACTTCGTCGCGGTCTAGCCAGAAATAGCCGTCGAGTACGTCGGTGGCACGCTTGGCCAAATCTGCGTATAAGTCGGCGTATGATTCATCTTTGTCGATCAGGGTCAGCAGCTCTTGGCATTCGGCCATTCCTCGCACGAGATCGTGATTGCCGATCTTGAATAGCAACGACTCGGACTGAACCGTAGGGCGGTAATCAGGACCGGTAAAAGGTGTCTGCCAGACTTGCAGGGCATGGTGTTTTTGTGGCGTGTCCCCCGCACGCATCGAGATCATGACGCCATCGTGACGAAACGCCTGACCATGACAGATCATAGGCGTATCCACTTCTTGGCTGATCAAGTTGTAACGCAGTTGCAGGTAAGTCCCCGAAGCCGCATGGTAGAAGAGGTACAGAAAATCTTCTCCATTCGGTGATTTCGTTAACCGATCGAATGCTAGTTCTGTAAGTCCATGGTCGAAGAGCTTCGCAACCCCAGTTTGCAAGACGAATCCGTTCGGAAAAATGATGCCATGGTCGTTGGGAAGTAGGCTGCACGCGGTTCCTATCGAGTCGAGCCGCTTCACTTCTGTGCGTTTGGTGCTAAAGACCAAGTAGCGATAGTCTCGCTCCTGGTAGGGTTTGATCTTGAGGAGAACCAAATTGCCAACGATCGCATAGAAGGTTTCTGCGTCATCTAGCGTTTGATCCGGGCTGTCCACGGGTTCACGATAGATTCCGAGTCCATCTTCGGTATTGTCCTCGACTTTGATAGTGAGGTCGCCATGCACACATTCCACGAAGAGCTTGTCTTCGATCGAAATATGGGGGTGAACACCGTGTCGATGGCTTTCTCGCGTAGCTCGTTTCCATAAGAATGCATGTTGTGCCGGGGCCCGAACCTCGGCTTCACTGCGATTGTCGACGTATCGCAGCGATTGGCCGTCGAGCGTCCATTTGAACGCTTTAAAACTGGTGGTGGTTTTGCCAGTTTGGAAAACCATGTAGAGCAGTGGGCCGCTCTGAAAGAACCGCAAGAAGGTCGCATTGCGATAGTAGCGATAGAGTTCTTGAAAATCTCGTCGGAAGGCTTCGCTGAGCAAAGGCTCCAAGGAGTCCTGACGCGCTTGCTGGCCATCGAAACGATAGTAGGCGAAAACATCGCTTGGATGGATCTCCGTTTTGAGACCGAACTGTACGTTGTAGCCTAAGAGAATATGTGTGTCGGTGGCGAATAGGTCGCGAGGGATGCAATTGTGGTCAGTGGTAACGTGCGCGGTCGAATTCAATCGCGTCTGAATATTTCCGAAGACGGCAGCCCGTTCGGCGTGCAGCTTTTCAAACCGCTGTCGGAGTTCGCTAGCCGCCTCTCGCAAGCGATTGCGAAGCACTTCATAGGTCCCGGAGGCCAGGGCGGATTCGGTCATTGAACTTTCAGACGTTGGGCCATTTTAAGCAGGGAACAATGGTTTTCATCTAATATTAGCTTGGAACGGGTAGGTTGCCAGGAATACCGCGAAAAGTAGTGAGGTAATGGAACAGGCGGAAAACGTCGGCGACTTAGGCTCTGCTTTGCGAATTTCGTTTAACCGCGTGGGCATCGCCCCGCGTTTTCTACTGCACGCGGCCCGATGGGCACGCGGTTAAACGAAAGACCACGGTCTGGATCGCCGCGCCACAATGAGGACTCTTCTTGGTAGAATGTGGAAAAATCCGTGACCAATCGAAAATATTCTCTAGCCGTTGTAGGGAATACAATCAACGCAATGCAATCGAATTCGAAAAAAACTGGAAGAGTGACTGAATGATTCGACGCACCATTCCACCGTGGTTATTTTGGCTTCTCGCAATAGGTGGCGTTGCCGTTCTGCTGGGGTCCTATGAGATGGTCTCCGCCAGGCAAACTCGTATCAATCCGCTGCAATCAACCATTCCATCCTTTGAAAAACTAGGGGAAGGGCTCAAGCAGATTTTCCGGCCGCAGGGTCTGCCTGAGAATCCGAAGCCGCCCATGTTCTGGGTCGACATGCGCGCTACTCTTTGGCGTTTGTTCATGGGGATGGGGTTTGGCGTTGCGGCATCCATTGTTGTTGGGGTCCTGATGGGTGCCTATCGATGGATCGAAGCTCCGTTGGGTCCCGTCGTTATGTTCTTGTCCAAGGTACCGCCTACCGCCATGATGCCCATCTACTTTGCCCTTGTGGGGACCGACCAGAAAATGTTTACATCAATGGTTGCCTTAGGCATCTTTTTTTCGATGACACAATCCATCTACCAAGCCGTGCGGCAAGACGTCAGCGACGAAGCGATCAACAAAGCGTACACGCTGGGCGCATCCGAATTCGAGATCATTTACGAGGTGATTTGGAAGCAAATCTTGCCCAAGATCATCGATGGTGTACGGTTGCAAATCGGACCTGCCATGGTTTTTTTGTTGGCTGCCGAGATGGTGGTAGGGAACGCGGGCTTAGGATACCAAATCCGAATGCAGTCCCGTATTTTGAATATGAGCATTGTCTATGTGTACTTGGCAATACTCGCCTTCGTCGGCTTGATCGCGGAATGGGGACTCGCCACAATGCGCAAAAAACTTTGCCCATGGTATGTAGATTAAGCCGAAAAGAACAGGACAAACGTTTGTGAGCGAATTCGCGTTAGAAATCAAAGCATTGAGTCATGTGTTCGGTTCTTACCGAGTGCTCGATAATATCAATTTGCAAGTGCTGCCAGGCCAAATCGTGGCGGTGGTGGGCCCTAGTGGTTGCGGCAAAAGCACTCTGCTCAAAGCGATTCTAGGGACCGATCCGCCAACCCATGGCGATATTCTGACCGACGGGATGCCGGTCCGTGGCCCGACTCGCAATGTTGGGATCGTTTACCAAAACTATGCCCTGTATGATTTCATGTCCGCCGAAAGGAATGTTGGCTTTGGGCTCAAAATGGATGAAACCACGATGTGGATGCGGTTCTTACAACCACGAAAGTACTTGGCCAAACGCCGAGGACACATCCAGAAGTCCCTCGAATTTCTGCGTGTTGTTGGGCTAGCCGACGCATGTGGCAAGTATCCGCGTGAAATGTCCGGTGGGATGAGGCAGCGGGTTGCCGTCGCTCAAGCCTTTATCATGCGTCCAAAAATCGTGCTACTCGACGAACCGTTTGGGGCCTTGGACGAAGCCATGCGAGAGGATTTGCAGATAATGCTTTTGCGCTTCTATCAAGAAAACTTGATCGCTAAGAAAGAAGGACGCCGTCCCCAGTATACGATACTGATGGTCACACACGAGCTGAACGAAGCCATCTACGTAGCTGATCGAGTGATTGGACTGTCACGTTTTCACACGGATGGAGACCAAGGCGCCGCGATAGTTTATGACCGACCGTGTCCGGTTTTCCACCCGGATGATCCCCGTGATTTCTCTAAATTTGTGGAGCAGCGAGAAGAGCTTCGCAAGGCCGTGTTTGACGAGAATTTTATTAAGGATCGAAACAAGTACGTTACGTTTTGGAAAGACCTCGGTGCGCTCGCCAATAGCGTGGCGGGATTATGATGTTCATGGTCGCCTTTCGCTCTGCGAAAGTGCGCCTAGTGAACGCACTTTTGCGGAGCAAAAGGCGACAAATGTGGCTGAGCGAGGCCCTCGCTCAGCCACGCGGCTTTTCTAGTCTGACCGCGCCCTGATTGGACGAATCCTTGGCCAATTAGCTTTAGACGCCAGCAATCATGTTGTCTTGGTACTTAGAGGATTGAACAACCTGCAATTCGAATAATACTAGAACTTCGAAAACAGCGTGCATTTGAAACATTTGAAAACTGGATTGACTCCTTTCAACGAAACCACTCGTGTTTGAATTCGCTTCGTCGTTAATAGCTGCACCGGTTCTGCCAGCAACCATCCTGCTTGGGGTCCTCCTCGTTTGGAGTTTCATGACTATCGTCATTGGAGGCTTGGATAGCCATCTCGCCGCGTCGTGGCATCTCCACAATCCGTTTTCCGGCGGGCATGGAGATGGGGATGGCTTGAGTCACACGATCTCGCATGCACTCGGTGACGCCATGGGCACTGTCGTGCTAGCGCCAGCCAATTGGTTGAATCTGAAGCAGCTACCGATTGTCTTGTGGGCCGGTATTTTCACTCTCGCCTGGTGGTCCTTTTCCATTTTGATCTGGGTGACTTTCGATTCCTCCTTTTTCAACAATCCGGGCTTTATCGCGGTCAGCGGGATGATTGTTCGAAACCTCACTTTAGGGTTGCTAAGTACCAAGTTGATCACGCAGCCCATGCGGGGTTGGTTTGACTCCAACGAATTGACCTCCGTATCGTTGGTCGGACAAGAAGCGGAAATCAGTTCGTTCGATGCAACCCCTGAGAACGGGCAGGTCAAGTACAAGACCAGTGGGGCACCACTGCTCTTGAATGTTCGAACCGATGGTCCGCATTTGCCAAAAGGCACTCGTGTCTGGCTAACCCATTACGACACACAAAAACGCATCTACATTGTTTCCGCAACGACGACTACCTCGAAGATTTCCACCACTGGATCCAAGCAATGACTATTGTAGTTACGATCATTTCGATTGTTTTTGCCGTCTTGATATTCATCGTCTCGCTCGCCATCATCGCCGGCAAATTTTACGTGAAGGTGGGGCCTGACGAAGCCATCGTCAAGACCGGCATGGGGGGCCTGAAGGTCGTCATCGATGGCGGCGCGCTCATTTGGCCCGTCATCCATCGCTATGAAAAAATGGACCTAACACTCAAGAGCTTCGAGATCGCCAGGGAGGGATCGGAAGGTCTGATCTGCAAAGACAACATTCGTGCTGACATCAAAACTGCCTTCTTTATTCGTGTCGACAAAACCGCCGACGAAATCAAAGAAGTCGCACAGTCCATCGGCTGCAAACGAGCTTCCCAAATCGAAACGATGCGTGAACTATTCGATGCCAAATTCTCCGAAGCCCTCAAGACGGTTGGAAAGCAATTCGAGTTCGTTGAACTTTACGACAAACGGGATAAGTTCAAAAATGAAATCTTGAAGGTCATCGGCACTGACTTAAACGGCTATCGACTAGACGACTGCGCCATCGACTATTTGGAACAAACCCGGCTCGAACTCTTGAACCCAAACAACATCCTGGATGCCGAAGGGATCAAAAAGATCACGGAATTGACTTCCAATGAAAAAATCAAGGAAAACCACTTTACTCGCGAACGTGAAAAGACGCTTAAAAAGCAAGACGTCGAGGCTCAAGAAGCGATTCTCGAGTTAGAGCGTCAACGTATCGAAGCGACGGAACGTCAAAAACGAGAAGTGGCGGAAATTCAAGCACGCGAAAACGCATCGGCAACCAAATCACGAGAAGAAAATCGATTGGAGGGGGAACGCGCACGCATCACAGCAGACGAAGAAATCGGAATCGCAACGCAGAACAAGGACCGAACGATCCTCGTCGCGCAGCGCAACAAGGAACGAACCGACGGCGTCGAACTCGAACGCATCCAACGAGATCGCCAGTTGGAAGTCACTGAACGCGAACGCGTTGTTGGATTGGCCATCGTGGAAAAGGACAAGGCACTCGAGACCGAACGTCGCAACATCCAAGAAGTGATTCGCGAGCGAGTCATGGTCGAGCGATCCGTGGTCGAGGAAAAGCAGAAGATCCTTGATACCGAAGCCTTTGCGGCTGCGGACCGAACCAAACGCGTCGAAGTCACCGCGGCGGAAATGGCAGCCGAGCAGTCCCTGGTCAAAGAGATCAAAGCGGCAGAAGCAGCGCTCAAGTCGGCAGAAAGTCAAACAGCTCAGATTCGGCTCGAGGCCGAAGCGGGGCGTGACCAAGCCGAAAAGAAATCCGAAGGAATGAAATTAATGGCACACGCTTCTCGAGCCGACTTCGCCGCTCAGGGCCTAGCGGAGGCGGAAGTCATGCAGGCAAAGGCAACTGCCACACAAGACCAAGGGTTAGCCGAAGCCAGAGTGCTTCGTGAAAAATACACAGCCGAGGCTCAAGGGATTACCGAAAAGGCAAACGCCATGAAGATCCTCGATACCGTTGGCAAGGACCACGAGGAATTCAAGCTTCGACTCGACAAAGACAAGCAAATTGAGATAGCAGCTATTTCGGCCCAAAAATCCATTTCGGAAAGCCAAGCGTTGGTTCTGAGTGAAGCCCTCCGATCCGCCAAGATCGATATCATCGGTGGCGACGGTCAATTCTTCGATCAGATAAGCGCTGCGGTTCAAGGCGGCAAGGCAATCGACCGATTTGTGCTGAGTTCCAAGGTCGCTACCGATATTAAAGATACGTTCTTCACCGGCAACCCAGAACAATTCAAGGATCGGCTCGGCGGGCTCTTGGAACAATTTCACTTGGACTCAGGGGATATTAAGGACTTGAGTGTCGCTGCCCTCATCGCCAAGCTCCTTTCGAACGGCGGTACGGAAGGAGTACGAAATCAACTGGTACAATTGCTCGGGTTGGCGGGAACGCTCAATTTGGCCGACAAGCGAGTCGAGAACGTGATAGGATAGGACTCTTCGAGAAATTATTGTCGTGGATCGCTCCGCGATCCAACGTTCTGATCGCGGAGCAATCAGCGACAATGCGACAGTTAATTATCGAGCTATCGAACGGTCCATCGTGTCGCACAACCAACGGACAGTACATTTGGGCGACCGGCAGAGGCTCTATTGCTACCGCGATAAGGCGAGCGGCGAGATGAAAACTACCAATTATGACCCGATAAAAATTGTCCCTCGCTTACGCTTCGGGTTGGGATACTCCATTCTGCCGCTCGCCTAACAGACTGTCGAGAAAAATTCGCATGAGCGAGGTTTCGTTTTCTTCGAGCTGTCGATCGAGCAACCTTGACGCTAGTTCTTGCGGAAATGTAGGTAGAACCAGACTTTGAGCCAAGTCTTGGTATCCGTCTTGAAACAAACTACCCATCCACAAGGACTCTCCGTCATACCGCCATACTTCTGGGATTTTCATTGCGGCAAACAGCCCTTTCTTTGGAATCGAAGAGTTCGTCATGTCGACTTCGATAACCAAATCTGGTGGAGGATGAATTGAAAGGTCAATTTCACCTACGCCACGGAGTTCGCTCGCATGTTGAATGTAATAGGATTCGTCTGCCTCAAAGCCACGCTGAAGTTCCGATCGCTTAAATGTTGTCGACGACGACGATCGAATCTCGATCCCGCGACATAGCGTAAACGTTTCGATCATTCGCCCAATAAGTTTCTTAGCAATTTCGTGGGGCATCCCGGGCGACATAATTTCCAAAACTCCACGATCATAAGTTATCCTGCCAGAACCGCTTTCTGATCCCTCAGTGAGCGCCAAGTACGTTTCCCAACTGACGGATTTTAAAACCACCCGTTGTTCACTCGAAGCCGGTAGAGTGCTCATTCGGAATCTCCTGATGTTCGGACCGCGTGCAAGTTATGGAAATGAAATCATCTTACGTGCCATCTTCGGTCGGCTAAAGAATCAAATGCCAGTGGCACGGAAGAAGTAAGAAATACACTGGTACAATTGCTTGAGTCGGCGAGAACGCTCAGTCTAGCCGATAAACCAGCCCGTAAAATGATTAGACTTGTACGATTAGATTGAATAGATTGAAAAAAGCCTTGCTCCGATCGGATTGAAAACCCGGTAGGAAGATTAGGGGTAGGAAAATTCTTTGGAAACTCATCTTCCTACCCTTCAATCGTACAGGCCGAAATGATTGACTGGTGTGCATTTTGGACGACCCGACCACAATTTCTTCGAATTTCTGCCCCACGCGATGAATAAACCCTTCTCCGCTCGACTCTTTGCCAGTGGATCAGTTTTTGACGACGCTCCAGTAAGGATTCGCGACTGTGGCGGCGGTGCCTGACAGACCACTTGACCAAGCTGCGGTCGCAGAATGCCATTTGGCTTTCTCGAAAATGCTTGAAAGGTACGCTTGGGCAATCGTTCGGGATTGGTCTTTGGCAGCAGATGTGGTCCAAACTGGCTTCGCGTCTCTTTCCCGTTTTGGGGGCGATGTCGCACCGGAAGCCCGAAAAAGCTGGCTTTTTCGTGTCGTCCACCGCGAGGCCATGCGAGTCCGCGAACGGCAGAAACCGTACAACCAATCAAATCAAAACTCGGCATCCGCCGTTTACGAGTCACAAGCAAGTTACGAATCAAACCCGCTGTCAAAAATGGCGGAACAAGAAGAGATTGAGCAATTAACCAAGCGAATCGGAACTCTGCCAAAAGAACAGCAACAGGTTTTGCGGCTCCGATTTTTTGAAAACATGACCTTCGCGGAAATCGCCGAGGCGATGCAAATCCCAATCGGAACGGCATTGTCCCGAATGCGATTGGCGCTGGCTCGATTGCGAGCTGCGTCCAACCAAAGCGAGATAGAAGAATAGATCGAAACACTACTATGACAAACTTAGAAACCGAATCCAACGAGTCGCAATTGCATCTAGACGCCATGCTCTATTTGCTAGACGACCCAGCTCTCGATCGCGTCGCATTCGAAGCGAGATTGGCCGACGATACCCAGCTTGCCGAAATTCTTGCGGAAGCGGTTACTGTTTTTCAGTCATTGCAAACGGTCGATTTCGTGCCGGAAAATCAAGTCGTGGCTCGGACGGCTCATGCTTCGGTATATTCCTATCGCAAGTGGCAATCGATTGCAGTGATCGCTGCCTCGTTGCTGATCCTCGGTTTCATTGGTTGGCAAACGATTCATTCGATGCGTTCTCAATCTAAGGAAATTGCGTTGAACAGTGTCGTTTGGGCTTGGGGAGAGCTGCAAACCGACAACTCGGATTCTCAGCTAAGTCGCGACATAGGCGAAAGCGATTTTGAAAACACGATCGTTATGCTCGAACCAAGCAGCGACATCGATGTACCCGAGTGGCTCGTCTTAGCAACCGCTGCCAACGTCGAGGGAATTGTGGACCTAGAGGATGGAAAGGCGTTCATCCAGTGAAGCTTCCCAACCATCCCAAATTTGGAGTGCTGGGATTCAGCCCGAAATTTGGAGTGCTGGGATTCATCCCAGCTTTTAGATCCCCCTGCGTATGGACCATTGCAATTATCTGCCTCGGAATATCTCCTGCCCTAGCCCAGAATTACTCCACATCCGCCGACGCTCAATCACAACCCACCTTCGATCAGCTCGAATCCGATGCCATTGTATTTGTCCAAGAGCACCATCCTGAGCTAGTCTCTCTTTTGCAGTCGCTCAAAGCCATGCGTCAAAAGGAATATGAGATGGCCATACGAGACATCGTCCGCACAAAGAAGAGGCTTGAATCGCTCGCTAAGCGAGAGTCCGAAATGCACGCGATGGAACTGGACGCATGGAAGCTGAAATCGAAAATTGATTTGCTGGTGGCCAAAGGAATCGCTCGCGACAAATCGTTTGACACCGTCGTCTTGCGCGACCTGCTGAAGCAGCAAGTTGAGAACCAAAAGAAACGCTGGAAGTATGAACAGTCAACGTTGGCAAAGCGACAAGAGCAAATCGGTGACCTGCTATCCAAAACCGAAGGACATGAAGAAGCAAGAGTGGATCAGCAGTTGTCAGCCCATTTGAAAAACGTAGACAACAAGATTGGCAAAACAAAAAAATTAAAACAAGAACTGAAAACGACCAATGAGGGCAAGTTAAAACCTTGAACCTTTCCCACCCAACCATGAGATTCGGAAGTCACAGAGAAGAGTCTATGAAACGAATACCCACCTCCATGCTAACCCACCTTCGCCAATCCATCCAAATGATGGCCTTCCTTGCGTTGCTGTCGCTGCCGTCGCTGCCGTCCTTGGCGGAGGTTCCGATCGCACCTTTAGAAACGCGATTTCGGCCAAACGCGGATGGTATTTCCGAAACGTCCGAAGTACCAGATTTCCAAAAACACGTTTCACCCCTGCTTGGTCGATTGGGGTGCAATGGTCGCGCATGCCATGGATCCTTCCAAGGCCAAGGGGGTTTTACACTCTCCCTATTCGGATATGACTTCGATGCCGACCTTAAGGCGTTGCTCGACAAAGATGCAGGTCGCGTCGATGTGAAAACGCCACTGGACAGCAAGATCCTTTGCAAACCTGTCGATGCGGACATGCACGAAGGAGGACAACGATTTAAGAAAGATGGTTGGGAGTATTGGGTCCTGAGAAAGTGGATCGAGGCCGGAGCACCCAAAACCAACGCTTCGCAAAAAGGTAGCGTACAGAAACTTGTTCGGCTCGAAGTTTCGCCGCTTGAGATCAACTTTGCTTCCAAGGACGAAACCAAGTCCATGCACGCTATCGCCATCTGGGAAGACGGTTCGCAAGAGGATGTCACCTCCCTCTGCCGGTTCGCCAGCAATGACACCTCGATTGCGAAAATCGATGAAAAAGGGCTCGTTACTTGCGGTGAATCGGGGGATACGCATGTCGTCGTCTCGTACGACAACGCCGTTGTGCCGGTGAGTGTCCTTCGCCCAATCGGAAAGACTGGTCAACTCAAGCAACAAATTGCGAAGGCGAATACCGAAATCGACAAGCTGGTTCTGAAGAAACTTGACAAATTGGGCATCATACCATCGGGCGAGGCAACGGACGCTGAATTCTTTCGACGCATCTCCCTGGACGTGGCAGGCACCTTGCCGACGTCGGATCAAGTTCGAACGTTTCTGGACGACCCATCACCAGACAAACGAGCCAAAGCGATCGAGTCGTTGTTGGCGTCTCCCGGTTATGCCGCTTGGTGGACGACGTTCCTTTGCGACATGACAGGCAACAACGATGATCAATTGAAAAACTTTTTGCCGCTGCCACAGTATGCAAGTCAGCACTGGTACCAATGGATTTATGCTCGCGTAGCAAAGAACGTGCCGTATGACGAGATCGTGGAGGGCATTGTCACGGCTGTCTCACGGGAACCCGGCGAGAGTTATACGGAGTATTGCGAGAAGATGACCAGCATATGCAAGGATGAGTCGGGTAAGAGCTTTGCCGACCGAAGCGACATGATGTATTACTGGGCTCGGTTAAACCAGAAAACAGCCGAGGAAAAAGCCATCTCTTTTGCTTATGCGTTTTGCGGAGTTCGCATCCAATGCGCTCAATGCCACAAGCATCCGTTCGACCAATGGTCCAAACAGGACTTCGACCAATTCGAACGACTCTTCGATGGGGTGGTGGCAAGTCAAAACAGCTACATGCCAACCTCTAAGGACGACGTTGATAAGTTGATCGCTGAACTTGGATTGGACAAATCACTCAAGCAAAACGACCTGCGTAAGAAGCTCCAAGAAGTAGCGAAAGAGGGCAAGACCATTCCATTTCCCGAGTTGTATGTGCGAACGAGCAAGCCAGCCGCAAACAGAGAAAAAGACAAAAATGCCAAGAAGCAAGTTGCCGCAACGAAGCTGCCACAGGCTCGCTTGCTAGGTGCCGAGTTCGTCGATCTGTCGACCGTGTCCGATCCTCGTGAACCCTTGATGGAATGGCTGCGACGTAAAGACAATCCCTACTTTGCCAAGGCCATCGTCAATCGTATCTGGGCTCACTATTTCCAAGCGGGAATCGTCAATCCTCCCGACGACCTCAATTTGGCCAACGCGCCCAGCAATGCCGAATTGCTTGATTATCTGGCTGATGGGTTTATCGAAAATCACTATGATCTCAAATGGCTACACCGAACGATCCTTAGTTCGGCGACCTATCAACGCAGTTGGCAGACAAACGAAACCAACGCGCTCGATCGCCGCAATTTCTCGCATGCTTTACTGCGAAGATTGCCCGCCGAGACGGCGTATGATGCCCTGAGAATTGCCTTGTCGGACACCGAACAAGCAGTTTCCCTGTGCAACTTGGAAAGTGAACGAGCCATGACCATGGCAGGAGCTAGCGCTCAAAACAAGGGTGGCAAGAACGCTCTCTCCAACTATGCGTTAACCGTGTTCGGACGATCGATTCGCGAAAGCAATTGCGACTGCGATAAATCCAGCGACCCGAGTTTGCTTCAGACTGTCTTCATTCGCAACGATGCGGATGTATTGAAAGCCATGAACGACCCAAAGCACAGTTGGCTAGCCCAGGTTGCCAAAGAG
This sequence comes from Pirellula sp., assembly GCA_031372345.1. Classification (GTDB taxonomy): domain Bacteria; phylum Planctomycetota; class Planctomycetia; order Pirellulales; family Pirellulaceae; genus JBKCUI01. The sequence goes on from JANMLD010000006.1 coordinate 17,303, forward strand.
TACAACCTGTCGCCAACACGCGTAAGCGGCCCTGCTCCTGCTCCGCCTCGCATGGACAAAAAGGATACGCGCACAGTAGATGTCCTGGATCGTGAAGTTCGGAAATTTCGAAGGCAGCTTGAGCTCCAAGTTGAAAAAGAGGGCAATGAGAAAGTCATCAAAGCGATCAAGTCAAGCCTGGCACTGGCGGAGAAACGTCTAAACGAATTGACCGCCTCCAAGCCCGAATCGTCCGAGCAAGAAGCAACGACGCTCGCCATTTACTCGGACAAGCCCCCGGCTAAATCCGACAACGGATTGAGCGACGAAAATGCGACAAAAGTAGTTGAGGAAGTCTATCTTCGAACCCTTTCACGCCTGCCAACGGCGTTTGAACTTGAGAAGTCCAAAAATGCCATCGCCGTCGCTGAGAACCCGTTCAATGGCATCAGCGACGTTCTTTGGGTCTTGATCAACTCGAAAGAATTCATCTTGAACCATTAGTCGTAGTCGCGTCTCTCCGAGACGCGAGTCCACTGCGTCCCGGAAGGACGTAGTTTCCCAACCCGACGCGTAAGCGAGGGACTTTGCACAACCCGTTCCCTCGCTAACGCTTCGGGTTGTGATTGCAATCGAACACATCAAAAACTCCCAACAAGGAATCCATAATGTCCATTCATGACTATTGCGACGGAATCAAACGACGTGACTTCATTCGGGTCGGTGCACTGTCCGCCAGCACGTTCACGTTAGCAAACTATTTGAAGATGGCCGAAGCCGGTCAGGTAAAAGATGGGCATGCTACCTCCGGGATCTTTATCGATCTCAATGGTGGACCATCACATCTCGACACGTTTGATCCGAAGCCGGACGCTCCCGAAGGCATCCGTGGCGATTTCAAACCGATTCCGACAAGTGTTCCAGGAGTGTACATTTCGGAACAATTGCCAAAGATGGCTAAGAGTTTTGATAAGTATGTCATCGTTCGAGGTGTGTCGCACACGCTCGCTGCTCACAAGCTAGGCAGCGAATATGTCAACACAGGTAGTCGGCCACTGGCTTCGCTGGAGTATCCTGGCTACGGTGCAGTTCTTTGCAAAGAACGTCCGGTTCAATCCGATATCCCGCCATTTGTCGCGATTCCCAGCAGTGGTCAACGCGCTGGCTTCTTGGGCATTCAGTACGCACCCATGAACACGGGAGCGACTCCAAAAGCCGGCCAGCCCTTCAACGTCCGCGGGATCACTCTAGGAGCTGGCGTTACGGTGGAACAGCTTGATCGACGCCAGAATCTCTTGCACGATCTGGACAAGACGTTCGCGTCGATGGAGGGGCACGATCAGTTGCTGACCGGGCTGGACCGATTCAGCGACAAAGCCTATTCCATGCTGACCAGTGAGCGTGCTCGCTATGCCTTCGACGTTTCCAAAGAAGCTCCTTCCTTTGCAGCTCAGTTCGGTTCGGACCCGTTCGAGCAGAGTTGTTTGCTGGCGGTCCGGCTTATTGAATCTGGTGTCCGATTTGTATCGCTTTCCGTGGGTGGTTGGGACAACCACACCGACATCTTCAACAACCTCAAGACCAAGCTGCTACCGAAATTCGACGGCGGTGTATCGGCGCTGTTGAATGGACTGGAACAAAAGGGGCTGCTCGGTTCGACATCGGTGATGGTCACTGGCGAGTTCGGACGCACGCCAAAGATCAATACGCGAGCTACGTTAGGTGGCCGCGATCACTATCCGCGTTGCATGTTCATGTTGATGGCTGGCGGCAAGATTCGGGGTGGTCAAGTGATCGGACAGAGCGACGAAACCGCTGCTGGTCCGGCCAACGATGCCATTTCGCCGAGCGACGTCGCAGCTTCCTTTTATCACAATTTGGGAATTGATCCCAAGCAAGAATACAAGACCGAAACTGGGCGTCCGATCACGTTGGTCCGAGACGGTAACATCATTCCACAATTGTTCGCTTAAGGCGAGCGGCGATGTAAAAACTACCTATCACAACCCGAAACGTAAGTGAGGGACCTGCGAAATTGTCCCTCGCTTACACTTCGGGTTGGGATACTCCCATCTGCCGCTCGCCCAAACACTTCCGTTCCTGTTTTTCTTTTCCTTTGAAGGTATCGCACATGAAGAAATCCATCCTTTCCCTCATTGCCGTCGCAGCCATTCTTTTCAATTCGGTTTCTCTGAACGCACAGGAAAAAGGAGGCAAGAAGGATCCAGCTAAGGCGATGGTAACCCAATTCATGAAGCAGCTTGAAAAAGCCGAGCTGAAAGAAGAAGAAACGACCAAGATCAAAGACATGTTTGAGAAGGTCGCCAAGGAAGTTGCTGCAAAACGCACTCAAAGTGGGATCACGGCAGAGATCTTAAAGAAGCGAACGGAAGCAGCCAAGAAAGCAAAGGAAGATGGTAAGAAAGGCAAAGATGCTCAAGCGGACGCTGAGGCCGCCATGGGTTTGACCGCGGACCAAACCAAGGTCTTCAAGGAAACGGAGGAGATGCTCGGAAAAGTTCGCGTCGAGATTGGCAAGTGGCTGACCGCAGAACAACTCGCCAAGTTGCCTGAGCAAGCTCAAAACGCATTCAAGGAAAAGTCTGGCAAGGGCAAGAAGGCAAATAAGTAATCCGCAATGACCTGAGCGTTCGACGCGTTCGACGTAATGCCCCTGAGTTCATCTCAGGGGATTATTACCCTCTCTCTAGAACGTTATCTAGTCCTCGTTGCGGCGTCGAGCACCATCCACCTCAACGACTATCAATGTGTCGTCGCCATCGTGCGGTTCATGCATTATTTCACCAATTGTATTGGCGTCAATCCTGCAATTTTCCGCTTCTTTGAACCTTGAGATGGTAGCAATCTGCTTGGTTTGTAGCCAGTCCGCGAAAAACAACAAGCATCCTGCAGATCGATATGCTACAAAATAGAGTGTGAAGTCGAGTGGGAGCACCCACACACTCAATTTGCGAATCTGTAAGGGTAAGTATTGAAAATGTCGGACTGGCGAGGAGGAAATGAGAAAGGCAGGGGGAAATCACCCGAGGACAGGACTCCGAGGAAACTACCGGTTATACCTCCCTTAGAAAAACCTCCATCTGAGAGCAAGGATTGGCGAGCGAAATCAAAACGTGCCGTTGCCGGCTCGTCGGCTGGAGAGCGTTCATGGACTGGCGGAACCGCAAGTCCTGCTCCCAAAACATTCATTTTGAAAAAGTCGGCCATCGTTGGATTCCTCGGGCTGATCATTTTTGGGTCGATCATCACCTTCGTCGTCGTTATTTTACGACGCAACCCAAAGCTTCCGTTGATTGTCAGTGCCTCTCGAGTTTACAGCGTGCGCGATCTTGGTGAAAACGCCTACAGTTATCAAACGCTGCAGCTTGGAAAGATTATACCCACCAATAATATTACTCCGTCGATTCCGAACCTAACTTTTCAGGAACAGTTTTTGAAAGAGGTTGGACGGAACGAGAACTGGATCAAGAGCTATTCTGAGATGAAGTCAACCGGATTAGCGTCCTCCGGAAGCTTTCAAGGCGGTGGACCTGGAAAGAATATTACGGCCTACTTCGTTAGTTGTTACATTGCAAGAGCGACGGATTCCGAAGCCAGTGAATGGCTTCTGGTCGCTGAGAATGACGATCCCTACGGTTCGAAAATGGATCAACGCGGACTGCCGATCGGAAAATTTTTGGAACGGATTGCAAAGCAGACGAAGCCAAGATGTTTTGCGTGGGTTGTGCTGGATGTAAAACAACCCCCTGTCGTTGCTAATCTAGGGGACTTGGCGTTTCCGTTCCACGCATTCGAACAAGCGTTTCGAAGTCTCAGTATCGCATTGCAAGATAAGCTGATTCTCTCTTTACCCTGCGATGAAGCGCAAGAGAGTTGGATGGCACCTGAGTTCTCAAACTCCGTGTTCGCACACTATTTTTTCCAGGGAATCGTTTCCGGGTTCGGTACGTCGGAAAGAGTCTTCACGTTGGAAGCTTTTGAGCATCAGTTAGGTGACAATGTTCGCCGTTGGGTTGCCATGCATCGGGTCGCGCACCAAACCCCCAAATTTCTGATGTCGGAAAACACGGTCAAACGAAAGTCGTCGATCAAGCTGTTTGAAACAACCGGAGTGAAAAAGACTGCTTTTGTCGCAACCGGAACCTCGAAGCAACAGCTTGCGGCCAAGTTTCAACAGATCGACAAGCTTTGGGAAGATTTTGCGAAGCTTCGATCGTCCAGTCGCTGGGACCCGCTTGTTTATGCGGAGATTGAATCTCAACTCATCCTGATGGAAGATCTAGCAGAAAACAATGCTAGTCCTGCAGTTTGGCCCGAGTATTTCAATCAAGCAGGACAGAACATTGACAAATTGAGAGCAAGCGCGATGTTTGCTCGGCGGGCTAGTTTGGTCGAGGCGAAATCACATAGCCTTGTTCGGCCCTGCAGTTTCTTTTCATCTGGAATTTTTGCGGAATCGAATGCCTCGGAGACGCCTTGGCTGTCCAATCCACCTTTTTGGCAATCAGGACCGCAAGGAACCGTAAGCGACCCGAATCCGGAGTTGACGAAACCTTCGAGAAACGATCGATGCTTGCAGGTTTGGAGCGTCATGGAGAAATATGCGAAAGCCAACGAGGCGAGTGGATGGGCACGTGCGTTCACCAAGGTGAAGATGGCGAGTGCGTTAGCCTACGTAGGCGCGCCCGAGGGAAGTGACGATACTGAGTGGTTAGAAATCCAAATCCTAAAAATCTTGTTGGATGAAATCGATTGGGAGAACGCAACCGAAAAATCGGCAAGCGAAGCCAGCGAAGCCGTTGCCAAATCCATAGCTGCGTTTTCTGCACTTCAAGAAATTGCGTCGTCTCCCAATGCCGAACTGAGTTGGTGGACCGAACAGCGATTGATGGGTCTCGATCGAGATTTCCTTCAAGCCTTCGATCATTTGATTGCGAATCAATTCGATCTTTGCATCAAAGGCCTTGCAAGACTAGAGAACCCGCTGTCGGGGCTCAGGAGCATGAAAGACCAACTCGATGCTGGTATGGAGAGTCGTGATCTCGCCTTTGGAATCGCGCCTCATGCTTTGGCGGCTCTCATGCGTTTGCATCGGTATGTTGCGGACACTGCTACCAAAGATCAAACGAGATCGACATCCCAGTTCGAAACGCTTGCCAAAGAGCTTGGAGATGCGGTTCGAATCGCGGTCGAAACGAAGAACTTTTTGTTGAATCCCGATACTGCCGTGATTCCGCAGAGCATCGGTCCGAATGTCAAATTGAATACCGTTATCTCTGAGTTGAACAAGGAGTTTGCATCTCAAAAAGTCCTTGCAAAACGGGATGCGGAGACGATCCGCAACTGCCGTATCGCGCTGCGTTGGCCGATGCTATCGGTGGACACGCGGAAGGAATTTCACTCTCAGTTGGCCAATTACTATGAAGAGATTAAGGAAGAGCCAAGTATCAATAGCAACTTGAAAAGCGATATCCGAGACGATGCCATCACTGCAATTTCACACCGAACACCGCGTGCGATTGCCGATGTATTTAAGAGTCGACTCAACGACATTCGTGAAAGCGACTGGTTTTCTACGATCGCAGAACGGGACTTGCGTGTCGATCTGGGCTCGAGATTTTCTGGATCACCTACATCGCTCGCCAAGGAATTGTGGCGCGAGATTTACAATACAAACTACAGCGCGCGCATTCAAGCGGGCGCATATGGACAACGCGCTTCCGCACATTGTGTCAATGAGAACGAGTGGCCGTGGAATGCGGTAGTGCAGTTTCAACGGCTCAGCCAAGCCAATCACAACCGGGTGCAAATTCAACGACTGTTTTTGTCGCGTTGGGGCGATGGGGATCTCAATGCACCTCGCAATAACAAATATTTTTTCCAAAGGATTGCCGACCAGTACCAACGCCCTCGCGATGTGCTCAGTCCATTCCCACTCGCATCGAAGGCGATGGATCCCGATCCCGATTCCTTGAATCGGCTCGAAGAACAGGCCTACCAGGAAATTAAAGACATCGAATTAAGACTATCGGCGACAGCCGTCGAGTCAGGAGCGAATCCCGAACGCTGGAGCACGATGCGTGTCGAATTGAAGACGCTGCCCTGGCAAGCCATGGCTGCTATCAAACTAGGTAGACCCTTGCGCAAGCCTTTTTCGCCAAGTTCGAAGAAACTAGCTCAACCGATGAGCCTAGATCAACCTAGCTCCTCAAGCGAGTTGCAACTTCCTACAGAATCGGTGGGGCAGGACAAACTCTCGCTCTCGCTCCGCGGTCATTTTCATGACTATCCCATTCCCTCACCGTCGCCCAAAAACAGCTACCAGATCACCTTTGAACGGGCAGCGAGAATGAATTCGACGCTCCAAGTAACCGCCAAGAATTCAGAACCCATTACGGTCTGGATCCTTTTGGATTGTTCCGCTTCAATGAAGGAATCTCATCTCGATGCGAAGAAAACAGTATCGAGTCTTCTCAGTAAGATTCAAGACTTGAACATGACTGGGGAGAATCCTGTTCAGGTTGGACTCATCCCCTTCGGGCTCAAGTTAAAAAGCTCCAAAGACGAGGACCCAACCGTGTCGATTCAGTTGGCTCACAGCATTGGGCTAAAAGACCACCCGATCGGGGACCAAATCTTTTACTCCGATATCGAACGCGGTAGTGATATGTCCAAAATCGAAAGCATCGTTTGGTCGAGCACCGTTGGCTCATGGGGTTGCACGCCGCTCTACGATGCCATCTTCGCTGCCTGCACATTGCAACCAAACGGCAGAACACGCATCGTCGTAGTGAGCGATGGGAGCAACGACGTACCCGTTCCTGTACGGAATGACCCCGTCGACTACATTTATTACAAAGGCAAGAACAAAGATTACCAAAGTGTGTTCGATGAGCTCAAACGCACCAAGGCTTCGCTCTTTGTTTTTCAATACAAGAACGACAACTATTTTAGTGGGCTTGAACAAGATGCACGCGCTCAAGCAAAAAAGTCCAATAACGAGCTTGCGACTCTTCTGCGCCGTCTGTCGGACATTGGAAAAACCAAACGCGACACCAAATTCCTTTACGACGATTTTAGCGAAGCCACTCAGGATCTCCTGGCGTCGTTTCCGCGATCCAAGGTTCGAATCTTTGCGGACGACGCTCCAGCACGTCTGATCGCCGAAGGCAAGTTTGGGGAAGAGATTAAGATCCCATACGATGGGTTTCCTTACTGGGCCTTGGCGGAAGTGGAAAGCATGGGGGATAGCGTACTCCAAAAGCAGCGAGCGAAAGTATGGATCACAGGCAACCAAAGACTAGAACTGCGTTACAGATCGGATGTCAATGAGCTCAATTTTATAGAATTCGATTCGGAGGCGAACGCCATCTTGTTCAACATGGGCTTTCAAACCAATGATACTAGCCTGAGTTTATTCGCTCGTCCGATTCCAGAAACAAGCGGTGGCTCCAAACGCGAACTGATAATGGAGACGGCGATTCGAGGAAAGTCGCTTGATAGTGAACGAAAGATTTTTACGGTCCCTCCGAAATTTGCGGTGGGGCTATTGAAACCATCCAGCGGAGATGTCTCGCGAACCTATTTGCTTTGCGATGTCGATTACATCTCAAGAACGCATTATCCCATCTTGCGGTTTCCCCTGGTACCGTGGGGACAAAACAAACAGTGGTTCTCAAAGCAAATGGACTTTGAGGTCTGGCTCTCAGACGAAGTTCCTGACAAAGCGATGCGAGTCCCATTGGCAGCGAAGACATCAACGGTTGTTCAAGAGGGGAGAGTGCATTGCATTCGCTCGGATAACCGCGTGACGGTAACGGTCAAATCGAGCGATGACGACCGGCTCTTTGTTTATTGCCACGAGGCTCAGAGCGCCAGACGCACTTATCCGGAGACTTCGACGAATCCAGATACAGATAACGAACGCCATGAGTTTGAACTGAGCGGTTCGCGCGAAGACCCGGTCGACGTCTTTTTGTTCCGTTTGAGGGATCTGAAAGAGGGTGCGTCACAAGGGCAACTCAAGTACTTCTATTTGCGAAACAAGGGATTCATGAAGGCGGGATAGGAAGATACGCACCTTCGCGGAGATAACGTGTTGTTACTTCGGTTAACCGCGTGTGCATCGCCCCGCGTTTCCCACAGCCCGCGTTTCCCACATCTCGCGTTTTTAGCCTCGGTTTAGTCACAATCGCGCTAATCCTGGCAAACTGCAAATGTGGCGAGTTTTTGAATTGCCTTAGGAATTTTGCAACCTCGCTCGATAACACACTTGGTTCTCGCGCTAGGTGTCGGTCGGTTGTTCGCTGTTTTTTGGGAGCTTTGAAATGAGCAGTTTAAAGTGGAGTATTCTTGGAGGGGTCGTATCGGTTCTAGCATGGAGCTCAACATCATCGCTTGCGTTGGGGCAAGGCGGTTGTGCTTGTCACCGATCTGGAGCTGGCAATGGAGCTGGCGATGGAATGGTTTACGAATCCAGCTTGCCTCCCATGTCGGAAGCGGATGCTCTGCTAGCCGAAGTTGACAACCCTGCCGAACTGATCAATTTGACCGTCATCGTGCAGGACAAAGCCATTGTTTCGATCAATGGTGAACCCACCTTTACGATGGGTTCATCCCGTCCATACATTGTTCGAGGACTCGCGCCCGGTAAGAACTACAAATTCGAGATCGAGGGGGTACTGAAGAACGAAACGGGAGCCGAGTATGCTGCGAAAGAGACGGTGATGCTCAAGGCGGGTGAATCGAAGCAAGTCGTTCTTCACCTCCGCAGGCGAAACCGTCCTAAGCCCCAAGTTCTTCCACCTTTCGTGGACCCCAGAGCAGTTCTACCGGCACCGATCGTTGGAAAATAACTGCCGTCTCAGTGGCTGTGATTTAATACTTGTGGACGAGCGAGGCCCTTCGCTCGTTTTGGACCACGACTTCTCCGCAATCCTGCGATGGGTCAACGCTCGTGGAAAGCCCTATCTCAACGGCTTAAATGTAAGCTGTATATAACGCACGAGATGTTGCAGTACAGTTCTCGGTGCGAGTTGAAAATGGATCGTGGCGCGTGAGCCCTTGATTTGGGAAGAGATGGGCCCAACCGCTTGCACTGTGACCTGATAGTATGGCGATTCTGGTACGAACATTCCCCTCTCGTTGCGTTGAGTAATGACGTACGCGTCACCTAACAATTCGGGTGGCATCGCCTCGATCGGATCGGGGGAAATGCGGATGATTTTGCAACGGTGCGTCAGACCCGTGCTTGAGTCCAGAATGCACGTTGCGGCACTTTCGATTTGAAGCGATTTGATGTCGGATTCCGAGACAATCGCTTGGAAAACCACTGCCTTTTTGGTTGTGAACCAACCCAGTTGGGTTCCTTTCTCGACCGTGCAATGGAGCGAATTGGGGTGGATCGGGGATGCCAAAAACCGCACATCGATTGGGGCTGTATGCGAGAGCGGAGCGCGCGCGGCGGAAGGTAGGAAGTAACCGTCTTTGGGCGCAACCTGTGTCCGTAACTCGATCTCTGGAGCAAGCAGTACTCGCTTCGCCTCCAAGTCTTTCGCCATTTCAAGGAGCGGCGGTAGCTCGTAGGACGTCGAGCGTTCGTTGACGGACGACTTCTTTAAAAGCTCGATTTTCGACTTGGTGTAGGAAATCTCATTGGTGAGATTCATCAGTTCCAATTCTTTTTCGGGACAGTCGATTTCGAACATTCGATCCCCTTTTTCAAAATGCATTTCGCTGGATGCCATTTTGTCCGACACAAACTGGATGGAACCCGTCTGGGCTGCATAGATAGGCACTTTGTCTCCAAAGTCCAAGTAGCCGCGCGTGCGGACGTACCCGGGAACACTTTGAACGCTCACCAAGTAAAGGCCCGCCACGAGGATCGCAATCAAAAAGGCAAACCTTAGAAATCGAATTGGCATTGGAGCAAAAAACTCCGTCATTAGACTATGAAGGAAACGAGAAACAGCCACGAGTATACCAAGGCCAGTTGTTGCGAAAATCAGTAATGCAAAGAGCCCCATGCCGAGCGGAACTAGGGTGTTCCAAACGAGCCACATCACCAGAACCAGCACCGTCAATCGATACAACGTCGATACCAAAGCAAAACCGGCAAGGACAAAAACACTCCTGTCAAATTCATCCGATCGCCATTTCCGCCCGCCAAGGCAAAACACAAAAATACGCCAAAGTGCCGATGCACTTTGTTGAGCCAGATTCGGGACTCCCCACAAATCCGAGAGTATGTAATAGCCGTCGTAACGAAAGAATGGATTTCCGTTGACAAAAATGGTGCCCAGCGAACACATCAGCATAACGCTGGCCGCTACCGTTCGTTCCAATCCGTCATAGGCCGTCAACCATACGATCGACGCGATACATGCAAGTATCAGCTCGACGTAAAGTCCCGCACTACCGATCGCTGCCCGTTGCCACTTGGAGGGCAGCTTCCAGCAGTCGGTCGTATCGCAGTACAAACATGGTGTAAAAAACAAAAACAGCACGCCAATTTCACGACACCGGGCTCCCCATCGAGCACAGGCCAACACATGCCCCAATTCATGCAGCGATTTCACGACGAGATAGCTGATGAGAATAGCGATCCATCGATCTCCTTGAATCTTGCGGAGGTCAAAGACGATCCAATTTGGCGTTTGCAATAGCTGATTGAGGACGAAAAAAAGGCACGCTATCGAGACAACAAGAGTGAGCGTTACAACGAATGGATGAAAGAGAACGAATGCCAAAATGCGAAACCATAACGAAAACTCGGAAGGCTTCAAAATTGGGACGCGGATCGATAGCGGGCTGAGTATTAGTTGCGTCACCGCCCTCGTGACTCTGGCTGGCCAAGTCCGCGAGGCATTGATGGAACGTCTTTCTGGGGTCGGAAGCAATAGATGCGAACCGCTCCATTTACCAATCAAAACCCGTAGCCATTGTTCTGAAATGGGAGGAGCCAGATGAAGTTGGTTGATGGCCTTTACCACCTCCAGCAGCGAATTCTTACCATTGAGCAGTTTCGCCGCCGAGAACTCCAATTGGCTAAAGTAAAAGAAGGAGGCATTCAGGGGATCCCTGGCCACCCACTTCTCACTTTCAGGATAGCGCACCCATTCGATGTCGTCTCGAAATCGCAATGAATGTGACACAATGACTCCAAAAACGTCCCGATTCCGTTCGCCCCAAGCTCCAACTTGAAGTTGCGACCTATTGAGGTGTCCGACAGCCGATCTATGCAGATCTATTCGAATCGGACAGGCATAAACTCGCCCGCTCGCATTGTCGCCCCAGTCTTGAACCATTGCAAGAAGCTGGCCCGAAATATCGATGTAAGAATAAACCGCCACCCGTCTAGAGGAGTTTCGCCAATAATTTCGACCTGTACGATTAGATTGAAAAAAGCCTCGCTCCGATCGGATTGAAAACCCGGTAGGAAGATTACGGGTAGGAAAATTCTCTGGAAACTCATCTTCCTACCCTTCATTTTCCTACCTTATCCGCGATTGTTCCAGAAAGGACGACTTGTTCTAACACTTTTGTGTTTTCCAATCGTACAGGTCGAATAATTTCCCGTTTTCCATTTGCCTCTTCTGCTATCTGCTATCTGCTATCTGAGATCTGAGATCTGAGATCTGAGATCTGAGATCTGAGTTCTATCTTGTTACCGCAGATTTTCAATAAGGGCACGGAGCTGTCCTACGTATGCTTTCTCGGTGTTGAGCTAACGACCGCCTTCAGCCTATCCAATGGGCATGTCACGACCAGATCCAGTCGGTTCTTCGATGCTGCAATTGGCATTGTTTCATGTTCGCCTGTTGATCATCTGCCGCCATCTATACAATCAGGGAAACGAGATCGTACCATCCAATCCAAAAACGAATTCCATGTTCGGCGCCCCCAATTCAACTTTTTCCCCGATTCGCTTGCGGAAATTGCCTCAACCGGTACCGCCAACTCGTCATTCTTCAAGTGTAGCACGGCACTCTGTGCCGTTACCCCTGACATCTCGCGAGAGACCAAACCCTCAGGTGGAATTTCAGTGTAGCACGGCACTCCGTGCCGTGGTTCCTCGACCCTCGCAACCGATGCCTGCGCCACATTCCTCTCGGCCACATTCCTCTCGGACGCGTCTTTCTCGGACGCGTCTTTCTCCAGCCGATCCAGCGGACTAACCACTCG